>JAIPJQ010000077.1 GCA_021734065.1 Fidelibacterota bacterium | reverse complement strand
ACTTCGTTCGTCTTACTCCGCTTCGCTCCGTTTGACGGATTCGGAAATCCCAAATCACAAGCATCAAAAATCAAACAAATTCCAAATCGCAAATTTTAATGATTAAAACGGAAATCCAGTCCCGGCAGAAGTCTGATTTGTCTCCCGCTCCTCTGCGACCTCTGCGTCTACTCAGTACCTTTGCGGTTTCTGCCTTTTTAATTCGTGGTTCCGAAAATAACTATCACCGAATGAACCGAGTTTGCGGATTTGCGGATTGGGGTGCGGCATATTCGATTGTGGAAGGAACCATCTTTCCTGTTTTTCACCTGCGGGAACCGTCTATATTATCTCATTCAGACAACAATATTCAGCACCAGAGAACCGGAGGAATAGACCATGGCTGTATCAAAAATTACTACTGACCAACACAAAGCGCTGGGGATTACACTTTTTAATCAAACCTGGGATTTGATTGAGAAACCGGATCGGACACCTGATGAAGAGGCTGACATGATTCACATGGCCCATGCGTCCGCATTTCATTGGCGGCAGGTGGGAACCGAGTTGAATTTTGCCCGCAGCGAATGGCAGATTTCCCATGTGTACGGAATTCTGGAGCGCGGTGAGCCTGCTATTTACCATGCAGCGCGTTGCCTGAAGTTGTGCCAGGAAAATCAAATCGGTGATTTTGACTTGGCCTACGCCTATGAAGCGGTGGCGCGTGCCCACTGGCTGCTGGGCTCCACCAAAGATGCGCAGCACTTTTTAAAACAGGCCGAAGAAGCAGGCAAATCCATTGCCAAAGATGGTGATAAAAAGCAATTTTTCAGTGATCTTACCGACTTACAGAAAATGATTAAAGGTTGAATCGGATAATTCGTGCAATTCGTGGTTTCATATCTTGCCATGGGCTTTCAAATCATTTAGCAGTTCTTCATAAGACAAAACCGGCTCGTTAACACGATCTTTAAAAGCTGCAAGATCTTCCTGATCTTCCAGCAGAGCTGCGCGGACAGCGTCATTCACCAAATTTGAAAGGGAAACATGCATAATTGCCGCCTTTAAGCGAAGTGCCCGATGAAGATCGGGTTAAAGTATATAGTGGATCGTTTGGTTGTTTCATTCATCTATTGTTCCTCCTGATAAAATATAACGCTATAACATTATCCTTGGGTGAGAGACCCATTCGATTGGCGGAAAATGATTTCAGGAACGCTGAAAATCAGGTTTGTCCACTATTACTAAAACTCCAAAGTCACCCCACCCACCGGGAAGGTTTTAAATTGCCAGGACATTTCCCGTGAACCATCCTCTTTGTAAATGTATTCCCAGGGATTATCCCGGTTGGTTACATTCATAATATCCCAGAATGCCACCAGATTCATTTTCTCGAAGTAAAAACGCTGCAGTAGCATCACATCAAAACGGAAATAAGCATCATAACGCAGCGTATTCAGTGGACTGTCCGCCGGAATATACCAACGCCTGCGGTAAGGATTATACACCCGCTTAGTATACGGACGTCCTCCCACATAGCGAGCGCGGAAGCTCATCTCATATTCATCAGATGGCATGAAGGGCAACCAGGAGAATGCCTTTGCAATCAGGGATGTTTTATAGCGCGAGTACCAATCATAATTCATGTATTGTATTTTATACCCGCCAATCAAGGTCATCACATCCCCGTAATCATAAGTCCACGGGTATTCGGTTTTCTCGTCACGCGGGTCAATTCCCCGGGCGATGGATTTGGAATAGCTGAATGAGCCGTACCAGTTATCCACGAACTTTTTTTGAATGAAAAACTCAATCCCCCGGGAATAACCGGCCCCTGCATTGACCTGGCGTTCATTGTCAAAATAAATCACGTCCCGGTCATTAATCACCGAATCCGACCAGGTTGAGGTAACCATCTGGTCAAAACGCTTTTCATAAATTTCCAGGGTCAGGCGCACATCTTCCCGGGGTAAATACTCAGCACCCAACACGATCTGATCAGCGAAATAATTCTTCAGCTCGTTTGTGTTAAGAAAATCCCCATTCAGGACCACGTTGAAAGGTCGCTGATAGTATCGGCCGGCGGAAAGACTCACTTTCAGCGCCTGTGATAATGGATAAGACAAACCAATCCGAGGTGAAAAATACCTGTAATTCGTATATCCGGTCTGACCCACCCGGCCACCCAAAATGATTTCCAATTCCCGAAACAGGTAAAAACGCGATTGAGCCCAGACCGAGGGTGAGACCATAGCCAAATTGTTTTGCCAGGTTTCATCTGTTCCTGTCGAGAGCGTGTCCTGAATGATATTGGACTCACTCAGCGTGTCTAATGCAGCGTAGTAAAAAGCATTATCGAATGGCTGAACCGGCTCACCGTCCCAGGTGGATCGCACCGCAGGATCTCCCCAATACTGGTTATCAAACCGGTAGATATAATTCACCACCGGAAGCCCTTGATAATCCTGATCATAATCCAAATAGGTCGTGGAAACCTTCAATCCGCCCGACAATTCGAACTTGGGCGAGAATTTGTAGAAAATATCTGATTTAAGGGTATGACCCAGCTCCAAGTCCGCCTGGGTGAAGTAGGTATTGTGGGTGGCTTCTTCCCCAACCCGGTACACATCAGTTTTAACCTGGATCATGTTCTGGGCCAATGATGTCACCCAGTACCCGTGATTTTTAATGAGACTTCTATAACTCACACCCAGCGTGTATTGCCGGGTAGCAAAATCCACATTTTCCGCTCCACGGGCCTGGGGTGTATCCTCTCCCACAATGTCAATTCCATCAATCCCACCCAGGAAATTGAACATGATTTTCTCCCCCGGTTTCAGATGATAGGTAACTTTGGCCTGTCCTGTCCAGTATTGGGGAACGGCGGCCAGTCCGGTATTGGCAATGACGAAGTCCAAAAATGAACGCTTCAGCGTGGCGATATAATTCGTCTTATCATTCAATGGTCCTTCAAAAGTCAATCCGAATCCGGCCATATTGAAGTTGAATTGACCCATGTGATGCTGCCGGTTCCCCTCTCGCAAGGAAACATCCATGACCGATGAGACCTTCCCACCGTAACGCGCCGGGAAAGAGCCGGCATAAAAATCAATCCGCTCAATAAATTCCGTATTAATCAGCGTAATCGGTCCCCCACCACTTCCGGCCTGGGAAAAATGATTCGGGTACGGGATTTCCAAATGATCCATAATGAACAAATTTTCTCCCGGATTCCCACCGCGAATAATGATTTCATTATCCTGATCCGCACCCGACACCACTGCGGGTAAAGCCTGCATCATGCGCATCACATCATAAGCACCCACCGGATCCGAGCGGATCTCCTCAATATCCACAGACCGCACGCTAACCACCGCATCTTTGGCCCGCTCGAAAAATCCGGCCGTCACCGTCACGTCTTCCCCCTCCAAAATCACCGGAATTAAATCAAGATTCACCTCAATCATCCGTTGCGATGCAATATGAATATTGGTACGTGCCTGGGATTTGTACCCAATCATATCGGCCCGCAGGCGGTAGGTCCCAACCGGAATATTCTGCTTTATGAATCGCCCTTCACCATCCGTCGCGCTACCGTAGGGCGTATTTTCCAGCATCACATTTGCCCCTGCGAGTGGCTGTTTGGTATCCCGGTCAAGAATTATCCCTGAAATAGAACCAGTGGATTGAGCAACACTATTCTGTACCCACATCAAGGTAAGGAGAGCAATGAATAGGCGCTTAAACATAAAACGATTCCTTCTATTAGAAATAAACCAAACCTTTTTGCCGCGCCTCTGATACGTCAGTAGAAATGAGGTTGTCTCTGATTAAATGGGTGGTTGGTGTGAATTCTCAGATGAAGCGGATTCTGGTTCGACGGGTGAACCTGTCAATTCGGAGACATCGGTTGCAAATTGAAATTTCAATCCGGTTTTAAAGAAAATGATAGCTCCCGGTAGCGCCATTGCCAGGTAATTCAGCAGATGAAATACAATGGCGAAGGCCTTGGCCGGCGTGCTGGGGATATCCACTAACGCCAAAGCAGCGACGACAGCACCATGATAAGTTCCCACAAACCCCGGTGCTGACGGAATAGAGAGGGATAGGGTCGTGAAGGTCAATAAAACCATGGAAGCGATGAAAAATTCCACCGGCGTAAAGTCAAAATGAAACGCTGCCAGCCCCAGTGCCGTGACAATGATATAAAGGACCCATAGGTAAATGGTTAACAGTGTAACCTTCAAAGGCTGCGGCATCTGCCAAATGGTTTCCACCCCTTTGAATAATGACATGATGTGACCGGCCAGTTTCATTTTTCCGGCGGCTGCTTTTTTCTCAGCCCAGCCCTGAATCCACTGAAACAAACGCTCCCGTTTCTCCCGCAGGAGAAATGCAGCCAGAAAGAAGACCACCAGCACCACAAACCCAAGCACTGCCACTGTCTGCGCCCAGTCCGCGATAGGATACAGCATAAACAGACACACCGTTATGATGAGAAATGAAAGCATGTCCAGGAGACGATCAACCAGAATAGAGGCGCCAATTCCGCTGATTCTCAACTTCGTCTTTCGAGCTGCCAGCGCGGCACGCAAGACCTCCCCTAATCTGAAGGGCAATACATCGTTCCCCAGGTATCCTATCAACAGTGAGTCGAACAAATCCTTGGTGAGGGATTCCCCCTGCGGCGAAATCAAAATCCGCCAGCGCTGGGCACGAACGTATACGCTGTAAATAAGTAATGCGGCACCGATGAGGATATAACTAATGGAAACACCCTCCAACGCTACCCAAAATCCCTCAATGTCCAGGTCTCTGAAAACAAACCAGACCAGGAAGGCACTTACTCCAAACGAAAGAATGAACTTGATGGGATGAGCCCGGAATAGACTTTTACCAGCCATGGTTAGTGTTTCTCGCCCGTTTCAGGCGGCTTGGTTTGGGAGGACAGGTCCGCGATCCGGTATTGGTAAGAGTTTTCCAGAATATCATTCGCATAGAAACCATCCATCAGATTCAGAAACCGCAAGTTTACATGCACCCGGTTTGACTCCACATCTTCCAATACCATCTGCTGCACCAGCCAGTCTTTTGTAACCCAAATAGTTGCAGAAGACCATTCTGAATAAGGATCACGAAAACCATAACTAAGTTTGACACCGCCGTCTTCCGCGACCTGATTTTCCAGAATCACATCCGTGAATAAAGGTCCCAGGAAGCGCTTAACCAAATCATGGGGATTTAACGGTTCAATAATAATCTGACGCTGACCATGATTCACCGTGTACAATTTTGAACCATAACCCAGGATCTCCATGTTTTGATCCTGTAAAAAAAGCCGGAAGTGGGTGCTGTCCTGAATCATCACATCCAGAGCAAGCGAATCAATGCGGCCGGAAAATGCCCATTCGGTGGCATTCTCTATGTGTAAATGGGTGTTGTCAACTTGCAGGAACCGGCTGATAATCCGATCCACCCGGGGAGACTCTGAGGAAATGGATTGTGCGTGAAGTTGAAACGGCTGAAAGCCCAAGGTCAGTGTGAACAGACTTAATAAATAGAAAACTCGTTTTAATGGGATAATTGAAATACGGAAGAATTGCGTCACATGATTATTCATCATCATCATCTTCAAACGATGGCTTTTCAAGGATTTCCGGACCAACCAAAACTTCACGCGCTTTACTGCCGGTATTGGGACCGACTACACCGGCCAGTTCTAACTGATCAATCAGGCGCCCGGCCCGGGCATACCCGATTTTTAACCGACGCTGCAACAAACTCACCGAACCCTGCTGATGGGTCACCACCAGACGGTACGCCTCATCAAACAGGTCGTCCCGGTCACCCACTTCATCACCAAGAACACCACTCCCGTCACCACCACTTTCCCGCACTTCGGGAAGGAATTCTTCTTCCGGCTTGGGCTCGTTGCTGATATGGTCCAGAATGCTTTCAATTTCTTCCAGTGTTACCAATGCACAATGGAGCCGTGTGGGAACCGCAGCACCGGCGTATTGGAACAGCATATCACCACGTCCCAGCAATTTCTCGGCACCATTTTGATCCAGGATGGTTCGGGAATCATTCTTTTGAGCCACCTGAAATGCAATTCTTGTGGGGAAATTCGCTTTGATCACTCCCGTGATAACATCCACAGAAGGTCGCTGGGTAGCAATAATCAGGTGAATGCCCACAGCCCGCGCCATCTGCGCCAGTCGGGTGATGGGTTCTTCCACCTCTTTGGCGGCTGTAATCATGAGATCCGCTAATTCATCAATGACCACCACAATGTACGGCAGGGACTCCATATCATCAGATTTTGCCGCTCGTTCATTATACTGTTCGATGTTCCGGACCGTGGCTTCGGAGAGAATTTCATAGCGTTTTTCCATCTCCAGCTCTGCCGCACGCAATGCCTGAACCGCATTTTTCGGCTTGGTCAGTACATGCTCATCCATCCCCTCACCGGTGATGAGGTGATATCCCACCAACTGCCGGTAGATGGACAACTCCAGCTTTTTGGGGTCGATCATAATGAATTTCACCTGATCAGGGCGAGCCCGATAGAGCAGAGATGTGATAATGACATTGATACATACTGATTTTCCCGATCCGGTAGCGCCGGCAATGAGCAAGTGTGGCATTTTCGCCAGATCAGCAACAAAGAGTTCACCACTGGTGGTTTTCCCCAGCGCTATGGTAAGCAAGCCATCGGCATCGGTAAATTTTTCGGAATTGATGACGCTTTTCAGATAAACGATTTCCGGTTTGGGATTAGGTAGTTCCACACCCACAGAATTTTTCCCCGGGATGGGCGCAATGATACGGACGCGGCGCGCTTTCATCACCCGGGCAATATCATCAGACAAACTGGCAATTTTTGCCACCCGGATGCCGGGTCCCGGCTCGATTTCGTAGCGGGTAATGACCGGCCCCGGAGCGATATGGGTCACCTTCCCTTCAACACCAAAGGAACCCAGTGCCTGCACCAGCAAATCGGCATTGTGTAAAAGCTCTTCACGGCTCATGCTCTGGTCAACTTCAATGGGCGTTTCCAGTAGATCAACGGTGGGGAGTTTGTACTCGCGACGCGGCGCTTTCGGCTTGGTCTTGTCGTAATCCACTTCTTCTTCCACCACCGCCTCTTCAATGGCAATATCGTCCCGCTCGTCCTCATCCGCTTCTGAGTCAACGCCCTCTACAGATTCAGTTTCTTCAGGTACGGTCTGCTGCTGTTCAGTTTTTTTCGGATCTATTGCCGTAATCGGTGGCGGAACTTCCGCGTCAATCTCCGCATCCTCCTCTGCAATTGAGGGGACTTCCGTTTTTACCGGTTCAGATTTTTCTTTCGCGGAATCTGCTTTTGATTTCCTGGCTGCTTTTTGTTCACGACTCCGACGCCATTCAGCAAAAGATTGCCGGATTTGTTCGAAGAAAAGCTTCCAGGAAAATCCCAACCATCCCTGGATCGTCACCACCAATAATCCCACCACGATCAGGAATGCACCCCAAACCCCCAGAAAGTCCTCCAGAAGGCGCGTCGTCCCCACCGAGAAAGCGCCTGTATGTCGATACGCCAGCGCCAACCCATTTTCAAGGTGAAGCATCACCATGGCAGTAAAAATGGATAACAGGATAAATACCGAAGCAGTATATGCGGTGAAGCGTACCAACGGCTTGTAAGTTTTGTCCAAGAGTGTATAAACGCCCCAGCCAATCCCTAATAGCGGCAGAATCAGGGCGCCCCAGCCGATAAACATCTTCATGAGATAGTAGCTGATGAAAACACCTGCGTAGCCCATCCAGTTATGAAGTTCCACATCAGGACCAATTGTGGGTTCCTCGGTGGGATCATGGCTGACGAGGCTGACCAGAACCAAAAGGCTCACGATCAGGGTCAAAATCCCAATAATCTCCCGCCGCTTTTCCTGATATGTGAGCCCGCGTTTAATGGCTTAACTCGCTATGGTTGTATTTTTCACAAATGGTGGTTTGACAATCTTGGCAGGAATTTTCCTACCCCGGATGTCGATAAATATTTCCGTCCCTGTTTTATGATGAGGAAAATTCACATACCCCATACCGATTCCCTTTTCCAAGACGGGTGAATGACCGCCGCTGGTTACCTGCCCAACTTTTTCATCACCAACATAAATGTCATAGCCATGCCGGGGAATGCCGCGCTCCGTCAATTCAAATGCAATAAGCGCCCGCTTCAATCCGGCTGCTTTCTGTACTTCCAGCGCCGCTTTACCATGGAAATCGGGTTTGTCCATTTTGGTGATCCACCCCAGACGCGCTTCCTGTGGCGTCGTGGTTTCGTCAATGTCATTTCCATACAGGCAGTATTTCATTTCCAGGCGCAGCGAATCGCGGGAACCCAGGCCGGCTGGTTTTAGTCCCGCATCCTGACCAGCATCCATTAACGTATCCCAGAGTTCTGCACTAAAGACTGGGTCATGATACAATTCGAATCCCAATTCACCGGTATAGCCGGTACGGGCGATGACCATGGAGCAACCAGCCACCTTTCCCTCCCTGAAATGATAGAATGGAATAGCTGATAAATCTGTATCGGCCAGTTTTTGCAGAATGTCCCGTGAATTGGGTCCCTGCAAGGCCAGCAATGCGGTGTCCTCACTGTGGTTTTCCAGGGTCACATCATACGAATCAGCCAGGTGTGCCAGGTGTTGCCAATCCTTTTCTATATTGGAAGCATTCACCACCAGCATGAATTTGTCCTCAAACTTGTAGATCAGCAGATCATCCACAATACCGCCACTTTCCAGGCACATGGCCGAATATTGTGCCTGTCCCGGTACCATTCCCCTGATGTCATTGATGGTTGCGTAATCTAAAAATTCCACCTGCTGGGGTCCGGTCACCAGGAATTCACCCATATGAGAAACATCAAATAACCCGGCGGTCTGCCGCACCGCCATGTGTTCAGCCACCATGCTCTGGTATTGCACGGGCATGGCGTAGCCGGCAAAATCAACCAATTTGGCACCCAGCGTGGCGTGTTTCTCGTAAAATGGGGTACGCTTCATAGACATTCATTCCAATAATTCTTCATGGATTCAGGTGACGAAATATTCCACTTACTTCCTGATTTACCGGACATTGCAGACATGAGATAAAGGTAATTTGTGACCGTCCATCATCCAACCATTGCTTCCCTGTAAAACAAAATAGATTCCTCTTATCCCGTGCGAATCAAAATATCTAACTGGACTGGACCATGAGCTCCGTACACCAGGATTTTCTCAATATCAGCTGTCTTGCTGGGGCCGGTAATCATAGTATACTGCAACAGTGCACGGCCGCTGGCTAAATAGTCTGAAAATGTCGGGTAGATTTGGTCGGCATCAATAATAGCCAGGTGGCGTTGTGGGAGTAATGAAACCAGATGATCCGGTGAGGATAAGTCCACGATAAGTGATCCCGTTTCCGCTATACCGGCTATCATTTCACTGATTCCCACGACTTTTTGCGCCAGCTCTTTTCTCGGGATTGGGTCGTGATTTCGGGCGTCGTAAATCAGGTTCGCTTCTACATCCCTGACCAAATCCACAATTGTATCTTCCAAGGACTCCCCGCGAACCAGATGCGTTACGCTATGAACCAACTCTGCTTCCGTGATGAATTGTTCAATCAAATTGGCCATCATGCACCTGCTGAAGAAAGGTTTTATGCGCCATTCGTGGCAACTTTCGTGCACCACTTCCCCACGGGAACCGTATAGGGAAAATCGCTCCCATGGAGCGTAAAAACTGAAATATTCCAGGATGACGCATGAGTACGGACCAAGTTTTCCATACAGCCTTTTCCGCAAAATTTTCCGAACCGCGGGAACGATTGTCTATCGCCTCTTTCCGAGTCTGGAGCAACAATTTGGTAATTGGGATTTTCACCGGGCAAATATCCACACACGCGCCGCATAAGGAACTGGCAAAAGCATGATCCGGAGCGCTTCCCGGCTTGCCCAGTCCGGGTGTGAGCACTGCCCCCATAGGTCCCGGGTAAACAGAGCCGTACGCATGACCACCACCCCGATTGAATATGGGACAGACATTCAAGCATGCGCCACAGCGAATGCAGGCCAACATTTCCCCTTTTTCCGAATCCAGCATCTGACGGCGTCCCGCATCCAATAAAATCACAATCATGCGCTCCGGACCACCGGCTACGCCCGGTGTCAAAGCTGAAACATATCCCGCCATTTTCTGACCGGTAGCGCTCGCCGGCAACAATCGCATGAGATTGGCATAATCTTGCTGATTGGGAACTACTTTTTCGATACCGGTGATCGCGATATGGACTCGTGGTAAAACCGTTGACAGACGGATATTGGCCTCATTCTCCACCAAAATCACCTGTCCTGTTTCGGCGATGATGAAATTCCCCCCCGATATTCCCACATCGGCATCCAGATATTTTTCACGGAG
>JAIPJQ010000076.1 GCA_021734065.1 Fidelibacterota bacterium | reverse complement strand
TTACTGCCACCGATCCGCCAATCAGAACAAACATTTGGAGCATATCGGTGTAGAGGACTGCCCGCAATCCGCCCAGGACGGTATAAAGCCCGGTAGCAATAACCACGATCAGTGCACCGGTCCAGAAATCAATTCCCATGAGGGCATTGAAAACAATACCACCGGCAGCGATGGTAACGGAGATTTTGGTGATGACATACCCCAACACCGAAATCACTGCAAGGTACCACCGTGCCCCGGTAGAGTAACGCCGCTCCAGAAACTCGGGCATGGTGTACACACCACTTTTGATGTAAAAAGGGACAAAGACCCAGCCCAGAATGAGTAAAATCAGCGATGCCAGAATTTCGAATTGTCCCACTGCCACACCGGATGCCGCGCCCGTCCCGGCCAGTCCTACCAAGTGTTCTGAGCCGATATTTGAGGCGAACAGTGATGCGCCAATGACGAACCATCCCACATTGCGGCCTGCTAAAAAATATCCGGCCGACGAATCCCGGGTACCGGTTTCACTGCGTGTCACCCACAATGCCACACCAAAAACCAGCACGAAATACAATCCGATGATGACCCAGTCCCAGGTACCCAGTAATCCCATTCCAAATTCCTTTCTGATTATTTGGTCATGGCCTGCCGTAGTGCGTGATGCCAACCCGACAGGAATTTTTGTCTTGTTGGTTCGTCCATTTTGGGTTGGAAGGTGCGCTCTACCGCTTTTTGCGCTTTCAGGGATTGAGCATCCGGCCAAAATCCCACAGACAGTCCTGCCAGATACGCCGCTCCCAGAGAAGTGGATTCAATTTGTTGTGGACGCTGCACCACCAGGTCACTCAGGTCAGCTTGAAATTGCATGAGGAAATTATTGGCAGAAGCACCACCGTCCACGGCCAGTGTGGTTAATGCCATGCCGGTCTCACCGGCCATGACCGCCAAAACATCATGGGTTTGATACGCCATGGATTCCAGCGCCGCCCGGATGAGATGATTCCGGTTTACGCCGCGGGTCAGACCCACCAGCACACCGCGCACATCCATATCCCAATGGGGCGCACCTAATCCTACAAAAGCGGGAACCAGAAACGTGCCGCCATTATCGTGAACTGCTTCGGCAGCCGCTTCACTATCGGCGGCATTTTCGATCAAATGCAGCTCATCCCGCAACCACTGGATCGCTGCACCTCCCACGAAAATGGAGCCCTCCAGGGCATAACACGGATCGCCACTTCCGTCTGTCGCCAGAGTGGTGATGAGACCTTTGGAGGAAATGACGGCCTGATCACCCGTGTTCAACATGAGAAAGCAACCGGTTCCGTAAGTATTTTTCAGGTCACCTGCATCAAAACAGGTCTGACCGAACAAAGCTGCCTGCTGGTCCCCGGCCACACCGGCGATAGGTACACCGGAGAGTGCAGAAATCGATTCAACCGTCCCGAAATCATCCTGCGACCGCTTCACATCAGGAAATAGTGAGGTGGGGACGCCCATGATTCCGGATAATTCAGCATCCCATTCCTTTTTGTGAATGTCAAACAGCAGTGTGCGGGAGGCATTGGTGAAATCGGTGGCGTGCACCTGTCCGTTGGTCAGTTTCCAGATCAGCCAGGTATCAATGGTGCCGAATGCCAGCTTTTCCGAATTCGGGTGGTCAAAGTGGTCCAGGATCCACCGGATTTTCGTACCACTGAAATATGCGTCGATGGGAAGTCCCGTCCGTTGTTTAAAAAGGTCAGTATATGACGCCAATTTCTCGCAGAATGATGCGGTACGACGGCATTGCCAGACAATGGCATTGTAAACCGGTTTTCCCGTTTCCCGGTCCCAGACCACCGTAGTTTCCCGTTGATTGGTAATGCCCACCGCGTCGATCTGGCCATCGATTTGGGAAACCGCTTCATTGACGGTGGAGACAACGGTCTGCCAGATCTCCTCCGGGTCATGTTCCACCCAACCGGGTTGGGGATAAATCTGGCGGAATTCGCGATATGCTTTGGCGACCATATTCCCGGAATGATCGAAGCAGACCGATTTTGTACCGGTTGTGCCCTGGTCAATGGCCAGGATGTAGTGATTCGTCATGATTCAGTACCTCACGCCATTACAATGCATGACTTTATTTCAGATATTGATCGAACCAACGCAGGATGTGTTGCAGCCGGACAATGCGCCGGTCCGAGCGCCCACCGCGGGACAACCCGTGGGGTTCATCCGGGAAACGCACCATCTCGGTGGGTACGCCCAGCCGCTTTAAGGCCACAAATACCTGCTCACCCTGCTCAATGGCGCAGCGCAGGTCATTCTCACTATGAATCACCAGTGTTGGTGTTTTGGCATTTCCAATATATTTCATGGGCGATTGCTGCCAGTAGAGTTCCACATTCTCCCAGGGCGGGACATCCCCCAGTTCCGACTCAAAAAACCAATTGAAGTCGCTGGAACCGTACATGCTGATCATGTTGCTTACGCTGCGTTGGGTGACGGCTGCTTTGAAGCGGTGCGTGTGGCCGATAATCCAGTTGGTCATGTAGCCGCCGTAACTGCCACCGGTAACGCCCATGCGGGGGGTGTCCACATAGGATTGTTTGGTCACATAATCGGTCCAGGTCATCATGTCTTCATAATCGGGTCCACCCCAATTACCATTAATCGGCTTGCAGAATGCCTCGCCATACCCCTTGCTGCCCCGGGGATTGGTAAATGTCACCACATACCCGGCAGCGGCCAGAAAGTAAAATTCGTGCATGAACAGCCGTCCGTATTGAACCATCGGTCCGCCGTGAATTTCCAGAATAGTGGGGTATTTTTTCCGGGATGAAAACCCGGGTGGCTTGAGGATCCAGCCTTGTAGCTGATGCTTCCCCTTACCCTTGATCCGGGTTTCCTCGAGGGTGCCCAGATCCAGCTTTTTCAGCCAAGAATTGAAATTGCTGCGCTGTTTGGTTTTTCCCGTGACAATGTTTTTCACGAAAATCTGCGCCGGGTCATAAAAATCTCCCCACAGAAAAGCCAGTTTCTCCTGTTTTCCATCCAATGTCCAAACCCCTACGGCACCTTCACCGTCTATCATCGGGTCCAATTGGGCGTCGTCGTCCAAATTGATTCGCATCAGATGCGTATTGCCCTCTTTGGTAATCTGGAAGTAGAGGCGTTGGCTGTCAGGGGACCAAACCGTGGGCATCATCCGCATGCCTTCCGGCAGGTCATTAATGGTGCCCGCGTCCACCTCCACATCAAACTTCCCGGTTAAATCCCGCGCCGTGCCCTTGCCATTGGCGGGAACCACGAACAACCGGATATTGGACCACCACGTTCCCTTGCCTTCCACACCATAGTAAGCGATCCATTTTCCATCGGGGGAGTAAACCGGATGGAATTTGGGACCCTCCGGAGTGGGAATCCGCCTGCTTTTGCCGGTGGACAGAGACAGTATGAACAAATCCATGTTATCCGGGTCCATATCCGGGTCTTTGGCGTGGTTGGAGACATAGGCGATTTGTTTACTGTCCGGTGACCAGGCCGGTGTCAACTCATCGTAAATGGCGTGATCCGTAAGCTGACGGGCTTTGCCAGTGGTGGCATTGACTATCCACAAATGCCAGCGCTCCTTCGGTAGATAGCCCTGTTCGTCCAGTTTGAAGAACACCCGGTCAAAATGGCGCGCCACCACACCCAACTTCTTTTTGGTTTCATCCTTCTGGCGCTCCAACTCCTCCGCGTCCGTTTTGCGGAACTGCAGCAAGATCTGTTTTCCGTCGGGCGACCAGTGAAATTCACCAATTTCCCCCTGCAGGTCGGTGAGTTTCCGGGCTTCACCGCCGTCCACCGGAATCAGATAGATTTGCGATTGTTTTTCATCATCGCGGTTGGAGATGAAGGCGATGGTGCCGTCATCCGGTGACCAGCGCGGAGAGGAATCGGTGTGTTTCCCCTGTGTAAAGGGTTTGGCCGGTCCTGTTGAGGTGGGTGTTATCCACAAATTGGTATATTTTTTCTCGGACTTTTTTTCAATCCACTTGAGCCCGTAAACGATTTGCGCACCATCGGGTGAAATCTGGCAATCGGTAGGCATGCGAAAACGATATAAATCCTGAGCGGTGATACGTTGCTTGGATGTTGATGGCATGGGAATTCCTTCAGTTACACTTGAACAGAATCAAATGTCGGTTTGTAAATGATTTATTGATATTGCACGCATCCATCGGGTAAGGATGTGGTCAATCCAGTGTTATTATTTTTGACTGTAGACTTTTCATATGACGGTAGGCAAATGGAAAGTTGATGATACCAAATATGATTCCACTGAATACCCCAATAAAAAATATCCGCCCAATATAGGGAAGACTCAGAAAATCTTCTGGTTTCAAGAATACCCAATCGAATAAAAATATTAAGAGAGGCAATACAACAATGCCTTCCAGCGTCGTACGGAAAATGTATCGTCGTCGTAGGCTGGATTTATCCAGCGAGGGATCCAATTTAAAGGCAAACATTCGTTAACCCTCCGGTTGCAGCTCCGGCTCTCCTGTCTCCGGTGTGGTGACTGGCTTTTCAGCCGGTAGCCGGTCATTGAGCCATTCCAGCATATCATCCAAAACGCGTTGTTTCTCCGGGTCATTCAGGATTTCATGGTAAAATCCGTCATACGCTTTCAGCGTTTTATCCTCAGATTGGATTTTATTAAAGAGCAATTTGCTACCTTCCGGTTCCACAATGGTGTCACCGGTACCGTACATAACTAGGACCGGGTAGGTGAATTTCTCTGCGTGCCGCATGATGTATTTCTGGGTTTTAATCAGCTCCGCCCCGGTGCGGGCGGGGATTGCGCCCCGGAAATTCAACGGGTCCGAATCATACTTCTGTACCACCACCGGATCCCGGGAGATTCCGGCGCTGTCCAGTGTCACGGTGGACTGATGGGGCAGGAGCAGGCTAATGACGCTGGAAAGCGCTACCACGATTCCGGGCACATCCCGGCCCACTTTCACCGCCGGACTGCTCAGTAAAATGCCACTGAGATCCACCACATGCCTTTCCAGTATAAAATCGGTCACAATGGCACCGCCCATGCTGTGTCCCAGCAGATACAGGGGACCACTGGGGTAGCGCCGCCGGACCTCCAGAATGAAATGCTCCAGATCATTGAGAAACTGTGAAAATCGATCGATATAAATGCGCTCGCCCTCCGACTGACCATGCCCCCGCAGATCGAAGGTTTCCACAGCAATTCTATTCTGGCAGAGACATTCCGCCACATGGGCGTACCGACCGCTGTGTTCCGCGATTCCATGGACGATAATGACCACCGCCCGCGGTTTTTCCGCAGGATACCAACTCTGCCTAAATAATCGCGCCCCGTCACGGGAGTCGAAATTTTCCGTTAAATGTTTAATCTTTTGTGTCGGTGACATCCCCCAACTCCTTCCGTCCCAAATACTGTTGTTTTGCTGTCCATAATATTACAACCGGAGGTGAATAAATGCCGCATAAAAAACCATTCCAGCCTCCGGATGTCATAATGCAAACATCCGGCCTGAAAAGAGCTTTAACCCGTACTGCTTTTGTCCTAACATACAATCATCAGGCTTGCACCACAGAGTGCCTTGCTGCAAAACAACGCGGGAAAACGCCTGGATCATCTTGAATAGCGGTTTTCGAAGAATAGCAGCGATAAGATTTTCAACAATTGAGGGGACATCATGTTTAAAACTGACCTATTAAAGGACAAAGTCATTTTCATTACCGGCGGTGGTACCGGATTGGGCAGGGCTATGGCTACACGATTTCTGGAGCTGGGTGCCCATGTCATCATTGCCAGTCGCAAATTGGAGGTGCTGGAGAAAACTGCAGCGGAGTTGGAGGCCGCGATTCATCCGGTGGGGAGCATTTTACCGCTGGAATTGGATGTGCGGGATTACCGGGCGGTGGAATCGGCATTGGAACAGACTCTGGAAAAATTCGGTCGGGTTGATGTGTTGGTGAATAACGCTGCGGGAAATTTTGTGAGTCCAACGGAGCGCCTGTCGAACAAGGCGTTTGATGTGGTGGTGGATATTGTCTTGCGCGGCTCCTATAACTGCACCCTGGCATTTGGTAAACACTGGATTGACCGGCAGCAAAAAGCCCGGGTGTTGAATATCGTCACCACGTACGCCTGGACCGGCAGTGGCTATGTGGTTCCTTCCGCCATTTCCAAAGCCGGTGTGCTGGCCATGACCCGCTCCCTGGCCGTGGAATGGGCAAAGTACGGCATTACCATGAATGCCATCGCACCGGGGCCTTTTCCCACCAAAGGTGCCTGGTCGCGTCTGGTGCCGCCGGGTGTTGAGGAGAAAATGGTACAGCGAATACCGCTGGGCCGGGTGGGTGACC
The DNA here is from genome assembly GCA_021734065.1 of Fidelibacterota bacterium. Lineage (GTDB taxonomy): Bacteria > Fidelibacterota > UBA8477 > UBA8477 > UBA8477 > UBA8477. Next base: position 4,161 of record JAIPJQ010000076.1, on the reverse strand, counting down.
ATTCCGAACTGGGTAATCTGGCCGCTTTTCTCGTGTCCGATTTCAGCGGATTTATCAACGGTGAGGTGGTTACCATCGATGGCGGTGAATGGTTAAAAGGTGCCGGTGAGTTTAATCTGCTGGATTTCCTGAGTCAGGAGCAGTGGGATTTGATGGAAGCTCAGGTGCGTGGTGCCGGTAAATCCAAACCGGGAAACGGTTAAAAATAATCCGTAAAATCTTGAAAGAAGGTTAGATTTCCACATGTTCGCTGAAATTCTGAACCAGCTATCCGCCTGGTGGCAAATCGAGATCATCAGTAATGAAATTCTCACACTCAAACTGGGAAATCTGATCCTGGGGTTGGTTATTTTTCTGCTGGGATGGAAAATTGGCCAGTTTCTCATTCGCAAAAGTCTGAAACGCTTTCTCCAGAACAAGATTAGTGATACGGATACGGGTAGTTGGCTTTCCAAATTTATCCTGTTCCTGTGGTTTTTAGTGGTGTTGGTGACGTCGTTGGTCATCCTGGGTATTCCGGCTTCCATTTTCAGCTTCTTGTGGCACCTGTCGCTGTTCACGCTGGAAGGGCATAGTGTTGAATTGGGAAATGTCCTGTTGGGATTGATTCTTCTGTATCCGGGCATTCGCTTCTCGCGTTACCTCTCCATGGAATTTCAGTCCATTTTCCTCGACCGCCTGAGTCTGGAACCTTCTTCCCAAAACTTGCTGACGGTGCTGGTGCGCTACATCCTGATTGTGTTTGTGGCGTTGTTCGTGCTGACCATGGTGGGAATTCCCCTGACAGCGTTTACTGTAATTGGTGGTGCGCTGGCTATTGGTGTTGGTCTGGGAAGTCAGAATCTGGTGAACAATTTTCTCTCCGGACTGGTGCTCATGATCGAACGGCCATTGAAAATCAACGATGTGGTGGAGGTGGAAGGAAAGCGCGGTATTGTGGAGCATATCGGCGGGCGCTCTACACGGATTCGCACCTCCGATAATCTGCGTCTGGTGATGCCCAACAGTAAGCTTTTGGAAAATACGGTGATAAACTGGTCGCTGATTGATAACCAGATTCGCCGCGAGGTAAGCGTGGGGGTTGCCTATGGCAGTGATGTGGAGAAAACAGCCGAATTGATTAAACAAGCCATGTTGGAACATCCCAGAGTGGAGAAATACCCGGATCCCATCGTGTTATTTGAAGAATTTGGGGATAATGCGTTGAACTTCCGGGGGATTTTCTGGACCGACTTTGACCGGGCCATTCGTCCGCGAATTACCGCCAGTGAGATAAGGTTTAAAATTAACGCTTTATTCGAAGAGGCCGGAATTGTGGTCGCCTTCCCGCAGCGTGATGTGCATTTGGACAGCACCAAGCCTGTGGATGTGCGGGTGGTGAATCCCGGGGAAGATGTGTAGGGAGAATACAAACATCGAATGGATCGAATAGAATCGAATGAATGGATTCGGAAATCCCAAATCACAAGCATCAAATCTCAAACAAGCAGGGATTCCGGATTATCGGATGAACGGATGCGCGGATAACGATTACCAAACGACTTAGTGGGAGTCAGTGAAGAAATGTCAATCTTCCGTCGGTTCATTCCCAGGACTGGCATAAATGCTCCCTTTAATCATTGCAAGCTTTGTGTCTTAGTGGTAAATCTTAGAACAGAAATCCGCCAAATCCGCATCATCTGCGGCTACAGAGTAAGCAAGTAATCGAGTAATCGAGTAATCGAGTAAGCGGGTGAGCGAGTGAGTGGGTAGGGGAAATCACAAATTACAAGCATCAAAAATCAAGCAAATCCCAATCTCGAAAATCTCAATTCTTAAAACGGAAATCCAGTCCGCACAAGCAATTTAGGTCTTTCCCTCTGTGGCCTCAGTGCCTACTCTGAGTTCTCTGTGGTTTCTCAATCCGCCCAATCCGCGTCTACAGAGTAAGCGAGTAAGTGAGTAAGCGGGTAGGGGAATTTCCAAAACACAAGCATCAAATCTCAAACAAATCCCAAATCGAAAATCTAAATTTTCAAAACAGAAATCCGCCAAATCCGCGTCATCCGCGGCTAAATAATTCTACCTCTGTGTTTGTCTGTGTTCATCTGTGGCAAAAAATTCCCCAAACCACTACATTCGCTCCATGAACATAATCAAAGGAAATCGTGCCTCGATGAAACCCATTTACCTGGATTATAACGCCACCACACCTATTGATCCGCGGGTGGCAGAAGCCATGCGGCCCTATCTCACCGATCATTTTGGGAATCCCTCCAGTAATCATTATTTCGGTCGACAAGCCCGGCAGGCGGTGGAAACCGCCCGGCAGCAGGTTGCCAAAATGATCGGTGCGGCGCCGGATGAAATTGTCTTCACCAGCGGCGGTACCGAGTCCAATAACTGGGCTATCAAAGGTGTGGCAGAAACACTTCGTCACCGGGGAAACCATATCATTACGTCTGCCATTGAGCATCCGGCGGTTCTGGAGGTTTGCGATTATCTGGAGAATCATGGCTTCCGGGTCACCAGGGTTCCGGTTGATTCCGATGGTATGGTCTCGGTAGATGCGGTGGCAGGCGCCATCACACCTGACACCATTCTCATCACCATCATGCACGCCAATAATGAAGTGGGTACCATTCAGCCCATCGCGGACATTTCCAGGCTGGCGCATTCAAACGATATTATAATGCATACGGACGCCGCTCAGTCGGTGGGGAAAATTCCTGTAAATGTGACCGAACTGGGTGTGGACCTGCTCTCCATCGCCGGGCATAAATTGTACGCACCGAAGGGAATTGGGGCGCTGTACATGCGCAAGGGACTGCGGCTGGACAAGCTCATGCATGGCGCCAACCATGAACTCAATCGCCGGGCAGGCACGGAAAATGTGCTGGAAATCGTAGGACTGGGAAAAGCGAGCGAGTTGGTCGGGGAAAATCTGGCCGAGTATCAGAAACATTATTTAAAAATGCGGGATCGTCTGGAAAATGGCCTAAAAAAAATGCTGGATGTTGACCTGAAATTAAACGGTCACTCGACGCTGCGACTGCCTAATACATGCAGCATCAGTTTTCGGAATTTGGAAGCCAACACCATTCTGGATGAATTGGATGGTGTTGCGGCATCGGCCGGGGCAGCGTGTCACGCTGAATCCGTGGAAGTTTCATCCGTGTTGGAAGCCATGACTTTGCCACTGGATTTTGCCATGGGAACGATGCGTTTTTCAGTGGGGCGACAGACCACTACCGGGGAGATTGATCAGGCTCTGAAAGAAATCGGGAATGTGGTGAAACGACTGCAGCCCAAACAGACGCAAATGGGATCCAGGATTGATACGGAAGAAATTAAACTGACCCACTTCACCCACGGATTGGGCTGTGCCTGTAAATTGCGTCCCCAGGTGCTGGAACAGGTGCTGCAAGCATTACCCAAACCCACCGATAAGAAGATTTTGGTGGGAACCGATACGGCCGATGATGCGGCGGTTTATGCGGTGGATGAAAATGTGGCCGTTATCCAGACGGTGGATTTTTTTACACCCATCGTGGATGACCCGTTTCAGTTCGGTGCCATCGCAGCCGCCAATTCCCTCAGTGACATTTACGCCATGGGTGGTAAACCGGCATTCGCGCTGAATATTGTCGGCTTTCCCAGTAACCGTCTGCCCATCAGCGTCTTAGAGGAAATCCTGGCTGGCGCCCAATCCAAAGCCGAGGAAGCGGGCATTGCCATCATTGGTGGTCATACCGTGGATGATACCGAACCGAAATTCGGTCTGGCGGTCACCGGATTCGTTCACCCTGACAAAATCTGGCGCAATCAGGGCGCGCAGGTCGGGGATGTGTTGATTCTCACCAAGCCGCTGGGTACGGGAATTCTCAGTACCGCCATGAAACGGGGGATGCTGAACAGCGATCAGGCAGAAAATTTGATTCAGACCATGGCGCAGTTGAACGCCACTGCGGTTGAAAACTTAGTGGATTTGAAGGTGCACGCCTGCACCGATGTGACCGGGTTCGGACTGCTGGGACATTTACTGGAGATGGTGAAACCGGCGCAGCAGACCGCCCGGTTGAATTTCAAGGAGATTCCCTGGCTGGATGGGGTGTGGGAAATGGCCATGTCGGGTGCGATTCCCGGCGGTACGCGGGACAATTTCAGCTATACCGAACCGTA
>JAIPJQ010000075.1 GCA_021734065.1 Fidelibacterota bacterium | reverse complement strand
ACACCGTCGGCTGCTGCTGAATTGGTGGTGCCGGATCAGGAAGCCATTCGTCAATCTCTGTTGGAGAGATCACAGTCGCTCCCCCGGGCATTACAGAAACGGCTGGTCCATGTGCGCAGCCGGGTGGACGGTCTTACGCGCAGTTATGCGTTGCGCCGACCCCATTTACTCATCCAATCGCGGCAACAATATCTGGATCAACTCAATGATGGATTACAGCGCGCTCTCCAGCGTCGGGCCGAGAATGTCCGGCAGCATCTGAATCATTTGACAGAAAAATTGAGTTTGCTCAATCCAATGGAAGTATTGGGACGCGGGTACGCAATCGTGCATGGTGACGACGGTCAAATTGTCAAATCGATCGGACAGATAACACCCAGGCAATCCGTGCATGTAACCCTGAAACATGGTACATTTGATGCAAAGGTGGAAAATATCCATGACACTGAAAAAGACTGATCAACTCAATTCCGAATCATTTGAAAGCCTGCTGGAGAAGCTGGAAGCGGCCGTAGGGCGCCTGGAGAATGAAGAATTGCCTCTGGATGAGGCGATTGCTCAATACCAGGCAGCCATGACACTGGTAACGGCCTGCCGAACCCGGCTGGATGAGGCTGAAAAGACAGTGAATCTCCTGGTGCAGAAGAATAACGGCGACTGGAAAACGGAGCCGCTGCCTGACCGGGACGACTCAGGTGACAACTAACCAAACCATCGGTTTGTAACCACAGGAATCCGGAAGAATGAAAATTTTAATCTGGGGTTTTCAGGTGAATCCCGAAATCCGGGACAGTGTCATTGATCTGATCGAGCAGTTAAAAGAGAGTGATCACGCTGTCTTTATTCTGGATTCCTTTGCAATGGCCATTCAACTGGACAACGACATTGAGCATATTCCCGAACATACCGTTCCCGATGACATTGACATGATCCTCTCCATCGGCGGGGATGGCACGCTGCTCTCCGCTGCCCAATCCGTCATGAAGCGACCCATTCCCCTTTTGGGTGTGAATCTGGGTAGTCTGGGATTTCTCACCGGACTGGAACGGGATTGGCGCAGCAATCTGGCGGAGGTTCTGGCGGGGCATTACACCGTGGAAGAGCGGATGGTCCTGAATTGCCGACAGATGAATGAGGATGGGAAGGATGTAACTTTCTGGGGGCTGAATGATGTGGTCATTGAGCGCGGTGAATATTTTACCATGCTGGCCATGCAGGTGCATGTGAATGGCCGCTATCTGAATACCTACTCGGCGGACGGTTTAATACTGGCCACGCCCACCGGTTCAACCGCTTATAATCTGGCTACCGGCGGACCCATTCTGGATCCGGGACTGGAGGCCATTATTATTACACCCATTGCGCCGCATACACTGTCGGTGCGTCCCATTGTACTGCCGGCGGACGCCCGGATTGAGATCAAGCTGGTGAAGCCGGAACAAAAGGGACGTATCTATATCGATGGCAAGGTTTGGAAACCCCTGAATGCCAGCGATAGTCTGCGCATTCGCACCAGTTCCTATCGGATAAAACTGGTGACGCTGCCAGGACTCACATTTTATGACAAGCTCAGAGAGAAATTCCACTGGGGACGGCGCAGCGCACTTTAATTCGAAATTTTTCCAAAGGAAAGAATCCCGTAATCCTTTAGGATAAACCGGCTGGAAATTCTGAACAGGCTATAATCCGGACCGCATATGTACCCGGTAGATGCAATTATTCATCTCCACGGGGATGCCAGCATCTTCCGCCAGCTTTTTTGCTTCCGGGCTAATGACACCATCCTGCATCCAGATAAACCCGACGCCTTTCTCCATGGCGTCTTCCACGATGGGTACCACCTTGTTAGAACGACGGAAAATATCCACAATATCGATGGTGTAACTATCCGGAATGTCCCGGACCCGGGGATAACAGGTCTGACCAAATAATTCATCATGTCCCGGATTCACGGGGATCACGGTGTAACCCTGGGACATAAGGTATTTGGAAATGTAGTGGCTGGGTCGGTCCGAGTTGGGGGAAGCACCCACCACAGCGATGGTTTTGGCGTTTTTCAGAAGCTCTATGAGATCATGCATGATTATTCTCCGGTATGATTGAAGTGATTGGTTTCAACATATTATTGCGTAAGGGTAAAGCGGGCGAGTCCGGTTATTTCCCGAATTTAAACAGGTTCTTCACGACATAGCCCGCCACATCCGGATTTTCCTTTAACCGGCGCGAACTGTAGGCGTACCATTGTTCACCAAAAGGGACATAAATTCGAACCGTGTGCCCGGCATCGCGTAATCGTGCCAGACGGTGTTCAATGGGAACCCCCAACAGGGCTTGAAATTCATAATTCTCAGCAGGAATTCGCTGGTCCCGGATAAAGGCTTCCAGTGTATCAATGAGATAGATATCATGGGTGGCAATGCCCACATAAGCCCGGGCCGTCAACATGGTTTTCACCAGTTGAAGGAAATTTTCCCGGATCGCCTCTTTGTCCTGGAAGGCGATGGTGGGGGATTCTTTATAAATGCCTTTGCAAATACGCAAATTTCCCTTCTCCCGGGCGATGGCAGCCACATCGGCTTCACTGCGATGGAGGTATGCCTGTATGACGGTCCCGATTTTTGGAAATTCGGACCGAAGGGCGCGATAGATATCCAGCGTTTGGCTGGTATAGGGTGAATCTTCCATGTCAATTCTTACGAAAAAGTCGTTTTCACGAGCAAAACGGATTACCGCAGTGATGTTCTTTTTGGCAAGCTCAAAATCCAGATTCAATCCCAGTGCCGTGGGCTTGAGACTGATGTTTTTGGAAAAGGGATGCCGGGACACCTGGCGGATCAGTTCAATATAGGCTTCGCGGGAAGCATTGGCTTCTTCGATCTCTGAAATGGATTCACCCAGAATATCCAGTGTGGTTTCAAATCCATCCTTTTTTAACTGGGTGCAGACCTGGATGGCATCGTCAACTGCTTCACCGGCAATGTAGCGCTTGGAAAATATTTTGATAAACCAGCGGGGCATCAAAGGCATGGAACTCACAATCAATCGATTCAACACAGTCATTTCTCCTGAAATTATGCTTTAGCAGTCATTCCATGTGCGGCAAAAAGCAGGCCTGATATGGTATCTGTAGTGAACAAAGAATGTTAATGAATTAAACAATACCGATACATCGCCTGCGTTTCGTCCGGATTTATTCACGTGAGCGGACGACGATAGTATTCAAAAACTTTCCCCGTGTTGTGCCAGTCGGGAAAGCGTTCCAAAACCATGGTAGAACGGGACCAGCGTTGAGCCACACCTTCCTGAACATGCCCGGACACATAGCTGAACCCCCGCTTGCGCAGCCAATTCAGATAAACCCGTTTCAGAGATTTGCCATATCCGCTGTTGCGGTATTTGTTGTCCATAACGAAGGCATAGGTATAAACAGTATTATGTTCACCCAGGCAGGTATCTACCCGCGCCCAGGGTTCGTCAGAAAAATGTTCCAGCGGAACACCGATGATAAATCCGATGATCTTATCATGGAGGAGTCCGATGAATGGCAGCGTGTCCGGATAGGCGAAGTATTTCCGAACCGTATTTTTGGTGAATTTCGTTTCAGCGCCATAGCTCTCCACCAACCCTTCAGAAATGGCGATAATCCGGTCCGCGTCTTTGGCGGATAATTTTTCCACCAGCTCGATTGAGTAGTTCAGCGTTGCTGCGATGAGACGGGTTTTGGATTCGTAGGGGAGTTCGGTGATATTGCCGGGAGGAACGCTGACCATAGCACTCAATTTTACCATGTGACGGTCACTTTCGCAACGGGATTCACGGTCGGGGCATTATCCCGTTGGAATCCACGGGTGGCAGGCTATTTTTTATACCTGTACCGGTTGAAAAAACCGATGCGAACAGGACGGGAAATCACCAGGCTGAAGCGACAGGTTTTATGCTGAAATTTGTAAATCTGGGAAGTGGGAGCAAAGGTAACGCAAGTATTGTCTTTAATGAGAACAATATGATTCTCATTGATGCCGGCCTGTCCGCCGCCCAGATCCGGAAACGGATGGCAAGCCTTGGTTTGGATATTGACAATGTGGAGGCCGTGCTCATAACCCACGAACATGGTGACCATGTGAATGGCTGTAAACGGTTGTTCGAGCGGCAGCAGAAGCTTCAATTTTACATTAATCCCATTAGTTACAGAGCACTGCCACAGGCATTCCCGGAACCGCGACACTTCGAAGCCCGGGTAAATTTTTTTAATGCGGGAGACACGTTTCGCGTCGGTTCGCTGCAGGTACAATGTGTCCCGACCTTGCACGATTCTCAATCATCCACCGGTTTTGTTGTGAAGAACGAAAAGGTTTCACTGGGATACATGACCGATCTGGGCGCGGTAACCGAGGATAATTTTCTGGCGCTGAAGGATGTGGAATTTTTACTCATGGAAGCCAATTATGACCATGATATGCTCTGGAACGGCCCCTATCCGGCCTTTTTAAAGGCCCGTGTTCATGGGAATTACGGTCATTTGAGCAATAACAATTCCGGTGAATTTATACACCTGCTATCAAGGCTGGGGCGTCTGCGGCGCGTCATGCTGGGACATTTAAGCGAAAAAAACAATCTGCCCGAAAAAGCCCGGGCGACGGTGGAAAACAGACTGGAGGCTTCCCTGGAATTGGAGGTTGCCAGTCAGTACGAACCATCCGCAATCATTGAAGTGGAGTAAATATGCGACAAATGAATCAATTCGGTGTTTTGCTGCTGGCAGGTATGCTGCTGGTGGGCTGTGGAAAAAAAGCATCGGAGGAAGGTGCCGGATCATCGGCCGCGAATCAAACAACAAAAGAACTGGATGTGAGCAATATGGCCGATACCCTGGCAATTTTGGAAACCAGCTATGGTCGCGTGGTGGTTGATTTATTCGAGGAAACTGCCCCACTGCACGCAGAAAATTTTAAGAACCTCGTGCGGCGCGGGACTCTGAAGGGAACTTATTTTCATCGTATTATCCCCAATTTCGTGGTGCAGGGCGGTGATCCCAACACGCTTAACGATTCCCGTGAAGATGACGGTATGGGCGGCATTGGCGAGCGCATTCCGGCTGAGATTGGTCAACCCCATTTGCGGGGCAGTGTGGGTGCAGCCCGGGATAACAATCCCGCCAAAGCCTCCAGCGGCAGCCAGTTCTACTTCTGCCTGGCGCCCTTACCCCAATTGGATGGGAATTATACCGTGTTTGGAACTGTTGTGGAGGGAATGAGCAATGTGGATTTGATGGCGCAGGTCCCCACCGACCGACGGGACAATCCCATTGAATCCATTTTCATTACCAACACGACGCTGATGGATAAAGCTGAATTCAACAAAATGAAGTCTGATGCCAGCTAAACCGGTTCTTGGATTGGCGCTGGGGGGCGGCGGCGCACGGGGTTTTGCCCATATCGGTGTGCTGCAGGTGCTCTCCGAAGCGGGTGTTCGCCCAGATATCGTTACCGGCTCCAGTTTTGGTTCGGTGGTAGGTGGCTTGTACATCAAACACGGTGATGTGCAGGGCATCCTTGACGATTTACAAGCGCTGTTTGAGAGTGATTTGTACCGAAATCTGGGAGTTGGGAGAATTCATGTTCAAGATCGCCAGGGCGGATCTTTCTGGCATCAGGCCGCCCGATTTGTCCAGGATCGCATTGTCATCAATCTGGCCCAATCCCGACCGGGGTTGATCCGTCTGGATAAGCTACAGCAAGTGACCGAGTTTTTGATTTCCGAAGATCGCTGGGAGCGGGACGGCATGCGTCTGGGTGTGGTGGCTACTGATCTCACAACCGGTGAGGATGTGTATTTTACCAGCGGAGACCTGGTCACAGCGATTCTCTCCAGTTCCGCAATCCCCGGATTTGTACCACCGGTCCAGGCCAATGGCCGGACGTTGGTGGATGGTGGTGTGACCCAGCAGGTTCCCATTCGCCTGGCAAGGAAAATGGGTGCCGATGTTGTGGTGGGGGTAGACGTGGGGCAGGCCATTAATGCGGATGCGCCCATTGACAATGCCATGGCCATCATGTCCCAGGCGGAAGGTATAAAATCTTACCACTATCGAATGCTATTGAACCGCGAGTCGGATGTGGTGATCATGCCGCCATTCATTGGTATTCACTGGTCAGAATTCAACCGTACCGAGGAGTTTATACAGGCCGGCCGAACGGCGGCAGAAACCCATTTGGAAGAAATTGACCGGGCAATCTGGCGATTCCGACACCCCTGGCTCAGTCGCCTTCGGCACTTCTCACCCTGATCCAGCCTAAAATGTAACCCCCCGGCCACCTTCCGGCTCAAATCCACTGATGTGTCAGTTTACTTCAATCGGTACCGAAGGATAATCCATGAAACGATTTGCCATTTTCCAGTCTCTCCTCCTGTTCACCCTGTTTTCCGGTGCGGCATGGGCACAGAATATTACCGCCGAAGAGGTGGTTTCGGTCAAACCCTATGCCGAGCAATCGCAAGCCATTCTACAGCAACCGGTTCGAGTCGCGCTGGAACTGGATATCCTGGAAAATTGGCATATCTACGCGCCCGGGGATGAAGAAGCGTTTACCATTCCCACGGAAGTGACCATGCAGCCGGTGGAGGGGGTAACTCTTGGTGAGTGGGAATTTCCTGAGCCGGCAATGCTTTCCGTGGCCGGAATTGATGAACCGGCAGCCGTTTATGGCGGGCGCATTACATTGTTCAACACCGTCACAGTGACCAATCCGGACTTGGCGGGAGTGACCATTCAGGGTGGTGTCAGTTACCAGGCTTGCGATGACAGAACCTGTCTGATCCCGGTTGAGATTCCATTTCAAATTAGCCTGGAAATCGTGCCGTTGGGGACTGCCATTGAGCCGCAGCATCCGGCAATTTTTTCAGAAGCTGCTCAGAGCGAAGTGGTTGCTGGTGGAGAGACCGTATCCGGGACATTGGATTCAGACAATATTGCCGGCCTGGTGGATGACAAGGGCTTGTTTTTAACCTTTCTGCTGATTTTCCTGGGGGGACTGGCGCTGAATTTGACCCCCTGTGTGTACCCGCTGATTCCCATTACCGTGAGCTTTTTCGGGGGGCGCGATACCTCCCGGGGAAAAACCTTTCAGGCTGCCCTGGCATATGTGTTGGGGATTGCCATCACTTACTCGATTCTGGGCGTTGTGGCTGCCAGCACCGGGGCGCTGTTCGGCTCACTCCTTACCAATCCCATCGTCCTGATTGGTATTGCGGTGCTATTGGTTGCCCTTTCCCTGTCCATGTTTGGTGTGTACGAATTTCGTCTGCCCTCCGGATTAATGCTGGCGGCCGGACAGAGCCGATCCGGTGTGCTTGGCGCGCTGTTTATGGGCCTGACACTGGGAATTGTGGCAGCACCCTGCGTAGGTCCGTTCGTCATCGGTCTACTTACCTATGTGGCGCAATTGCAGAGTGTCGTGCTGGGATTCTGGATGTTTTTCATTTTGGCTTTAGGATTGGGCTTGCCCTATCTGTTTCTGGCAATGTTCTCCAGCCGGATTCATAACCTGCCCCGTTCCGGCGCCTGGATGGTGGGCGTCCGGGTCATCTTTGGACTAATTCTTATAGGGATGGCCGTCTATTTCATCCTGCCGCTGCTGGGTGATGCGGGGAATTGGATTTTTGGCGGGTTCATTTTCGCGTCGGGATTTTACCTCATTGTCATTGATAAAAATGGTCGTGATGCCCGCCTGTTTGTGACCCTGAAAAATGTCATTGGAATCGTGGCCATTGTGATATCAACCTGGCTGCTCCTGCCGGGGAAAACGGTTCAGGCTACTGGTGAAGTGGATTGGCAAAAACCCACCACAATGGAAGCTTTTAATGCCGCTTTGGAGACGGAAAAACCGGTTCTGCTGGACTTTTATGCCGATTGGTGTATTCCCTGTCGAGAGATGGACAATTTCACCTTCACCGATCCCCGCGTAATCGAACAGGTCAAGGCATTTAAGCTCATCAAAATCGACCTCACAACGGCGAAGGGTGAGTATGAACAGGCATTGCAGAAGCGCTACGCGGTGAAGGGGGTTCCGACCTATGTATTCCTCTCACCGAATGGCGAGGAATTGACCAGCTTAAGACTCACAGGGTTCGAAAAGGCTGATGAATTTCTGACGCGCTTACGACAAGCGTCCGGGCATTAGGTAATCGGGCATTTTCAATCCATTTCACTTCTGAATTAGCCACAGCCTCACTTTGTATCAATCGCCGTTTCTGTTACATTTTGCCAACCCGAAATCTACTGGCGGAATCAGGAGAGTTCTCTCCCGGCGAAAGGTCATCAATCGTGAAAATTTTGTGTAGGGGGTGTTTGAAATGTTAAAACGGCATTTGCTTGTGTGGTGTCTGGCGATGGCAAATCTGCTGGGATATTGGCAGCAGGAGGTGGCATATGACATGGATGTGCACCTGGACACCGAAGCCAAAAAACTTACCGCCAGCTCAACGCTGACGTATGTGAACCATTCACCAGACACGCTCACTTTCCTGCTCATGCACCTTTACCCCAACGCCTTTAATCCGGGAACGATTCTGGATGAGCAGGCGCGTAAGACGGGATGGGGCCGGCCGGACCCGGATAAGCCCTGGACCGGTATTCAGATAGAAAATGCCGTGGATTTGACCTACTCGGGTGGGATGAATCTTGAATGCGATGTATTTGATAACACGCTTTTGCGTATTGTCCTGAACCAGCCGCTGCTACCGGGACAGCGGTTGACTTTCAGGCTGGATTGGACTTCGCTTATTCACGAGCACTTTGACCGGTCAGGCTGGGAAGACGAACAATTCGACATGACCCAATGGTATCCCAAGTTCGTGGTTTACGATAAAAATGGCTGGCGGGCTGATCCTTTTGGGGATTGGGGCGAGTTTTATGGTGAATTTGGGACCTTTCGCGTGACGCTTCATGTACCGGAGGATTATATCGTGGGCGCAACGGGCGAGGTGGTTGACGGGGATCCGGGCTGGGTGAATGTGTGGGCGGATACCACCATGGACTGGGTGGAATGGAATCAGCAGAACGCTGCAACTTATCACAGTTACCGGACCAATCTTCCGGAAAATGCGCGCAAATCGGTGACCTTCCAGGCGCAGCAGATACACGATTTTGCCTGGGTTGCCTCGCCCGATGTGGTGTACGAACACGGTGAGTGGAACGGAATTGATGTACATGTTCTGTATGACCGGAGTGTGGGTTCGGAATGGAGTGGGAAGGAGGTCAAATACGGTGAACGGGCACTGGAATGGCTCAGCACCCAATTTGGTCCCTATCCTTACCCGCAGATGACCATCGTGAAATCCAAAGGTGGTGGCGGCATGGAATATCCCATGCTGATCATGGACGGCTACAGCAGTGAAGGGCTCGTGGTACACGAGATCGGACATAATTGGTTTTATGGACTTTTTGGGACGGACGAATTGAATGAAGCCTGGCTGGATGAAGGTTTTACCACATTCCAAACCCGCTGGTATCAGGAAACCCGCTATCCCAATCGCGAAGACCGGTTCTGGAATAATAAGGCCACCGATTTTGAGCATCAGCGCTTGCCGTGGTTATCCCGACTGGAGGAGGATCGTTACATCGCGCTGACATACATGCTTTCTCCCCGGAATGAACCCATCCTGAAGCGCAGTCAGGATTTTGTGCATCACGAATCCTACCGGCGGAATGTGTATACCAAAGCGGGATTGATGTTATCGGTGCTGAAGAATTACCTGGGTGAAGCGCGCTTCCTCAAGGGAATGCGGCTTTATTACGACCGCTTTGCATTAAAGCATCCCACCACGCCGGACTACATCAAGGCGATGGAGGATGCAACGGGTGAAGATCTGGACTGGTTTTTCGAGCAATGGCTTGACACGCCGGGTCATGTGGACTATGCACTGGATGGGTATAAGATCAAACAGCTTCCCGGTGGAGACTATGAAACCACTGCCAGGGTAATACGACTGGGGGATTATTACATGCCCGTGGCGATAGCCGTCATTGGTCCCCGTTATGAGCGCGTGACGAAACGACTGGAGCCGTTCCGGTATCAAACAAAGGGCGTCGTGAGTATTATTTCTCCTTTCAAGCCAGTGAATGTGGTGGTGGATCCCGATGATGTGTACATGGACGCCAACCGGCTGAACAATGACGCGAAAAGAAATCTGAATTTCCGCTATCGGATCCATGGTTGGGACAACTACCGACCGGATGCCTATACAGTGGAATATGCACCATTGCTGGGATTCACCGATGCAAGCAGCGCAAAATTGGGATTGGATTTAAAGGGCACGTACCGTGGATTGATGCGGGAATTCAATGCACAGGTTTGGTTTTCTGCCAGTGACCAGCCGATTGATTGGCGGTTGCATTGGCCTGGAAAGTTCGCTTTCAGAGGTGGGGAATTGAAGGGCACTCTGGACGCTTCCTTTCTGGAAGGTGTGGGGCAGGTCGAGCTTGCAATTAAGCAGCGCTGGGCAAGTGTTTTATGGAAGCAGCCCATCCATGCCCTGAAATTGGCGATGGATTACACCAACATTAATCACACCAATGCGTTGCTACCGGTGTCCTC
>JAIPJQ010000074.1 GCA_021734065.1 Fidelibacterota bacterium | reverse complement strand
CTCGGTTGATAAAGGCAAAGGTTTCAAATTCATTTCCGCTGTACCACGCAATAAAGAATTCCATGATGTAGGCGTAACCCACCATGGAACCGGTGACCAACATGATCTTATTCATCTTCTCCAGATGATTTATGGTAATAAAGTCCTGCAGACCAAAGATTTTCCGCGCAATGAGCGCCAATGTCATCACCATGGCAAACCCGGAAAAAATCGCGCCTGCCACAAAGTAGGGCGGGAAAATAGTGGTATGCCAACCGGGCAGAATACTGGTGGCAAAATCGGTACTCACCACGGAGTGCACCGACAGCACCAGCGGCGTTGAAAGACCCGCCAAGATCAAATAAGCCAACTCATAGTGTTTCCACTGGCGATTACCACCGCGCCAGCCCATGGAAAGAATTCCGAAGATGATTTTCTTGGCTTTGGTTTTGGCGCGGTCACGCAGTGTGGCCAGGTCAGGGATCAAACCGGTATACCAGAACAGGAGAGAAACGGTAAAGTAAGTTCCCACCGCGAAAAAGTCCCACAACAGCGGACTACGGAAATTAGGCCACATTGACATCTGATTTGGAATTGGGAAGAAATAGTAGAGAATCCAGGCTCGACCCACATGGATGCCCGGAAAAAGCAACGCGCACATCACCGCAAACAGCGTCATGGCCTCGGCAAATCGATTGATGCTGGTACGCCATTGCTGACGCAACAGGTGGAGAATGGCTGAGATCAGCGTACCGGCGTGACCAATACCGACCCACCAGATAAAGTTCACAATCGCCCAGCCCCAACCGACCGGGTTGTTGAGTCCCCAGATTCCCGTTCCTTCCCAGAACAGGTATCCCACACTGCCGCCCAGCAACAGGAGCGCTGACACCGCCATTGCAAAGGCTATATACCAACCGGTGGGCGTCTTTTTCTCAAGGATTCCCGCGATTTTTTCAGTAACGCTGTGAAAGGTCTGATTACCCGAAATCAACGGTCTCTCTTCCACCACCCCGGCGACAACTGCCACATCGGAGGGTGAACGATTTGGTTCAGTGGTTTTCAAACGATTAGCCTTCTCTTAATCAGTTCTTACACATCATTTTTTGTATAACAAAAACCATCACCCCTGGTGAATCGGAAGTTCCAGTTGAGGGTTAGGATTCCGCAACTTCGCTAAATAAGAGGTGCGGGGGCGCGTGTTCAGCTCTGCCAGCAGACCAAAATCACGATTTTGATTCTTAAGCTGACTCACCCGGCTTTCAGGGTCATTGATATTCCCGAACACAATCGCGTCGGTAGGACACGTCTGCTGACAGGCGGAGACCACCTCGCCATCCCGCAGCGTCCGGTTTTCCTTCTTGGCCATCTGTTTTCCACGATTAATGCGCTGCAGACAGTAGGTACATTTTTCCATGACCCCGCGGAAACGCACCGTCACATCAGGATTCATGGCCATTTGCACAACTTCCGGCGTGTCTTTGGTGTAATTGAAGAAATTGAAGCGACGTACTTTATAAGGACAGTTATTGGAACAGTAGCGTGTACCCACACAACGATTATAGGTCATGACATTAAGACCTTCTTCGTCGTGACTGGTGGCGGCCACCGGACAAACCTGCTCACAGGGCGCCATTTCACAATGCTGACACCCAACCGGCTCGAACACCATTTCCGGTGCATCCAAATCGCCGGAATAGTAACGGTCCAGCCGCAGCCAATGCATTTCACGACCCTTGGCCACCTGAGCTTTGCCTACCACCGGAATATTGTTCTCGCTCTGACACGCAATGGCACAGGCATTACAGCCGGTACACACATTCAAGTCAATGGACATACCCCATTGATAACCGGTGTCATATTTCCAGTCTTCCCACATGGAATTGTTGGGGAACTCCAATTTCTGTTCTGCAAAATCCGGTTGCGCACGGTATTGGTCCAGTGTGGCTTCTTTGAAAATGGTGGGCAGCCGTTTTTGAATGGCTCCGCTAGCCAGCTTTTCCGCGTCCATGCCATGAAAATCCTGGGTGCAGGCCAGCGCGTAGGTCCCCTTTGTGGGCGTCACTGTCAGACCCGCAGCAAAATGGAGTGCTTTGCTGGTGCGTAATTGAAAGGTGTTCTGACCCACATAATTCCCAATTCGACCGGCTTTGGTGCGGCCAAACCCCAAGGCTACCACAACCGTCCAGTCAGCCTGTCCGGGCATAATCCACACCGGCAGGGAGACCTGACGACCATCCAGATTCAGGGACACCAGATCTTCATTTTTCACGCCCAGTTTTTCAGCCGTGGAATGGCTCATGAGCGCCGCATTATCCCAGGTCAGCTTGGTGTTGGGATCCGGCAACTCCTGCAGCCAGCCGATATTGGCAAAGCGTCCATCCCAGGTATGGGTCGAGGCGGTAAAAACCACCTCCATGTTCGCCGGATCAGCGGAATCGGCGGGAAAAGGATTGTTCTTCAGGTAGGCGGAAAAATTTCGGCTTAGGGCGGGACGGGAGCCCTTCACAGCGGAACCGGCCAGAACACCATCATGGAGCACGCGCCGCCACTCAGCTTCAAACGCGCCGTTCACCAGTGATCGCCAGGTTTCCCGCACCAGCTCATACGCTTTCGGCAAACTGCCGGTGTTGATAAGCGCTAAAACTTCAATGGCATTGCGGGAATCAAACAAAGGATCAATCAGCGGCTGAATGACGCTCAGCGTGCCGTCAGCAGACCGGGCATCGCCCCAGCTTTCCAGATAATGGCTTTGGGGTAAATGCCATTCCGCCAGGCCGCCGGTTTCATCCATGCCATGACCCAGATGAATGACATGCTTCGCTTTACCCAGGGCTTTATCTAACGCCAAATCGGCCGGAGCACTGTATGCCGGATTCCCACCCAGGATGACCAGTGTCTCCACAGCCCCCTTTTGTAAAAACCCGGTGAGCTCTGTCAACGATTTTGTACTGGGAGCCGCAGCGTCTTTGAAATTTCGGTAAGCGACGGTTTTTCCCACATTTCCCAAAGCACGATTCAGCGCGAAAACCAAGGCATGCACCGCAGCGGGTTGACGCCGGCCGGCCACGATCAGGCCTTTCCCGCGGTTGTTGAATAAATCCCGGGCCAGCGCTCTTAACCAGCGCTTATCAAAATTGTGGTTGGCGTAATCACCCAATGTGGATTCATCAGCCACATCCAGCCCTAATTTTCTCAACTCAACGGCCAGAGCGGCCGTGAATGCGCCCACCTGTCGCGCCTGCAGCCTCAGCCGATGATCGGCCATGCCGCCGGTGATGGTAAAAGCGGGCTCCACCACGTAGAGACGATTCATTTTATCCGTCTCTTTTTCCACGCGCCGTCTGTTGGAAAAACCACGGGAAGCGGTAAGATTTTCACTCTCCATGAGCAGAAAATCTGAATCCAGCGAAAGAACCACTTCCGCTTTGGCGTAATCGTGAACCGGCATTTGCGTCTGCCCCGTGGCCGCTTCAATACCGGCGAAAATATTTTCATCACTCACCGGTTCATAGGTCACCCAGGTGGCGTTGGGGAATGTCTTCTCAAAATCTTTTTTCAGCCGATACAGCGTGGGCGAAGCGAAGGACTCGCTGAGCAATGCCAGACCTTTTCCACCCGTCCGCTTATAGTCCTCATACAATTTCCGCCAGGCCGCTACAAACTCATCCCAGGTAGCGCTCCGGCCATTGTGCTGCACCAGTTGGGAGCGATCCGGATCGTACAGACCCAATATGGAGGCCTGCATGAAGGCATTGGCGCTGCCTTCAGTCGCCGGATGGAGCTGATTTCCATCAACTTTTGTGGGACGCCCTTCGTGGCTTTCCACTGTCACCCCATAGGCGCTTAAGCCAAACGGCATGGTGGTAGCGTAACGCTGCAGAACCCCCGGCGTTACTTCCTCCGGCTGAACCACATAGGGAATAATTTTTTCCACCGGACGGCGACAACTCACCAATCCGGCCAGCGCCATGGAGGCGCCCATGAGATTGATAAACCGGCGCCGGGACATGGGATCGTTCAATTCGGACGCGCCCTCGGGAAATTCCCGTTGCACCATCTGCTGAAATTCCGGCGTGTTTTCTATCTGATCCAGACTGGCCCAATAGGCTTTATCGCCGGCCGGTGTGGTCTGTTGTAATGCTTTTATCCTGCTCATCGGTGACATCCCGAACAATTTGTAGGCGGATTAATATTGCGCTCCGATTTGATTTTTACGGCGAACTCGCGTTGATCAGCCGGTGGTGTCCAGCTCATGTTGGTAACCTGATCCATGGGGCGCAGACTCATGTCCGGATCACGATGGCATTCCAGACACCAGCCCATGGAGAGCGTCTCAGCCTGATACACCACTTCCATTTCGTCGATCCGGCCGTGGCAACTGGCACATCCCACGCCCGCCCGCAGATGGGCGCTGTGGTCAAAATAGGCGTAATCGGGAACCTTGTGAACTTTCACCCAGGGAATGGGCGTTCCCGTGGACCAGCTCTCCCGCACCGGCAGGAGCTTTTCACTCTCCGGCAACACCAGCACATGACAATTCATACACGTCTGGGTGGGAGGTACCATGGCAACCGGTGATTTTTCCGCACCGGTATGGCAATAGCGGCAATCCATCCCCAGATCACCGGCGTGCAGCTTGTGGCTGTAGGGAATCGGCTGAACAGGCTGATAGCCTACATCGGTATATTTGGGTGATCCAAACCACCAGAATAATCCAATAACCATGAGTAGTGTGAAGACAACTGCTGCTGCAACAACAGGCGGCAGTTTATTTGTCCATTTTGGGAAAATCTGAGCCAAAACCGAGATCCTTTACGTTGGGTTTGACTGAACCAGCACCAGTGAATCGAATGTTAGCCATGCTCTCGGGGCGATCATTGCGCGCGAAAGTAATCGGAAACCCCACGTGGTGCAATATGAAATGAGGAGATTTTTTGTCACCTTGCGAGACCGGCTTAATAGTTGTTATTTATCAATATTTGAGGGTTTGTTCTACCACTCAAAATCCCATGAATAATGCATCCCGATTGACCTGAAAAAATCAAATTTCCCGCAGGAATTGAAAATTCTGTTTGTTTAGAAAAATATCATCCACAGAGCACCGATCCACCGTTCACATTCAGGATTTCGCCGGTGATGTGACGCGCCATCTCGGAGGCCAGGAAAACAATGGGTGCGGCAATATCTTCCGCGCTGGCGATCCGTTCCAGCGGAATGCTGTTTCGAATGGCTTCCTTGTTCGACGGGTCAGCGAAAACCTCGTCATTCAACCCCGTATCAACCCACCCCGGCGCAACCGCATTCACACGGATATTGTAGGGTGCCAACTCTGTGGAAAGGGATTTCGTGTAGGCATTCATTCCACCCTTGCTGGCCGCGTAATGACTGTGAAATGCCTCGCCTCTCTGGCCGGCTGTTGAGGAGACATTCACAATGTTTCCGCCCTTTTGTCGCCGCATCACCGGCACCGCCGCGTTACAATAATTGAATACGCCCCGCAGATTAATCGCCATGAGCTCATCCCAGACCGCTACCGGCGTGTCGCCTGTGGTGGAATAATTCCAGATTCCCGCATTATTCACCAGAACATCCAGGCGGCCCAACTGCTCCAGTGTCAATGCCACATGCTGTTTGGCCACGTCAGGATCCGCCACATCGCCGGTGAGGATAATCGCCCGTCGGCCAATATCCGCCACCTCCGCCGCCACTTTCCTGGCAGCATCGGTATTTTTATGACAGGTAATGGCCACATCTGCGCCGGCCTGGGCGAAAATTTTTGCCGCCGCGGCACCAATTCCCCGCGAACCACCGGTGATAAGCACAATCTGACCGGTCAAATTAATAAGATGGGTTAACATGGCAGCCTCTCCATTTTCCATATCGTCTTAAAAACGAACCTCAAGTCCGTTTGTGAGACTGATATCGTATTTCCGTAGTTGGAACATGGGATCGCTGTCGTAGCGATAATTCAATGTCATGCGCAATACAATATGCCTGGTCAGTTCCACCCGCAAACTGCCTTCGTTCAGAATCCGGATGAAACTGAATTCATCAAACGCCGGCTGGGCATAAAGGGTGTTGGAAATGCTCACCGGAGGTTTCGGATGCCAGTTCACCACCATATAGTTGGTCCAGCGGGGCGTGGTAAGCGAAATATCCTGCTCATAATTTTCCTGCTCCCACATGTAACCGGTGCCAAATGCCATATACAGATTTTTGGTCACATTGCCTTCCAGTCGAATCCCCGACCCGATTAAAAACCGTGTGTTGAGTTTCAACGATTTGTCAAATTGGTACTGCGTGAAAATTTCCGGCGTAATAGGTGTTTTTAAGTGCAGATTGTAGCGCAAATGGACGAAGGCCGCATTGTATATCTGGCTACCCGATGCATCTTCGAATTCACCTAAAATTTTCCCAAACACCAGATGATCGCCCCGTCTCCAACCCAGAACACCATCCAGCAGATAATCGGTTTTTTCCACATTTCCGCGCCGGAATGACAGGTCCAAGCCAACCCGCACATTCCAACCCTCCTCCCAGGCAGACTGGCGTAGTTTTTCCGTATTGATCTGCCCGTGTAATAACGGAGCGCTCAGGCATATAATGAGTGAGAAGTTGATGAATCGCTGAAAAAATCGCATAGCACTAACTTTTTTTGTCTGGAATTTATGACAATTGGACACATTCCCAAGCGGGAAAGCGCCTCTCTTCCGGCATTCAGAAGGAAGAGTGGGAAATGATTTCCCTTATCCTTATTATTACGCCAACGACCAACCAGAAAAATATGCGACACAAAACAGCCATTCATATCTTCCCGGGTCTTCTGTCCCTGGTTCTCGCTGTGTGGACCTGTTCCGGCCAATCCCAGGAATCATCCCGCCAGTGGTATAAAGGAAATCTCCATACCCACACGCTCTGGAGTGACGGCGATGACTATCCGGAAGTGGTGACAGCCTGGTACAAACAGCAGGGCTACCATTTTCTGGCCATTTCCGACCATAATACCCTCCATGATGGCGAAAAATGGATAACGGTGGACAGCACCGGCTATAAACAGTATCTGCGCTACTGGCAGCTTTTGGGTGATCAATGGCTTGAGGTGAACCCGGTAACCGACACCCTGAGCGGCGGCGATGCCGAATTGTGGCGCGTACGATTGAAAACCCTGGAAGAATACCGAAGCCTTTTCGAAGAGCCGGGGAAATTTCTGCTCATCCAGGCAGAAGAACTCACGGATCGATTCGAGAAAAAACCGCTGCATGTGAATGCCACCAATATCCAGGCGTATATCCCGCCCCAACACGGCAATAGTGTTGTAGAGGTACTGCAGCGCAATGTGGACGCCATTCGGACACAGCGCGAATCCACCGGAAAACCCATCCTGCCCCATATCAATCACCCCAATTTCGGGTACGCTATTTCACCGGAAGAGCTGGCTCAGATTGAAGGGGACGATTTTTTCGAGGTGTACAATGGTCATCCGCTGGTGCACAATGCCGGGGACGAAACACACGCCAGTACGGATGAACTTTGGGATTATGTACTGACCCACCGACTCCTGAACGGCGGTTCCCTCATGTACGGCCTGGCGGTGGATGATGCGCACCATTATTCCGGTTTTGATTCCCGTTCCGCCAATCCCGGCCGTGGGTGGATCATGGTGCACGCCACAGAATTATCGGCTGAAAGTCTCATCTCCGCCCTGGAGACTGGCGATTTCTACGCCTCCACCGGGGTGACGCTGGACAGCATTTGGCAATCGGAAAAAGCCTATGGATTTTCCATCAAACCCGAGCCTGGTGTCAGGTACACAACCCAATTTTTCGTTACGCTGCGTGACCTGCCGGAAGAGCTTGGTGTTGTACGCGACACGGTGGAGGGTCATGTTCCGGAATACCCCATTCGCGGGGATGAACTCTATGTGCGCGCAAAAGTAATATCGTCCAAACCCAAGGCCAATCCGGGCACGCCCGGTGAGACAGAATGCGCCTGGGTGCAGCCGGTTTTGTTAAATAATCCCTCTACGAAATGAATGACAAAGTAACGGAGCAAAAATCATGACCAGTTCAGATACAGTGATTGAAAAAACAGGTAAATCCCTGGAAGAATGGTTCGCCATTCTGGATCGGTGGGGTGCCACCACCAAAGGTCATCCTGCCACCGCCAAATATCTGGCAAGCGAATGGGGTGTGAACGCCTGGTGGTCCCAGAACATTACCGTGGAATACGAGAAAGCCCGGGGCTTGCGGGTCGTTGGTCAGCGCGCTGACGGCAGTTTTGAGGTGAGCTTTCGCCGCACCCTCCCGGCACCGGTGGAATGGGTTTATGCTGCGTTCACGGAACCAGAACTGCTGAACCGCTGGTTTACGCATGACGCCCAACTGGATGTGCGGGAAGGCGGGAGCTACCGTACCGGTGACAGCGATAACGGTGTGTATAAAAAGGTGGTTCCTGCAAAACGCCTGCGCTTTACCTGGGAAAATCCAAACCACTGTCCCGGCAGCATAGTGGAGATTCAGTTCGATGCACCCTCAACAGACCGCTGCGTGTTAAGTCTCACCCATTCGAAAATCAAGACGCAGGATGGCTATAATGACATGAAAGCCGGCTGGAGCGACGCACTGGACAGCTTAAAAGCATTGGCAGAATCGTATCAGATAGATCCATGAACATCGAGCAGGCGTACGACATCTGGGCTGATCAGTACGATACTGACACAAACCTTACTCGTGATCTGGACAAACGGGCTACGCAGGAAGCGCTTTCATCCCTCACATTTCACACGGTTATTGAACTGGGATGCGGCACGGGGAAAAACACCATCTTTTTACTTTCCAAAGCGCAGCGGGTCCTGGCGTTGGATTTCTCCGAAAAAATGCTGTCCCGAGCCCGGAAAAACATTACGGATAAGCGTGTGACATTTCAGAAAGCAGATATCACCCAACCCTGGGAAGTTCCGGACCACTTCGCAGATTTGATTACTTCCAGTCTGGTGATGGAACACATTAAAGATCTGTCCTTCATTTTCAGTCAAGCCCGCCTGAAGCTTAAAACGGGTGGACATTTTTTCATCAGTGAGCTCCATCCTTTCCGTCAATATCTGGGCAGCCGGGCAGGTTTTGACACTGAGAATGGCCGAATAAATCCCCGGGCTTATACCCACCATGTATCGCAATTTCTGGACAGCGCCCGGCAAAATGATTTTCATCTGACCACCCTGCGGGAGTGGTTTGATGCGAACGGGACTGATAAACCACCGCGCTTGATTTCGTTTCTCTTTCAGGTTCAGAAATAACCAGAGGAATCCTTTTGGACCTTGTGAAAAAACCACCGCTACTCTTCGATTCCAAACGCGTCAATTTCCGGGAATTATGCGACGCTGATCTGGACCCCCTGGCTGAAATCTACGCTGACCCAGTCACCATGCAATTTATCGGAGATGGAACGGCAAAAACCCGCGAATATGTCCGGGAGGAGTTGGACAAAATTTATAACCGTTACGCGAAAAATGGTTACTCGGTCTGGGCAACGGAACTCAAGTCCACCGGCGAGCTGATTGGCCGCTCCGGGTTGTTGGACTGGACACTGAACGAGGAGCAGCATGTGGAGGTTGCGTATCTGCTGGCAGGATCGTTCTGGCGCCAGGGGCTGGGCACGGAAATCGCCCGCACCATTCGGGATTACGCATTCCGCCATCTGGATGTGGACCACCTCATATCCCTCATGTATCCGGACAATACGGGATCAGTGCGTGTAGCTGAAAAAAACGGCATGTCTCTGGCAGGAACGGTGACACTCTTTAAACAGGAGGTTCTCATGTATCGGATTGAACGATCTCAGTGGGAATCCATACAGAAGATGGGGAGTGAGTGATGAATTGCAAATTTTGGTTGGCCGCAAGGATTGGACTCATTGCACTTTGTTTTCTGATAATGACCTGCCAGTCAGAACCTGCGGCGCAACCTAAACTGCAGGAAATTTACCAGGAAGGCATGGCGGCTTATGAAGACGGCGACTTTTCAGCGTATCTGAATGCCATGAAGCGCGCCCATGATGTGCGCCCGCACCACCCTTCAGTGGTCTATAATCTGGCCAGCGCACAGGCACTCACGGGAAATCATGATTCTGCTCTGTTCTGGCTGAACCGCTTTGCCGATTTGGGTTTTGCAGGTCGGCCGGAACATGATTCAGACTTTGTTTCTCTCCAACCACTACCACTATTTCAGGCCGTGGTGCAGCGCATCGCAGAGAATGATTTTCTGCAGGGCGAACCGGAAATTGTCTTCTCACTTTCCGACTCCACGCTCCTCACGGAAGGCATTGCGGCGGATTCTCATGCCAACACTTTTTTTATCAGCAGTATCCATCAACGCAAAATTGTTAAAATCGACGGTAACGGGGAAATCACTACCTTCATCCCGTCCGGGAAATACGGTTTGGGCAGCGTTTTTGGAATGGCCGCCGACACGACCCGGAATCTCCTCTGGGCCACCAGTTCAATTCTGGATTTGGGTCAACAAAACAACCCCGGAGATGAAATTGGCGAAAGCGGATTGTTCGCGTTTCAGCTTAACTCCGGTGAATTGGTCCATAAAATATTGCTCCCGGCCGATACGCTGAATCATCTGTT
>JAIPJQ010000073.1 GCA_021734065.1 Fidelibacterota bacterium | reverse complement strand
CGAGATAAGCGCTGAAAGCATCTAAGCGCGAAACTCATCTCAAGATAAGATCTCCCTTCTGTCGCAAGACAGACTGAAGGTACCCCAAAGATGATGGGGTTGATAGGTCACAGGTGTAAGTACAGCAATGTATTCAGCCAAGTGATACTAATTTACCGTGAGGCTTGATCAATTTTTACCTAAAAGATATATCCCGCAGGATATTCACCCATTTTCCCACATTTGTCAAAGTAAGGATTTCGATATTTGATTTTCCGGTGATTATGGCGTAGAGGAAACACCCGATACCATTTCGACCTCGGTCGTTAAGCTCTACAGCGCCGATGATACTGCTACCAATGGTTGTGGGAAAGTAGGTCATCACCGGGAAACTTTTAAAAAAGCCTCAGTTGATTGAGGCTTTTTTTTTGAGAAGGATTTGCTGAAAATAGCCACTCAAAACGGCCCGCTGGCCCAATTTAAATGGCGCCCCCCCTCTACATGAAATTTTGTAAAAATTTGTTTGACATGCTGAAATTGACCTGGAACACCCACTGGAATCAATTGCTGAATAGATTTGCTTCTACAGGATGTCACCAATAAATTCCACCAAAGCCAAAACAGAACACAATCATCAGGGGATGGGTGTATTGGATTTATTCCATTGCATATCAGAAAGGTTAGTAAAATGAAGAAAGCAATTTTGCTCCTCATAATGATGGTACCCTTTCTGGCATTTAGTCAGAATCTCGTGGTGCAGGCCGACGTGGATCTGGCTGATTATGACATTATTTATTTGATGGATTTTGATTTTGAGAATGGCCAGAATAATCCACTCATATTTCAGTATCGCCTTATGAATCAGTCCACTACCGCCATGCCACGCGTCCGTATTAATTTTTCTCTGGATGCCTATATTCCCTCAATGGATATGGATGGGGATGGTTCTTACGACCAGACATTCAAAAATATTTTCGTCGTCAGCACAGAAATTGATACGCTTTTTCCCTCCAGTTATATCACCGTTTCAAGCCGTGATCTGGATCTGAATGCTGAAGGTCGGGAAGTTCGTGACAGCCGGAACCACATGATCCGCTTCATCAATACCAATATCGAACAGAATTATGATGTGGATAACCAGAATCAGATTATCTCCTCAATTCTGGCTATGGGCAGGGTACCGGCTGGTCAATACCGGTTCGGCATCTCGGTGTTTGACGCCGAAAACAATGAAGCCATGTACACTTTTAATCCCAATAAAACCATTGTTATCCAGAATCCCACAACCATTCAGCTCATCTCACCCACTGACCAGTACGAATATATTGGTGATTTGTACCCGGTCTTTCAGTGGAGTTCTACAGGCTGCGAGAACTACGCCATCAGGATTTGCGAATATGATCCCCGGGTCCATTCGTCACCTGATGATGCTATCCAATCGGAATCTATGCTCCCCTTCCCCGATAATGGAGGGTATCTTGATGTGGGTACAGCAAACCAGCTGGATTACTCTTCCTCTGGCGGGCGCCCCCTGGATTATGGTACCTCTTATGTCTGGCGTGTGAAAAAGGCCTGCATGACCACCGGTGCGGATGAAGTGCTGTATAGTGATATTTACACCTTTACTGTGAATGATGCCAGTCAACCGCTATCGCAATGCATGCAACAAATCCGTAATATGCTGGGTGACAATCAATATAATGCGTTCTTTGGTCCTAATGGTCCCCTGAATGGCTATGTGGATTGTGGCGATTTTACCCTGGATGGAAATCCCGTCAGTATGGACGAATTCGGCAATCTGGTTCTCCAGTTTGCCGGTGGTATCTACACAATTGAGAGCATTACAACCCAGTGAGGTAAAAAATGAAATTGCTAAGCAAAATCTGTTTTCTGGTCGCCTTTGGGGGGTACACGCTTTCTCCTGTATTTGGACAGGAGGCAGTGGGTGTGATTGCCAAATCCAACGGCCAGACATTTCACAAGAAATTCAATTCCGACGAATACATGCCCAAAGCGAATATTGGCTCCAAAATCATGAATAATGATTGGATCAAAACCGGAGTAGATGGCTATGTAGCACTGTTTTTTCTGGATGATAAAAGCCAACTGAAAATTCGTGAAAACTCCGAAATGGAAATTTTGGGCAGTGTGGAGCGGGGCCGCATCGACAAGACCATCTCCATGGATTTTGGTACGGTCAAAGCCAAAGTCGATAAGCAACAAGGCGAATTTCGGGTTGCTACACCAACCTCTGTTGCGTCTGTGAAAGGAACCGAGTTCTGGGTCATCTCTGGCCCCGGAGGCGATCGGTTTATCGGATTGTCCGGAACCGTGGAAGTCGAAAATCGCTCCAGCGGCCAAACCACAACCGTAACTACAGATCAAACGGCTACGTCAGGCACCGACGGGAGCCTGGAAGTGACTGTCACCACCAACACGGATATTCCGGACGACCCGGATGAACCTACCACAACCGGCGACGAGGGCAGCAGCACTACCCTCCACCAGTTACGAATTCGGGTTACGGATGAAAACAACAACGAGCGAGAACTCATTATCGAGTACTCTGAATAATCTCGGATAAATCGGATTCCACACCTTATGTCACGATTAAAAGTTTTTATCGCGGCCGCAGTCATCAGTACGTTCTCCTTCGCAGCGGATATGACATTTAGCAGTTTTCAGGGCGAAATGGCACATCTGCCACCTCGTGAAGGTATTCAGGGCCAGGATTTAGAACTGGAAGTTATCTACACTGGCGACCAGGAAGATGTGTCCGCAGCCAAAATTCTCTATCGGCTCTACGGACAAGTGGGATATCTGGAAACATCCATGTCTTTCAAAGGATTGACGCTGACCGGTGTCATTCCCGGCGATAATGTGGCTACCCCAGGGCTGGAATACATCATCGTCATCCAGCTCAAAGATGGCGGTATCCTGGCTTACCCAGCCATTGAAAATCCCATGGAACAACCGGTTTATGTCCCAATCGTGGAACCACAATCCCAGGTGGAAAACCGACAAAGCGGCACCCAATCCGGGCAGGTAATCGTCCTGACGCCCGATCCGGGAGCGACCATTCCTTATGGGGAGGATGTGGTTATCGCTGTGTCACTGTTTAATCTGGAGAATGTGGATGTTAATTCCATCAAAGTCTTCTTCGATAATGTCAACGTGACACCCTATTCGGTTGTTTCAGAGGATTTGGTAACCTACAAACCGGATTTTCTCCAGGCCGGGAACCACATGGTTTCCATCGAAGTCTCGAATCTTTATCGGGTACGGATTGCAACTACCAGTTGGAATTTTATGGTGGAATCCAAGGCCAAATCCATGTTTCAAGTGAACTTGCACAGCAATCTCACCCTGAGTAATCGCTCCAATTTGATTCATATTCCTCAATATGATACAGCAAAAACAGTCACAGGCGTGGATGCACAGACAGTTGATGTGAGTCGTCTGGATTTCAGTATTGACGCTGATTTGGATTGGATTCGGTTCAAGTCGGGCGTGAATCTGACGACCCAGGAAAGTCCCGATCGTCAGCCACAAAACCGGTATAATTTCAGTGTCCAGAACTCATGGCTGCGCTATACATATGGCGATGCATCACCTATGGTCAATCGTCTGGCGCTCTGGGGAAAACGGGTTCGGGGACATTCATTACGACTGTTATCCAACTGGGCGACATTGGCTGTTGTCTCCGGTGAAACCGCCCGGAGTATTGTAGGTTCGGCGGCATTCGATTCTACCGGGATGCGATGGAACCGAACAGGATATAGTTTCGAACGCAGCCTGTTTGGGATTCGATCCGCATTTGGGAATAGCCGTTCGTTTCAACTGGGCTTTTTCTATGTCCACGCCCGCGACAGTGTAAACTCAGTAAAACTCCGACCCGAACTGGATCTGATGCATCCTTATCAAATCTCGGGAAGTGACAGCATAGTCAATATCAATTTTGGCGATAATCAGCTAATTACATTTGGTGATACTGCTCAGATTGGATACAACTTTTTGGGAATGTATCCGGAAGACAATATCGTCGTAGGCTCCGATCTGACCATCGGAATGGATGACCGGCGGATCTTGGTGGAACTGGAGGGGGCATTATCACTGAGTAATCGGAATATTTCTGACGGACCGCTGACCCGCGCCCAATTGGACACATTTTCCCTGTTATCGGACAGCCTGGCTGATGATACACTGGGCTCCGGGAGTCTTGACATTCCCTTCAGTACGATTGATGATCTGCTAACAGGTTGGCACCTGGGGTTTTTACTCACTGATGACCAGTTTGACCCGGCTAAACTGGAACAATATTTCGTTCTCAACCAGAACATGCTCATTCCCATTGATGTGAATAAGTTTGAACAAAATCCACTGAAGGGCCTTACCTCCATAGCCTACTCCATGCGGGTGCGCATGAATTATTTCAATAATTTTATATCTGCTACCTATAACTATGTAGCGCCACTATTCCGTGCTGCCGGAAGCCCTTTCATCACCGCAGATGTTGCCGGGTGGAAAATCTCCGATAAGATCCGACTGCTGGATAACATGCTCTACTTGAATCTGGGATTTGAAGCCATGAAGGACAATGTGCTTAGCCTGGATGAAAATCTTGAACCACGCACCGCGCTCACCAGTTACATCGGTGGGTTTACCTTTAATCCGGGGCATGGTTTACCGACGTTTTCGGCGAATTTTAAATCATACACGCGGGATAATAGCATTGATACCGTCTCAGCAGATACGTCTGGATTCACAAATGATCCCCGTATACTGGACAACACCCTCTCCTCATCTATAAACCTGGTTTACAACCTGCGGCTGGGAAATGTCCAAAATAATATCAATCTGAATTATATGAATTCTGGTCGCAATGATCTGCGGGTGGGTCGCAAAGGGCTCATGCAGTCCGCGGATCTGATTGGGTTAAATTTACGCTCGGAATGGACCATTCCGCTCATTACAACGGTGACCATGCGCCGGAACATGAATCAATTATTTGTGAAATCCAATCCGCTCTACCGGAGCAATCAATATTTAACCCTGGGGGGGGCCGCCTCGTATAATCTGTTCAATGGGCGACTCAATCTTCGCAGTGGCCTGTCCCAGATCATGTCTGATCAGGAAAGCTATTCCACCACTGATTCTGTGTTGGTAAATTCCCAGGAGAATCAACTTAAATTTGAATTGAGTACGCGCTATCGCTTCAGACCCATCAACGTGGGCAACACATCCGCCAAGTCCCAATTGGCATTTCTGGTGGATATGCGCCGCTATGCAGGCGAGAATTATAATTATATTGATCGGACATACTTCGTCAGGTATGAGATGAATTTCTAAAGGGATTACGAACCCAAATCACACATTGAACTTGACCGTCTGACTGTTGCCATTGAAAAAACTACTCACCAAATACGGACCCGGCATCGGCATTACATTCATCGCCATCGCGATTGTAACGCTGCTGAAGGCGGTGGGATTGTTTGATCTATTAAGCTACCAGATCCTGGATTTTAGCTTCAAGGTGCGTGGACCCCTTTCGGGCTGGGCTGCACGAACCGATCGACCGGCTGATAGTCTGGATGTGGTTCTGGTGGATGTGGATGATGAAAGTTTTCGCCTGGTTCCGGAAACCTGGCCGTATCCCAGGGGAATTGTCTGGAATCGCGTCGTCGAAAACCTCACCAATGCCGGTGCCGAAGTCATCGTATTTGATATTCAGTTCGATTCCCGTGATCAATACACACAAAATGTTTTAGATATCTATCAAGGCAATCCGCCGGAGAGGTACAATGACGGCGACCGGCTGTTAGCTGAAGCCGTTCAATACGCCGAATCCAAAGGTACGGATGTCATTATGGCGGCCACCATGAAACGGGAGCCCACGCGAGTTCCGCCCCAAATGATTGTAACACCCAATGAATATATTATGGAGGTGGAACCGGAGTATGGATTGGTTGATGTGCCGGAAGACCCCGATGGCTTCAGCCGCCAATATGCCGTGTTTTGGTCCATGGAGCACGAACCCACCGCGTGGTACTTGACGCTGGCGCTCAAAAGCGTGAAGGATTTTAAAAACCTGCCGGATTCGGTGAGCATTCGCTACAATCCGGAAAAGAGTCGGTTCGAGTATGGCGATATCCAGATCCCAACCTACGGCAGTTTTAAGCAGACCTTTCTGGTCAATTTCTACGGACCCAGTTCCAAGGCAACTTATCCCCACTCCGATAAAGCCTGGTCCACCTTCCCCCGGTACCCGCTTTCCAATGTCGTGGATACGCAAGATTACGATTTGAAAATGGAGGACACCGATTGGATGTCCCTGTTTGATCCCACCAGCAGTTTCAATCAGATGATGTTTATGGTGGATGAAAATTATGAAATCCCCGCAAGTCCCTTTAAGGATAAAATTTGCATCATCGGCGCGTCGGTGGAGGTCCTTCACGATTATAAAAAAACACCCTTCTTTACCTACGGCGGTGACCCGGTACTCTTGCCGGGATTTGAATTCCACGCCAATGCCATTCAGGAAATACTGGATGAGAATTTCATCCGCGTATTCGGTTCAACACTGGAATTCACCAGCGATTCCGCCCTGACACAAATCGCGTTAATTGTGCTGGTGGGGCTGCTCACTTATATCTTCCTGACCGCGTTTCACCCGCTGGTGGGTGGTGTCCTCATTATCGTGGAGATCTTCGCGTACCTGAGCCTAAGCATCGGGTTGTTCACCGCAGATATATTTTGGCTGCTGAAATTCCTTATCACGGCAATTCTGCCGGACTCTCTTGTGCAGAATGCCAATTGGCTGGTCATAAACACGCCACGCACCGGTGGGTCGCTGGTAGTGCCGGTCATTGCACCGGTGGCTACGATTCTGCTCACCTATGGTGGGAATGTGATTTACAAATTCCTCGTGGAGCAAAAGGACAAACGCTTTCTCCGCAAAGCATTTGGTGCCTATATCTCGCCAGAGCTCATTGATATGATGCACGAAAATCATCAGCAACCCAAACTGGGTGGTGAAGCGGCCGTCTGCACACCCTATTTCACGGATATTCAGGGGTTTTCCACCTTCTCGGAAATGCTTAGCGCGGAAGAATTGGTCACATTGCTGAACGAATACCTCACTGAAATGACCGATATTCTGTTGGATGAAAAGGGCACCCTGGATAAGTACGAAGGGGATGCCATCATCGCATTTTTCGGCGCACCGGTACGCCTGGAGGACCACGCGGAACGGGCCGTGCGAACAGCGATCCGAATGCAAAACCGGCTCAGCGAATTGCGGGAAAAATGGAAAGCCGATGGTGATCGTTGGCCGGAAATTGTCCATATCATGCAAATGCGGATCGGTGTCAGTTCCGGCGAAATCGTAACCGGCAATATGGGAAGTGCCGGTCGCATGAATTACACCATGATGGGCGATCCGGTAAACACCGCTGCCCGCCTGGAGTCTTCTGCCAAACAATATGGCGTCTACACCCAGATCAGCCATCATACCGCCAAATTACTGGGCGATGAATTTGCCCTGCGTGAATTGGGAACCACCCGTGTGAAGGGAAAACAGGAAGCTTTGCAGACATTCGAAGTGCTGGGCTTCACAAAAGATCTGACGGAAAACGACCGCAAACTTTTGGAAATCTGGCCTCAAGCCCTGGATACCACCCATCAACAACGGTGGACTGAGGCAATCAAACTCTTCCAGGAAGCGGAAAAGTATGAGCGCCAGTTTGAAGGCCGCAACGCCAATCCCTGTCAAACCTATCTGAATGACCGCATCCCCAGCTGGCAGGCCAATCCTCCCGGTGAAGATTGGGATGGGGTATGGGTTCTCACTACAAAATAATCATCTCCGATTCCTGAATGAATTTCACACCGGCGCTTCAAGCCGGTCTCCATTTACCAACCAACAATCGGTGAATATCTATATGGCGACGCGCTATCCACATTGACAACCCTGGTAAGGTGTTTATCTTTCGCGGATGAATGCGAAATCCCATAGAGCCCGGATTCTTTGGACAGACGACGAAATCGACCTGCTGAAGCCTCACATCCTTTTCCTGAAACAGAAGGGGTTCGACGTCCTCACCGCCACCAACGGCGAAGATGCTATCACGTTAGCGCGACAGCAGCCCATTGATATTGTTCTGCTGGATGAGATGATGCAGGGTAAAGACGGCCTGGAAACGCTGAGTTTGTTAAAAGAAGAACACCCGGCACTCCCGGTCATTATGATAACCAAAAACGAGGAAGAATCGTTGATGGAAGAGGCCATCGGCGGTCAAATTGCCGACTACCTCACCAAGCCGGTGAATCCATCCCAAATTCTCTCGGCGATTATGAAACATTTAGAAAAACAGCGAATCTCCCGGAACCGGCTCTCCCAGCGCTACATTCAGGCGCTGAATGAATTATCCGACCGCCTATCAGAACGCCTGGCACCATCCGACTGGATAAATATTTATCATCAACTCACCCAATGGGAATTGGATTTAACCGGCACCGGTGAAGCCGGTCTGGATGAAATGCTTGCACAACAGATACAGGATGCGGATAACCTCTTTTCGCGTTTCATCATGCGTGAATATGAGCAGTGGGTGAATGCCCCCTCAGATGAACGGCCCACACTTTCCCCGGATGTATTCAGAACCTTTGTGAAACCTCGCTTAAGTAACGGGAAAAAAGTGCTGCTGGTCGTTATGGACGGGTTGCGCTGGGACCAATGGCTTACCTTGGAAAGCCAGCTTCATAATGACTTTAAAATTAATCGCCATGGTTATTTCTCGCTGTTACCCACGACCACAGAATATAGCAGGAATGCCATTTTCAGCGGGCTGTTTCCCGATGATATGGCCAGATTTCACCCCGAATGGTTCCATAGCGAAGAAGAAGTGGGATTGAACCAGCACGAGCGGGAATTTCTCATCGAGCAGCTCCACCGCCTGGGACTGGAAATCAAGCCTGAGCCTAAATATGCCAAGGTAATCACCGCTCAGCACGGTCAGCAGACAGTGAAACAATTTAGTTCCTGGAGCAATCAGCAGTTGGTCACACTGGTGGTGAATCAGGTTGACATTCTGGCACATCAACGCACCAATTCCACGCTGTTACAGGACTTATTGCCCAACGAAGCCAGCTACCGTCAGGTGGTGCGTGCATGGTTTGAAAATTCCTGGTTATTCGATCTGATGAAAGAAGCGGCCCGGCATGGTTTTACGACCCTGGTTACTTCAGATCATGGAACTGTTCGTGTGAAACGCCCCACTCAGATTAAAGCCGACCGGGAAGCTTCGGTGAATCTGCGCTTCAAGCAGGGGCGCAACCTCAAAGCCAATCCCCGGGATGCCTGGTTTATCAACGATCCCAAACGATTGCGCATTCCTTCCAGTGCCAGTAGCGATACGCTGGCCATTGCATTAAGTGATTTTTATTTCCTCTATCCCACCAACTACCGCAAGTACCAAAATCGCTACATGGATACCTATCAGCATGGCGGCCTCTCCATGGCTGAAATGATTATTCCTTTCGTGACGCTGGAGCCCAAATAATCTCCTATGGCGCAAACCGCATTCATGTACACAGTAAGCACACATTCTGCTTCTGAGTCCCGGGATTTAGCGGCTCGCCTGGCAGCCCAACTCCAACCCGGCGACATTGTGGCTCTGGAAGGAGATTTAGCCAGCGGGAAAACCACCTTCACCCAGGGGCTCACTCAATTCTTTAAAATCGATGAGTATGCCGCCAGTCCGACTTTCACCTATATGAATGAATATCACGCAGGTGGTGTGACGATTTTACATATTGATGCCTATCGGTTGAATTCGGGGAGTGAATTGATCGGAATGGGCTTTTGGGAGTATGTGGAGAATGACGCCATTGCAATCATTGAATGGGCGGATATTGTGGCAGATATTCTGCCGGCAGAGGTGATCCGACTCCAATTCCAACGGGATGACCAGGTTCAAAACCAGCGTCATATCACGATTACCAGTCCGCGGAAGCTTGATTTAAAATGAATATCCTGGCGGTGGAAACCAGTACAGCCGTTTGCAGTGTGGCGCTATTATCGGAGGGAACGGAGGTTTATCATCGGTCCCTCACCGGTCAGCAGGTTCATATCGAAAATTTAGCCACCATGCTGCGGCAGGCGGTAGTAAAGGCGGACCTGAGCCAACTTCACATAGACGGATTGGCGATTGGAATCGGTCCCGGCAGTTTCACGGGCTTGCGGATTGGTTTGGCCACCATCAAGGCATTTGGATTGGTGAAAGAGCTGCCACTTATACCTGTCCCGACCCTGGACGCGCTGGCATTGCAGTATATTGACAGCCAGTCGGCACCTGGAAAAACCAGCGTCCTGGGTGTGCTGTTCTCCCACCGCAACTTCGTACACACCGCTCGTTTTGATTTGGCGTCTGATGAGCCTACAAGGGGGGATTACACTTACGGAACTTTGGAAGATTTGACAGAAATTGCTGTGAACACTGCGTGGTTCGGACCCGCATCACCTAAGGTTGAAGAATGGCGCCAGTCACAAACAACGCCGGTTGATTTCTCGGTCATTACACCCGATGCTCGATCAATTGCCCGTCTGGCGGAGATGCGTTGGTCAGAGCGGATTTGGGATTATGGCACTATTGAACCCTTTTACAACACCATTTATCAGGCAAAGAAATGGCAACGACCCACATTCGACCCCAGCACGGACAATTCAGAGCGATAGTGGCTCAGGACATCCCTGAACTGGCCAGGCTGGAGCGGGAGTTATTCGTGATGCCATGGACAGAGGGTTTGCTGGCTGGTGCACTGGAAAATCCGGGAGCGCGGCACAGCATTCTTGAGCGGGACGGCGAAATTCTGGGGTACTATTTCTTGACACGCATTGTGGACGAGG
>JAIPJQ010000072.1 GCA_021734065.1 Fidelibacterota bacterium | reverse complement strand
TCCAATGCACTCAGCGGTTTCGTGGCCGCCAACAGTGAATTTCCCACCATTGCCTGCCCGCCCTTCGCGGATAAGGTGGATATGCTGGTGAATATCCATTCCACACTACAGATGCCCAGCAAGGCGCCGGTACTCACGGTTATTGATCCCGGTAATGCGGCTCTGGCGGTAAAACGCATTTTGGATTTGGTGCAGTAATGACTTCATTGAATTCGTTCAATGCCATTTCCCCCATAGATGGACGTTATCGCGCGGAGGTGCTGCCGCTGTCAGATTATTTTTCCGAAGCCGCTCTGATGCGCTACCGGCTGCAGATAGAAATTGAATATCTCATTGCACTGAGTGCCGAACCGAATCTGAAAGAATTGCCGGCATTCTCAGCACAAATCCAGGTCGCGTTGCGGGAATGCTACGAGAATTTCAGCGAAGCTGATGCCGGCGCCATTAAATCACTGGAAGCCACCACCAATCATGATGTGAAAGCGGTGGAATATTTCCTGAAAAATTTCATCTCGCAACACCTGCCGACCGTGAATCCCGAGTGGGTTCACTTCGCCCTGACCTCCGAGGATGTGAATAACCTGGCCTATGGTCTCATGTGGCAGGAAGCGGTGCAGCAGGTGTACCTGCCTGAGCTTCAGCGTGTTAATACAGTCTTGCAGCATCTCGCTGAGGCTGAAGCGGAAACATCCCTGCTGGCATTAACCCACGGTCAACCGGCAACGCCCACCACGCTGGGGAAGGAGATCGCCGTATTTGTGGCGCGTTTGGAACGGCAACGAGAAGTGCTCCAATCTCACCGACTTTTGGGAAAACTGGCTGGCGCTTCCGGTACCTGGGGCGCCCATCAGATTGCCTGCCCGGATGTGAATTGGCCTCAATTTACCCGGACACTGGTGGAGCGGTTGGGCTTGGAACCCAATCTCACAGTAACGCAGATCGAGAGTCATGACAGCCTGGCTGAGAATTTTCACATCCTGATCCGAGTCAATTCAATTCTCATCGACCTTTGTCAGGACATGTGGCTCTATATCAGCCGGGAGGTCTTCCGGCAACGGGCGAAAAAGGGTGAAGTTGGCTCCAGCACCATGCCCCATAAAGTCAATCCCATCCAGTTTGAGAATGCCGAGGGCAATCTGAAACTGGCCAATAGTTACCTCCATTTTTTAGCGGAAAAATTACCCGTTTCCCGCTGGCAGCGTGACCTTACGGACAGCACAACCCTCCGTAATCAGGGTATGCCACTGGCGCACAGTTTCCTGGCATTAAAAAATATCCTCAAAGGATTGGACCGGGTCGCTGTGAATCACAGACAATTGGCGGACGAACTGGATGAACACTGGGAGGTGCTGGCGGAGGCGATTCAGACCGTGCTGCGTAAAAATGGTCATCCCAACCCCTATGAAGCGCTGAAAGCATTGACCCGCGGGCAGACGATAGACGCGGAAGCGATTCGCGCTTTTGTCTCCTCACTGGATTTACCGGAGGCAGAAAAAGCGACGTTGCAGGGATTGACCCCGGCGGAATATACCGGCCTGGCAGGAAAAATCGCCCGGGGAGAAATCGGCTGATGTGTGGAATCGTAGGCATCAAAGCCAACCGGCCGGTGGCGGCGGAGATTTACGATAGTCTCATTCACTTACAACACCGGGGCCAGGACGCCGCTGGCATTATGACCTACGAGCAGCGTATGCATGCTGCCAAGGGAACCGGATTTGTAAGGGACATTTTCACCGAAGAAAATATGCCGCGTCTGCTGGGAAACACGGGCATCGGCCACACCCGGTATCCCACACATGGTGGATTCAGTCATGAGGAAATCCAGCCCTTCTGGACGGAGGTACCTTATGGAATCGCTTTAGCTCATAATGGTAACCTGGTGAATTACAGTGAATTAGCAGAGGAGATTACCGATAAGCAAAAACGCTATCTCAATACGCGATCCGACACGGAGGTCATTCTGCACCTTTTCTCCGAAGCATTGAGCCGGACCAATCCCGCCGATTCCAATGGTGATTTTTTTGAGAGTGTGTGTCAGGCAGTGGAAAATGTCATGGACCATGCCAGCGGCGCTTATTCGGCGGTTTCCACGATTGTGGGTAAAGGATTGGTGGTGTTCCGGGATCCCCATGGCATCCGGCCATTGGCCAAAGGGGTTCGAAAAAACCCGGATGGGACAGAGGACTACATTTTTGCCTCGGAAACCACCATGTTTTACGCATTGGGGTACACGCTCACCGGGAATGTCCTGCCGGGCGAGGTGATTTTTATCAGTGAATCCGGGCGTTACTACAGTCGCCGATTGCGCACAGCCGAATTCTCACCCTGCATCTTTGAATACGTCTATTTTTCCCGTCCCGACACCATGATGAACGATGTGAGCGTGTACCGCTCCCGCTTGCGGATGGGACAAAATCTGGCAGAAAGCTGGCTGAAAAAGCATCCGGATGTGGTTCCCGATATCGTTATTCCGGCGCCCTCCACCGCCAATACGGCGGCATTATCCATGGCTCACAAGCTGGGTGTCCGCTATTCGGAAGGTTTGTACAAAAATCCATTCATCGGACGCACCTTCATCATGCCGGGACAGCGGGAGCGGAAAAAATCGGTGCGGTACAAACTGGTTCCCCAGGAGATTGAGATCCGGGACAAGAAAGTGATGATTGTGGATGACAGTATTGTGCGGGGTACCACCAGTCGGGAAATCGTGAAGATGGTGCGGGAATTCGGCGCCAAAGAGGTCTATTTCGTCTCCGCCTGCCCGCCGGTGAAATTCCCCTGCTTTTATGGGGTTGATATGCCCACCAAGTCGGAACTCATCGCTGCGCAACAGGATGTCTCCCATATTGAAAAATATATGGGTGTTGACATTCTCATGTATCAGGAGCTGGCTGATCTGGAAGAGGCGGTGACGCGGAAAGGGGACCATCATATTGACCGGCCGTGTATGGCCTGCCTGGATGGGAAGTACATCACGCAGGATGTGGATGATGATAAAATGCGTGAAATGGAGATCATGCGGGAAAAACACCGTAACGGAGACGATTTATGGCAGTGGTCAAAAAAATCCTCATCGTAGGTTCAGGTGCCCGGGAGCATGCCATTGCCCGGGCTTTGCAACGCTCACCACAGAATCCTGACCTGGTGGGATTGGGAACGAATGTCAATCCCGGGCTGATGCAACTGTGCCGGGTTTTTGAGGTAGGGAAGATCACTGATGCGGAAACTGTGGTGAATTTTGCCCGGGAGAATGCGGTCAATCTGGCGATTATCGGTCCGGAAGCACCACTGGAAAGTGGTGTGGCGGATGCGCTCTGGCAGGCAGGCATTCCCACGGTGGGACCACGACAAAAACTGGCGCAAATTGAGACCAGTAAAGCCTTTGCCAGGGAATTGCTCACGAAGCGCAACATTCCGGCGTGTCCCGGCTATGAAATTTTCCAATCCATGAACGGCGTTGCCGCGTACCTGGCTGAGCTGGGGGACGATTATGTGGTCAAAGCCGACGGATTGACGGGTGGGAAGGGTGTAAAGGTGGCAGGCGAGCATCTGCTTTCCCACGATGAAGCCCTCGCCTATGCAGAGGACTTATTAGCTACCGCCGGTCAATTTGTCATCGAAGAGAAACTGGTTGGCGAGGAATTTTCCCTCATGAGTTTTTCAGATGGTGAGACCTTGCGCCACATGCCGCCGGTACAAGACCATAAGCGTGCCTACGAAGGCGACACCGGTCCCAATACGGGTGGCATGGGTAGTTACTCCGATGCCAATGGAACCCTGCCATTTTTGACTGAAACGGATATTCGACAGGCACAGCAATTCAATGAGCATACCGCCGCAGCGTTGAAGGAAGAATTCAGGCAACCTTATCAGGGAATTTTGTACGGCGGGTTCATGGTTACCTCCCAGGGGGTGAAATTGATTGAGTACAATGCCCGCTTTGGCGACCCGGAAGCCATGAATGTGTTGGCATTACTGGAAACCGATTTTGTGTCGATTTGTCAGGCAATCGCAGACCGAAATCTGGCGCAATTGGAGGTGACATTTTCACCGCTTGCCACTGTTTGTAAATATGCTGTTCCACGGGGCTACCCGGTAAAACCGGTGAAGGGTCAGATCATTGATGTAAAAACAGTCGACCAGCAGGATCAACTGTACTTTGCCTCTGTGGAAGCCGAAGGGAAAATTTTGAAAGAAGCCGGTTCGCGCACAGTGGCGGCTGTGGGTATGGCTGCGGATTTAGCCGCCGCGGAACAGCAGGCCGAGGCGATGATTTCAGCGATTCAGGGGCCCCTGTTTCACCGGCGTGATATTGGTACACAGGAGCTGGTGCAAAAGCGAATCGATCACATGCGAATACTGCGCGGGAACGAATGACCACTCCCACACCCATCAGATTAGGTGTGCTGGGTTCTACCCGGGGAACCGACCTGGCAGCCATTTTCAACACCATTGATACTGGCGAGCTGAATGCCACCGTGGAAGTGGTGGTAAGCAATAAAAGCAAGGCTTACATCCTGACCCGCGCCCGGGAACGGGGCATTCCCACCCAATTCATCGGTGCTAAGAACAAAAGCAGGGAAGCATTTGACCGGGAAGTCACCGCCGTATTGGAAAACCATGGTGTGGCGTTGATTCTGCTGGTGGGGTTTATGCGGATTTTGTCACCGGAATTTTGTGAACGCTGGAAAAACCGCATTCTCAATGTTCATCCCTCCCTGTTGCCTGCCTTTGCCGGTGGGATGAATCTGGATGTGCATCAGGCGGTGCTGGACGCGGGCGTGACAGAAACCGGTTGTACCATTCATTTTGTCACAGCCGATGTGGACGCCGGACCCATCGTGATTCAAAAACGCTGCAGCATTGACCCGGAAGAGACGTCGGAATCGTTGAAAACGAAAGTCCAGGCACTGGAAGGGGAGGCTTTCATCCAGGCAATCCGTCAGTATCAAAATCACGAACTCGATCACCTATTTCGATAATCATCACATTGAGCAGGAGAACTATGCATACCGAACCCATCCGCGTTAAACGCGCATTGGTGTCCGTGTCGGACAAAACCGGCATCGTGGAATTAGGAAGCGCTTTGGCAAATCAGAATGTGGAGATCATATCCACCGGCGGTACCGCCAAAGCGCTGAAGGACGCAGGCATTCCCATTACACCCATTAATGATGTCACCGGGTTTCCTGAAATCATGGATGGTCGCGTGAAGACCCTTCATCCCAAAATCCATGGTGGGATTCTGGGATTGCGGGATGTGCATGCTGATACGGCAGAGGAACAGGGGATTGGTTGGATTGATCTGGTGGTGTGCAATCTGTATCCCTTTGCCGCCACCATTCAGCGTCCGGATGTGACCATGGATGAGGCGCTGGAAAATATTGATATTGGTGGCCCCTCCATGATCCGCAGCGCCGCGAAAAATGTGGGCTGGGTGAGCGTGGTGGTGGATCCTGAAGATTATGTCGGCGTGATCCAAATTTTAGAGCAGGGGGCAGGAATTTCCTTTGAAATGCGACAGCATCTGTCTGCCAAAGCTTATGCCCACACGGCAGCTTATGACACCGTGATTGCCAATTACTTCAACCCGGAGACCTTCCCGGCAGAGTGCAGTTTTACCTACAAAAAATCCATGGATCTGCGGTACGGTGAAAATCCCCATCAGCAGGCGGCTGTGTATGAATTGCCCATTCAAACTGACGGACCCAATATTCTCACAGCGAAAATTCATCAGGGAAAAAAGTTGTCGTATAACAACATCGCCGATGCGGATGCGGCGTTGGCTTGTTTGCAGGAATTCGAAGCGCCAGCCTGTGTGGTGGTGAAACACGCCAATCCCTGTGGCGTTGCTGTGGGAACTGATATCGTTGATGTGTACCAGCGGGCATTTAATGCCGATTCATTATCCGCTTTTGGCGGTATTATCGCCCTGAACCGAACCTGTTCAGCCGCCGTGGCGGAGGAGATCCGCAAGGTATTTGTAGAAATTGTACTGGCACCGGCTTATGAACCGGAAGCACTGGACATTCTGGCCAAAAAGAAGAATCTGAGGGTTCTGGAGTTGGGAGAGATTACCCGACGGGCCGTGGGGCAGGAATTTAAATTTGTTACCGGTGGACTCCTGGTTCAGGACAAGGATGTTCACACCCTCAAGGCGGGTGATTTGAAGGTTGTGACTAACGAAAAACCGGACGAAACCACATTGCAGGAATTGTTGTTCGCCTGGCAGGTGACCAAACATGTGAAGTCCAATGCCATTCTCCTGGCGAAGGATAAAACCACGGTTGGCATTGGGGCAGGTCAGGTGAGCCGGGTGGATGCGACCGATATTGCGGTTCGTAAAGCTGGTGATCGTATGCAGGGCGCTGTCCTGGCTTCAGATGCGTTTTTTCCGTTCCGGGACAGCATCGACAAACTGGCCGGCACTGGCGTGAAAGCCATCATTCAGCCGGGTGGCTCCATTCGTGACGAAGAGGTCATTCAGGCGTGTAATGAGCATGGAATCGCTATGGTGTTTACAGGGGTGCGATCGTTTAAGCATGGGTAGAACTATTTGCCACAGATAAACACAGACAATTACAGACGAAGATACTAAGAGAAACTGGAAACCACAGATTACACGGATCTACACGGATTAATTTGCCCTGAAATAGTTATTAAATCCGCCCGGTACCCCTGGATACAACGAAACCGAACAAGCTTGCTCATATAAACATCTAAAGATTATATCTTCTGTGAAATCAGTGAAATCTGTGGTTCGCCTTTCAGCAACGGCTTTATCCGTGTCATCTGCGGCCTCAATAATTTCATGTTTTCGCCTGCGGGTGTCTGGAGCCATCTGTGGCTGGTTCCGGAGCGGCCAATCGATCCCGAATCAACCACGGCAGGTAGTAAATGAGAAATGAGATAATTCCAACAAACTCCAGGCTCACAATATACCAGGGCCAGGGACCCAGGAAATCCAGGAGCGAACCGCCAACCGGTTTTTCACAAATGAACAAGTAGTTTCCACCCACCACCCAATTGAATCCGGCGATAACGACCAGATACAGATTCGTAATTCCAAATATCTTCCAGACCGATTTTAACTGCGGACGGTATCCATGCACCCAAGTCATATAGAGCACCGCCAGAATGATGGAACCATGGCTGATGAAAAACTGGAAATACCGGAAGTGGGGGAATCCATAAATGCCAATATCGGGTGTGAGTAATGCCTGTACGGCGCCACCCAGTCCCCAAAAATAGTTGATCTCATACAGCAGGAAATTCTTGTTTACCAACATGATTGCGCTCAGGACCACGCTTACACCGCAAAGATGAAGCGGAAGAGAATTGGCCGGTGACCAGGTGTGATTCATCAGTCGCCAGAGATTCAAACTCAATTCCTGCAAAATGAGAATGGCGGCCAGACCGT
The DNA here is from genome assembly GCA_021734065.1 of Fidelibacterota bacterium. Classification (GTDB taxonomy): domain Bacteria; phylum Fidelibacterota; class UBA8477; order UBA8477; family UBA8477; genus UBA8477. Next base: position 3,554 of record JAIPJQ010000072.1, on the reverse strand, counting down.
AACGAACCCGTAGATCAATGTCCGGGTAACGCCTGAATCCTTTGCGAAAATAGAATAGCCAACCGTAAACCAACGCCAGACCCATTAGTGCCGTAAAATGAGGCGCTGTAAAAAACTGAAACGGTGCACCTGTATAGGCTGTACTAAACCAATCGATCATAGTCGGTTTCCAATCTCAATGTCTTCTCGTCTGCAGGCATGTGTAACCGATAAAAAATAGTGGTATTGAGCTGACACTGAATAGCAAAAAAGGTACAGTGAAACATTGGCTGTATTCGGTGTATTCATCGAAAGACAATCGGGACAGAAAGATTCCCTTTAATTGGACGTCCATACCGGATGAGAGGTGTGAAGGTGGTGGCTTTCACGGCAGTCAAAGCGGCTTTGTCTAAATCAGGGTGAACTGGCTTCTCAACCCTCGCTGATTCTACCTGTCCCAAAGTATTGATTGATGTTCTGATGCTGACTGTACCCTTGATACCCATGCCCTTGGCAATTTCAGGATAGTCCACTTGTTTGTAAAGGGCTTGCATTCCGCCCAAAACACCCGGAGGCTGGATGGTAAGATCAAAATCTTTACGCGGACGTAACTCCTGAGCCAGTTTGGGATAGATCCCTGCCCAATATTTCAACTCCGGAAGGGGGCTGGCGTAATGGAATTTGTTGGAGTCAATAGCGGCGAATTTATCTATGGCAGCAGACAGAACCTCCGCACCACCGGTTTCATTCCCCAGCTTACGTTCGCATTGAGCCAGATAGGCATAAGCTTCATATTGGAGTCCTAGTGAATCAATTCCTCCCAGTGTGTCAAACCATGCTTTTGCTTGTTGATAATCCCCATCGCTGAAGGAGTGAAATCCCGATTTGAATAGCGTGTCGCACTGCTGATAAAAAATTGCCTGATCTCTGGCATTTCGCACTAGTTCCAGTGTACTGCATTGGTTCAGGAAAATAACTAATATCGGGACGCTGATAAATATTACTGAAAAGTTTTTGAATTCAGGCAAGGATATTCGCATGACGACTCCAGAAATTGATTGGATTTAATCTCCCTGGATCAATGTGTTGAAAATCACGAAAAAATACATCCTGACCTGCAGAAAATCGAATAGATAATGAGAGGGTGATTTTCTTTGAATTCAACCAGGCATTAGGATAAAGCTGTTGGTTCCATGGGTTGATAACCTCGCCCGTGAGGATAGTGATTTGTATTTTCAACTGCTGCGAGGACCTTGCTGATTTTCACAGGAACCCGCGGGGATTTTTGGACGAAATAAAACCGCCGGTGATTCACCGGCGGTCAGCATTCATCAGATGTCAGATTATAAGGTTAGATTACTTTGTGGACCAGAATACCGATCATGACAATCAGAGCAATAAACACCAGAGCCACGCTCCAATTACCCTTTTTAATCTCATCCCATTCATCAATATCGCTGGAAAACCAGTCAAATACCTTGATGGCAATGGCAACACCGATGGAGAAGCCGATGGATGCGGCAATCGCCCAGCCAATTCCTTCTCCATACCTTACCCAAATGGATTTGGTGAACATGCCACCCTGGGCAAACACGGCGGAAGTCATGAATAAAAAAGTCGCCACATAAGCCGTCATTCTCTTAATCATAGTGTATCTCCTCTGTTTCGTCTTTAGACTTTGCACATTAATGGTTTAATCGGTTATCAGACAATTATCTGAAAAATAATCCACATCCACCTGATTGTAAAAAAGGCTCTCACAGCATCCGGCCGGTGCGGCCAGCACAAGCTGTTCGGAATCTTTAAAGTTCACTTCGGAAACGACAACGATATAGTCCAAATTCTTGGAGTAGGGATACACCCCGCCACCGACCACAAAAGACATGAGAATATCATCCATCTGAGTGGTTCGGCGACTCCGCATTTTGACATAGAGAACCCGTCCCCAACCAGTCACGTCCTGAATGTCCAGGGAGCCCCGGGGCACATCAAAACCTTGTTGTCGAAAGAGCTCCTGGGCAATACCAATGACTTCGTAATCTGAAGAAACTTCCACATCGGCCTGTGCCAGTGCAATCAAGGGTAGTAAAAGAACCAATCCTGTCATCAACCATTTGGTCTTCACCATTCGTGCCCTCATACCCTGATTGTTCATCGTATGCAATTTTTTTGTTTCAATCCGGGGGTTGTCACCGGCGGGCAATGTTACGCCCCAATCAAATTATTATCAATCGCTTTTTTAGGTGTCGTAACCGGTGATAAAGAAGTCTCCCGGTCGGGTAATCGTCTCCTCAAAGGTGCGAATAGAGCGTTGCATGGAGCCGGTCAGGTCATCCCGTATCGATTTTGCCGCCAGTTTTGTGGCATTCAAAATGGCATGGGAGGTAGACTTTCCGTGACATTTTAACACCAGCTTGTTCAATCCCAGAATCGGCGCGCCACCATACTCCTGGTAGTCGGTCAATTTCTTTAATCCCCTGATGCCGCTGGAGAGCATGATAAGTCCGATTTTCCAGATGAATTTCTGTTTAAATGCCATTTTGCCCAGACCCATTACCGTTTCGGCTGAACCTTCCAGCGTTTTGATAGCCACATTCCCAACCAGTCCTTCAGTGACCACCACATCGGTGACACCACGCAACAGATCATGACCCTCAATATTCCCGATAAAATTGAGGTGCGGCAGATCAGAGAGAATCTGGTAGGTTTCGCTGTAGCGCGGACCGCCCTTGTTTGGCTCAGTACCCATGTTCAAAAGAGCAATAGCGGGATCCGGAATGCCCTTCACTTCGCTGGCATAACTGGAGCCCATCAGGGCAAAATGGACCAGGTTTTCAGGTTCCACCATCACATTGGCACCCACATCCAGTATCAGCGCGAAAATATCTTCGCGTTGCAGCTCATTGAGTGTGGGATAAACCGCGGCGAGAGCGGTGCGATGAACATTTTGAATGCGGGGAATATTGCGCGCGGCGGATAGGACCAATGCTCCGGTGTTACCCGCGGAAATGAGAGCTTCTGCCGCGCCGGACTGCACCAGACGAGCGGCTTTAACCATGGAAGCATCAGGAAAATCATCCAGCGCTTTTTTGGGGGATGCATCCATGGGGATGGCGTGAGCGGCAGGGACGATCTCGATCCGGTCGTCGGGATAGGACTCTTTTTTCAGGTAGGGAAGAATGGCTTCGGGCTGACCCACCAGGAGGATTTTCACATCCGACTGGTTCACCGCAGCGCAAACGCCTTCCACCACAACTTGCGGTGCAAAATCACCGCCCATGGCATCAACCGCAAGCGTAATGGGATTCATCTCCCCTCCTTTATGTCAATCAGCTGAACTCAGTGGGTCCAGCGTTTGATCAGTTCTACGATTAACCGGACACCAGCGCCACTGGGACCGTCCGGTATATAAGATCGCCAGCCCGAAACCCAGCCGGTACCGGCAATATCCACGTGGCACCATTTGGTTCCTTCTTTCACGAATTCCTGCAGGAATGCGGCTGCGGCGATGGTTCCGGCTTCCTTGGCTTTGCCCATATTTTTCACATCAGCAATCTTGGACTTGATATCGTTAG
>JAIPJQ010000071.1 GCA_021734065.1 Fidelibacterota bacterium | reverse complement strand
AATCCAGATCTTTCACAATCAGTTCGGATTCGATGATTTCCACATCCCGAATGGGATCAATGCTGCCTTCCACATGGGTCACATTATCGTCCACAAAACAGCGCACCACATGGCAGATGGCGGTGACTTCGCGGATGTGTGAGAGAAATTGATTGCCCAACCCCTCGCCCTTGCTGGCGCCCTTCACCAGACCGGCAATATCCACAAATTCCACCACTGCCGGCGTCACCTTTTCCGGCTGGTAGATTTCCGCCAGTTTTTTCAAGTTAGCGTCCGGGACCGGCACGATGCCCACATTGGGTTCGATGGTACAAAAAGGATAATTCTCCGCAGGAATGTCCGAAGCGGTGAGTGCATTGAAAATAGTGGACTTGCCCACATTAGGAAGTCCGATAATACCGCATTGTAAAGCCATGGTGTCAGGCGTCCTTTGTCTTTTTTAGGTCGAAAATGTCATCGTCCGGTCGATCTATTTTACCAAATGCAGTTTCATCTGACTGGTCTGGTGCCGGTCACTCAAACGCGCGATGTAAACCCCTGACGCCACCTGAAGCCCGCCGGTGGTATGACCCGTCCAGCGCACTGATTGGGCGCCACTCCCGGGCAGCAGCATTTGTTGGTAAATGCGTCGGCCAGCGAGGTCAAAGATTTCCAGTATGGGTGCATCGGCATGTTCAGGAATGGCCAGATCCAGCGTCACCGATCCATTGAAGGGATTGGGAAATGCCCGGGAAATCGCCAATGTGTGTGGAATCTGTGCAACCTGGTTGACAATACTCACCGGGCTGGTAAAGAAATCCACCACCCGGGCTGCCAGATTCACCTGTTCCTGGGCAGCATCAATTGTTTCCAGTGGAAATCCGGTGGTGACCACATACCCATTGGTGCTGCTGGTAAATGTCCCGGCATAAGCCACACCGGCCACCCGGTTGTTGCCGTACTTCAAAACAACCTGGCCACCGCCGGTGGCATTAAAATAATCCGGCCAATCTTCCGGGTAGGGCGAACCGGTTAACCCATAGGTGAAATTCAAACCGGCAAATTCAGTCCCGTTCACACCATCCACATAAGGGTCATCCGCGTTATCGCCGGCGTAGCTCACTTTCAGGTAATTGTGAATGAAATCCTTATCCGCTACGCTGCCCTGCAAATCCAAATCATAGGCGATTTCCGAACCTGATATAAAAACCCGTCCGCCCTGATTCAGGTAGGCGGAGATCATGGTTTGCTCATCGGCATTCAGCGTTTCATCTGCCGTGGATTCATCCCCCAGCACCCAGTCCAGCGCCCAGAATCCGCTGAGCATGCTGGTCCCCACGATTTCATTGGCGATGGTGGAAAAGCCCAGACCGGCACCCGTCCAAGCACGACCATGACGCGCGGCAAAATCATGGGTCGCTTCACCCCAGCTGCCACTGCCGCCAAACCGGTCAAAGCCATCCACCACGAGAATTTGATAATCCCGGTCGCCTGTATAACAGCCGTATGTGTCGGAAGAAAATTCAGAAATGCCCACATCGTTGAACGCGTAGGCTTTGATGTAAATGGATGTATCTGCCGGGAAGGCATTAGCCAGACTCACGCTGGCCGATGCAATGTCCACAAACTGGCTGTCCGGCCAGGTGCTCAGGTCGTCTGTATAGAATAGTCGGTACCCGGTGGCGCCGGTAACCGGGTTGATATTCACCAATACCGAGCCATTCATGTAAACCACCCACCGCAAGGTTGGCGCGCCCACGGCTGATGCAGCCAGGGACAAATCCTGGTGGTTAATGATGCCGGCAGCAACGGTCTTGGTCACACTCACGGTATCGAATTCTGAAGATGCGGTTAGCGTATAGTCGCCCGGAGACAGACTGTCGAACCGAAAGTAACCGTTACCCAGATCGTCGGTTGTATACACCGAATCCGTCAGTGCGGGTGAAAGGGTAACGGTGATTCCACTGGCGGGTTGATTCGTGGTGGTGTTGGTCACAATGCCGTCCAGCGTTCCGATTTCAGGACGGGGGGCATCATAGTAGTCCAAAAATGTGAATAAAATTGCCTCTGCTTCGGTCTTCAGGTAGGCTTTGTTTTGCAAACGCCGGATTTCCGGAGGAAAGTCCCAGAAACTCCCTTCACTCAGATCACCCGGCATGGTGAGGTCATTCAAAACCCCCAGGTTAAATCCCAGAAAATCACGGTCGCCCCGGGCACCATAGTCTGCCGTGGTTCGCAACGCCAGGTAAATTTCATGGGAAACCATATCGGCAAACAGATCCGCTTCTCCGGGCCATTGGGCCGGACCACCTGTGTATAGCTGTTCATACAGCGCCAGGGTGTAATTGGCCGTTCCCTGAAAAGCATTGTGATGGATGGAGTGGAAATAGTCCACATTGTTGCTGTTGGCCACATACTCCCGCTGACTCAGGGTCAATTGGGTGGCCATGGAGTCGCGTACGGTGAGAACAACGGTATCCGGATTCTGCGTGTCCAAAAACCACTCCGTGTCCAGTGCCACCTGGAAATTTACCACCGCTTCAAACCATTTCCCTGTGCCCGGACCACCACCATGACCCGGATCGAGACAGATAGCCAGACCGCTTAAATCAGCTTGAAGCATCACCGGCACCATGAATGCGATTGTTAGCAGGCGTTTGAAAAATTTCATCTTAGCGTTCCTCATCAATCAGGTTCAATACATCATCATGCCGGTCAATGTCATATGCCGACCGGGCTTTGGTCAGGGCTTCATTCCGTACCACCGCCTGGCGGTAGTTCTCCACATCCTGCCGCACCTTTTCACGAATTGAGTCCAATGGTAACGGATAGCGTCGTTGCTGCGTGTACCGGACGATAGACCAGCCGTCGGCAGTCTCCACGGGTCCCACCGGTACATTGTGCTGCACCTTCAGCGCGGCTTCGTAGAGCTGATCAAAATTCGTTTGGCCGCCCACCTGCCAGCCCAAGTCGCCCGACTTTCCCCGCAGACGGCTTCGTTTTGAATACCGCCGGGCCATCTCTTCAAAATTTGCGCCCGACCGCAGCCGGTACATCAGACTGTCGGCCAGATCCTTATTTTTAACCAAAATTTCCTGCAACCACAGACTATCGGGACCGTGGTAGCGCTGACGCCAGTTTTCCTCATAAAAACCGGTGACAATTTCCTCTGTAATGGTGAGGGTGTCATAGAGGGACTGTAGGTAGAGCTGTGATAATAATTTATCTTCACGATCCTGCACCTCCTCCACTACATCGGGCTTTTGGTCATATCCTCTGGCTTTGGCTTCCCGGCCCAGCAACTCATCCCGGATCATGTTAGCCAGTCCCACATAGAGATTTCCGTAAAAATGGCGCCGGTCCATTTCGGGTAACCGGTCCAGAAATTCCCGCACCGTCCAGCCTTCTCCGGCAAAGGTCACCAACATCTGGTCCAGATAGGGCAACAGCTCATCCTCCAGAGTGGCAAATTCCCGTTCCGGAGAGCCCAATTGCTCCTCCGGTGGCAGTGTCTCATCCGATGAACGCCTGGCGATAATGGCATTAAATACGGGGCGGGTGATCTCACGGTCGAATCGTACATTCTGCGCCTCCATAAACTCATTCATCACCTGTTTACTCACCACCGCTTCGCGGCGTTCGTAAATGCGATTCTTCAGGAACTCCTTTTTTTGCTGAAAATCATCCTCTGAGACAATCATCTGCCGTTTGTAGTCATCCACCCGCAGGATATGCCAGCCATACTGGCTACGAACCGGTTTGGTAAAGCTCCCAACCGGCGCTTCATAGGCGACATTCTCAAGATTTTCATCCAGATCGCCCCACTCCAGCCATCCCAGAGCCCCGCCATTACTGGCCAGGAGTGAATCGCTGTAAATCCGGCTGGCGATTTCCTCGAAGGTCATTCGTCCGCTTTCCAGCAGCGCGTACAGACTGTCGGCTGCCTCAGCGCTGGGAGCGAACAGGTGGCGTATGAATAATTGTTTATTGATGCGTTCAAAGGCCTGCCGCAGTTCTTCCTCGGTGGGCACGGAAATTTTTTCCCGGACCCATTCATCGTAGAGATGGCGCGCCATAGCCTTGTGTTCCGCCACCCGGCGTACATGCTTCAGAATGGGTAGTGTGTCCAGATGGATTTTTTCTGCTTCCTGCGCCAATAGTTTATCACCAATCAGATAGTCCAGCGTCTGCACCCGAGTCTCCGGCGAATCAAATTTATCGCCGTACAGAATGACCGGGAGGTAGCCGCGTTGAAAGCTGGTCAATGAAATCGTCCGGTTCCCCACAACAGCAACGACCGGCTCTTCCGGTTCCTTTTTACCGCATTGAAACATGACCAGCAGAGAAATGGTGACCAGTATCCAGAATAGAAAGTTGCGTCTTTGTCGCTGTGAATGTGGCTGGCTGAAAAACATAAAATCCAATCTTCCTCAAAAAAATAACCGCCATCCCGGTTGCAGATGGCCAATGATACAGCCCGGATTTTCCGGTGCTTAATATACCTGAGACTTATGGGGAATCAACAAAGCTGGCTGGTGCTAATCCCGTTTGGAGCAGAGCTCTTCGAAGCGCTTGAGGTTTTTCAGATTGCCAATTGTAAGTAACACATCACCGGCTACCAGTTTGTACTCGGGGTCGGGATTAAATCGTGTGGGTCTGCCCGGATTGGTGATGGCGGCAACGATAAGGTTGTAATTTTTTCGAAGGTTAAGTCCCACCAGTGAATTTCCATCCGCAGGTGAACCGGCACCCACTGTGATGGTTTCCATGGTCAAATCCACTTTGGCCTGATTGGTGGCAATTTCCAAAAACTCCACCACGCCGGGCTTGATAGCCAACCGGGCGATTTTATGACCGGCGGTTTCATAGGGATTTACCACCTTATTGGCACCTACGCGAATAAGCTTATTGGTGGAAGCTGTCTCAATTGAACGGGCCAGGATGTACAGTTCCGTACTGATTGACCTGGCCGTGAGTGTGAGAAAGAGGTTGTCAGCGTCATTGGCCAATACCGCGATGAGTCCCCTGGCGCGCTCAATACCAGCCTGGATCAGAACATCGTCCTTTGTGGCATCGCCTTCAACCACCAGATATTTCAACTCGCGAATGCGCTCAAGTTTTTCATTATTTTGCTCGATTACGATAAAAGGTTTGCCTTCCTCTGCAAATTCCTGTGCCACAGCGCTACCCATTCGGCCAAACCCACAGACAATGTAATGATCTGATAGACGATTGATCTGATTTTGCATGCGAATTCTCCCGATGCGTTTAAAATCCACCACCGTTTGGGCAACCTGCCCGAAGATGAAAAAAAACATGCCGATTCCGGCCAGCATGATAAACAATGTCCAAATTTTGCTGATGAAGGATAGCTTCCATACCTCCTGGAAACCAACGGTGGTTATGGTGTTCATCGTCATATAAAGCGCATCAAACCATCTCACATCATCAATTGTGACATAGCCCGCCATTCCGATTAGAATCAGAAATGCCAACAGACCCAGAGAGCCGGCGATACGTCGATCAAACATGGCAGGGTAACTTCGGTAGCAATAGGATCATTTTGTTTATCATTCCAGGATTCGTGTTTTCAAAACGACCGTATGCATCGCTTTATTTAAAGGTTTCCTGATACGCCAAAATTTCAATGCCGGAAATATTCAGTGGATAATTCATGATTTCCTGGTCTTTCTCAAGGATGTCCGGGGAAACAGGATTGTCGTAATGAATGGGGGAGGGCTTATTGGTTCGCAGCGCCTCGGCCAATTCAGGGGCATCTTTGCAGATCACTGCAATTTGCAGATTCTCCGGTGTCAAATGTCGTTGAACAGCGGCATTCACCTGCTCCCGGGTCAATGAACTTGCCATGCTTTCAATCTGATCAATATAGTATGGAATCCCTGCCAGGTGTGAGTCGACCAGGAAACCCAGTTGGCTGGTCTGGGAGGCCGCCCAGAGTTTGGCGTAGTGAACGATAAATTCTTTGGCGTGCTGGAATTTCTCTTCCGGAATTCCGTGCTCAACCACATCATTCAGCTCCCAGATTGCCTGGCGAATGGCAAAATGGGCATTCTCCCGTTTCACCGGTCGGATCCAAATGCTGAAATACTGTTGGCGCCGGAAAACACCGGGACGGGGATAGGGGCTGTAGCTGTTCTGGACGAAATGGTTGATATAGCTATAGTCACCATAATTGAGACCGCGTTTGACTCGCATTTCATTCATAAGCCGTCCCACAAATGTGCGGTGCTGACCGAAGCAGGCATTGAATAGCAACAACGCATAGTAATCCGGATCTGCCGGGGATACATCCAACGGAAATCCCATGGAAATGGCCGCTGCGTCAGTGGGTTTTTCCACCAGTACCACAGCCTGGGCTGATAATTCAACCGGTGCCGGCAGGGGTGTGGGTTCATAGGATTTGAAATGGAAACCGGAAAAGTCCTTTTCTATCTGTTTCCGCTGCTTTGGCGTATGGGGGCCGGCCAGACCAATCACCAGATTCCCGGTTCCCAGATGATTCTCCCAGAATGCTTCCACATCCTTAATGGTCAAATTTTCCACCGCCTCCACGCGCCCAACTGTGGGCCAGTGATAGGGATGACCCTGGGGATAGAGCAGCCACTGCAGCATCTCCTTCCCGAACCATTCATCATTTTCACCCATGAGACTGTTTTCAATCGTGGCTGCCAACTGCTTTTTCTGGTGTTCAAAATCCTTTTTATCCCAACGTGGCCGGAGCAGGCGATCTCTCAGTAAGGGATAATAATCGTCAAACTTTTCACCGTGCACCGTGGCGGAAATGACCAGATTATCCCGGTCTATGAAGAGGTTTTCCGCGGCGGCCAGCGGATACTTCAGGTAGGTAATTTCTTCCTGTGTCAAATCTTTGGTGCCACCGTGCATGATAGTCCAGAGGGTGAGCCGCGCCAGCCCTGGTTGATTTTCCGGGTCGGCAGCCGAACCGACTTTGAAATTCAATCGAATATCAATCAGGTTGGATTCATCAGATGGGCTGAGTACCAATTCCGGTACGGTGCCGCAGGCATTCAAGACGACCAATGCCGCCGGTATCATGACAGAACGCGGAAAACGGACATGCCATCTCATTGGTGCACCTCCTGCTTCAGAGTGACAATGGTGAGCCGCGCCGGTTGAAAAATGCGCTGCTGAATCGTCCGAATGGTGGATAAATCCAATGCCTCTAATTGGTCATAATAATACTGCAGGGAATGATAATCACCGGTAAGCTGGGCGAAGGAAAGCAGTTGGTACGCCACACTGGAGGGATCATTGAGGCGCATGGTGGCGGCGTAATAGAGGTGGTTTTTGATACGCGTTAATTGCTCTTCAGTTAAATGTTCACCCGCCTGGCTCAGGGTTGTGCTGATCACCGTGCGTACCGAATCTATCAGGGTTTCGTCATAAAGTGTAGCCTGGACGGTAAAGAGTCCCGGATCACGGCTGCGGTCTGATTCCACGCGCAGGGACCGTGTGATTTGCTCATCAATCACCAGTCGTTTGTAAAGCTCGCCCCACTGAGAGAACTGGGCTTCTTTCAGCACATCCAATACTTGATAGATGGTGTTGGAGTTGGAATATGCTGGAATTTTCCAGGCCATCCAGAGTTGGGGATTGGTTTGGGTGGACCAGGTGAGCGCGACTTCCCGGGATTCATGCTGGGCAAATTCTTGGGGCACCGGCTTGGGATCATACCCGGGTTTCCAGGGACCATAATATTTCTTCACTAACGCAAGTGCTTTTGCTGTTTCGATTCCGCCGACGATGGTAAGAATGGCATTATCGGGACGATAGTAGCGCCGAAAAAATTCCAGACTGTGTTCATATTGGTTGGGCATTGCCAGAATGTCCGTGTAGTATCCCATCACAGTGTGGCCGTACGTGTGTCGCTGAAAAGCCTCTGCCCGCAGTGCTTCGGACATGGTAAGCACCGGGTTGCTACGTCCGGTATTGTATTCGCCCAGAATGGCGCCGGCTTCGGTCTGGAAGTCTTCTTTGGTATAGGTGAGATTGATAAACCGGTCTGCCTCCATGGCCAGTAAGGGTTCCAGAGCGCTTACTGTGGCTGTGATGAAGTAATTGGTCAGATCGTCGGATGTCCAGGCATTGGCATCGGCACCATATTGTTGAATCATCTCATCCCGGCGTTCACGGGAATAATGTTTTGATCCGCGAAACATCATATGTTCAAAAAAATGCGCGAATCCGGTTTTGCCAAACTCCACTTCGTTGCGCGATCCCACACGAACCGTCATTTGCATGGTCATTACATCCGTATTGGGCATGGGAACCAGCAGGACGGTGAGACCATTTTGCAGCTGATATTCCTCAACCGGAACCTGAATCGGTCTGGCGCTCGGTTGTGCAATGAGTCCGGCCGCCAGAAAGAGGGTTATGAAAGGTAATAAGCGATTCTGGTGCATAATTACTCCCCGGGATATCAAGACATTGAGCAATGGTCTGGTTATTTTCGACAATCAGGTTGTTCCAACCTCATTTCAGAAGGGAAAATACTCATGGGAAAGGCTGCCTGCCACCCAATTTCCATCAACCTGCAGACATTATTCCGATTCCGCGGACTACCTTTGCGCGGTGGCGCTTTTCGTGTAAATTGGCCTGGTTGTGGGAGATGCGTTTGACACGGTATTTATACTACCTGATAGGTACAAGGAAAAGGAGATATACATATGTCGAAAGTGATTGAGGTGATGGGTCGTGAAATTTTGGATTCCCGGGGGAATCCCACTGTGGAAGTTGATGTGGTATTGGAGAGCGGCGCATTCGGTCGGGCAGCGGTACCTTCAGGAGCCTCTACCGGAGAGCATGAAGCAGTTGAGTTGCGGGATGGTGATAAATCACGCTACATGGGCAAGGGTGTCCTCCAGGCTGTGCAGAATGTGAACGAAGTTTTGGCGAAAGAGGTCATTGGTCTGGAAGCGGTGGAACAGCGTCAGATTGACGAAAAGATGATTGCCGTGGATGGCACACCCAACAAAGCCAAAATGGGCGCCAATGCCATTTTAGGTGTTTCACTGGCCATCGCCAAAGCAGCTGCCATGGATTTTGATTTGACGCTTTATGAATACCTGGGCGGTGACGACGCAACGCTGCTGCCGGTACCCATGATGAATATTCTCAACGGGGGCAGCCATGCGGACAACAATGTGGATTTTCAGGAGTTCATGATTTTTCCGGTGGGAGCCGAGAGTTTTTCAGAAGCACTCCAGATGGGTACAGAAACCTTTCATCATCTGAAGGCCGTTTTGAAGAAACGCAATTTGAATACTGCAGTGGGGGATGAAGGCGGCTTTGCGCCGAATTTGACCAGTAATGAACAGGCTATTGAGGTCATTCTGGAAGCCATTGACAAGACCGGTTATAAACTGGGTGAACAGTTAGCCATTGCCATGGATCCGGCTTCCAGTGAGTTCTATGATAAAAATTCCGGATTATACATCCTGGCTGGCGAGAACAAAAAACTCACTTCTGAAGAGATGGTGGATTTCTACGCGAATTGGGCTCGCCAGTATCCTATTCTGAGTTTGGAAGACGGGCTGGCGGAAGATGACTGGGACGGCTGGCAGATATTGTTTAAAAAGTTGGGTGACAAAATCCAATTGGTGGGCGATGATCTCACCGTTACAAACCCGATCCGGCTTAAGAAGGCAATTGAATTGAAGGCCATGAACTCGATTCTCATTAAGCTGAACCAGATTGGTACATTGACGGAAACCATGGACACCATTAAAATGGCTCATGAAAACGACATGACCTGTGTGGTATCCCATCGGTCTGGTGAGACGGAGGACACCACAATCGCAGACTTTACGGTGGCCATGCAGACGGGTCAGATAAAAACCGGCTCGGCATCACGGAGCGACCGTATTGCCAAGTACAACCAACTGTTGCGGATTGAGGAAGAATTGGGTGAAGAGGCGGTTTTTGCCGGTCGCAAAGCCCTGAATCCCAAATCGTAAGCTCATTTTATGGCTACCAAGCGTCAACGAACAACACCCAGGCGTACCCGGAATTCGGCAAGCTGGTTCCGTAGCAAGCTTGCCTGGGCTTTGATTTTATTATTGGTGGTGTTTTTAGTACAGGCTTTCGTCTTTCAGGATGAGGGCCTGTACCGCTTATATCAACTGAAAAAGCAGATAAGGGCTTCGGAAGAACGGATTGAAGCGCTGAAGGTTGAGAATGCCCGGTTGGAAGCGGAGCGGCAGCGTCTGTTGGACGATCCGGAATATCTGGAGAAGGTTGCCCGGGAGAAATACCGAATGGCCAAACCGGGTGAAAAAGTTTACCGCGTTATAATCGAAACCAAAAAAGAGCAATAATTTGTCACGCCGGATCATGGTCATGGTCATGATGATGGCGCTCACCGACCTTCTGTCGGCCCAAACGCCCGATTCACTGCGTGTCAATATCATCCGTGATAATTTAAGTGCTGAGGGAAATCTGGGCATTTTTTTAGAGCGGCCGGTTGGCTCTCTCCTGACCACTTTCAGCAATTTTTTTGACTATAAATGGTACGAAAAATCCACAGCCATTCTCACGGGTCAGAATTATGCCGTGGAAAATCGTCTGATCTGGTCCATTACTTCGAATCGCATGGAAAAGCTGAATTGGTCAGCCCGCACTGAGAGCAATGTGTATCTGGACCGGCGGACCAATCTGGGAAGCGATTTACAGAACCACGCCCTATTGGGTGGCATTTCCTACCAGCACCCCAAGTGGGGACGGTATGATCTGTTGGCCGGAGGGCGATTGGAGGAGCGGCATCAGCATCAAGAGTTTGGTAAGACTGTGGAGCTTCTGCAAAATGGTGACTGGGCGGATAATCAACAGGCGATTTATAGTCGGGTGGGGATTACGCAGGATTATTTCGATGACTGGGAAAATTATCGCTATGAACTAAACGGTATGTATCAGCGTCGTTTGGCTGATGATGTGCGGCTGCAGTCCCGGATCAGTTGGCTGGATAAAAGTCATCAGTTTTATACCGATACTTCCGGCTCGTCCCAGCAGCGGGACATTATGGATTTGAATTGGCAGAATCGACTTGAGTACCGGGTGGG
>JAIPJQ010000070.1 GCA_021734065.1 Fidelibacterota bacterium | reverse complement strand
GATCCATATTGCTCGCGCTCCAGATAAGCCACCGCCTGACGCGTGGTTTCCGGATCATTCTCATCAATTATGGGATTCTGTCCCGACCGTATAAAAATGGTTTCGTAGGAGGTGTAACCAATCAATACGAGAAATAGTGAAATCAGACTGAGACGCACCTCATTCCGGTAACGAGGCAATAATTTGGTCAAATATGCCAGCCCGGCCATCAAGCCGCCCATGACTATCAACGCCACCGTCACGGCCTTGACCGCCCGGTCCGTATCCAGGGCACCGGCAACAATTTCAGCCACCTTGGGAACGCCCTTGATAATGCCCGCATAGATGATGATAAACGCACCGGCTGAGCCAATGACCACCAGCAGGTGCTGCCAATAGCGCTGACGCCGCTCGCCTTTGTACGCCTGCGCCAAGCCCCAGACTGCCACTGCCGCAAGCACAAGCCACACCAGTGCAAATGACATATAGGTGCTACCCAATTGATCATCGCTGAGTCGCAGATATTCAGCCGAGGTATCCGGCATAATCATGTTTACAGCCACAAGTGTAGCCACCAGCAGGACGCCCAATATGGAAAGTACATGGACTAAAAATTCCGCGCCATCCTGTTTGGGGTGCAGTTTGTAATACATGATGAGACCCACAAACGGGATTGCAAGCAGGTTCAACATGTGAACCGAAATTGCCAATCCCATCATATAGGATATGAGCAGGATATACCGGGCGCCCACATGACCTTCATCCACTTTTTCAGACCATTTGAGAATCAGCCAGACCACAATGGCGGTGAAGAAAATACTCATAGAATAGACTTCGGCTTCCACTGCATTGAACCAGTGACTGTCCGAAAAAGCCAGCGCCAGAGAACCCACCAAACCGCCCGTGTAGGCAATCCACCGATCCAGCCCGTTTTTAATGGGACCACGATACTCCGCCACCAGGCGTATAATGACCAGGAACAGGAACAGATTAGCAAAGGCGGTAACGATGGCGGAGATTGTATTCACCCGGTAGGCAATCACGTGAAATTGATCCTGCATCATGGCCGGATCCAGCGCCGCGCCACCCGAGAAAGGCAGCATGGAAAACACCCGTCCGATTAACAGGTACAATGGTGATCCGGGCGGGTGCGGTACACCCAATGAGTAGCTGGTAGCGATAAATTCTCCGCAATCCCAGAAAGAGACCGTGGGTGCCAGCGTATCCATATAGATGAAAAACGAGAACAGAAGGACAAAAAGTCCCAGTAAAATTTTAATCCAGTCACGTGACTTTGTCATGAATGCCTCAAATACGAATTACTTATGGGTCAATGGTTCTTGTCATTTCCGTGCAATGCCGCGCAATATACTTCCCGGGATATGGGATGCCAATAATAGTTCTGGCAACGGTCAGCGGGTTAAATGCCACAGGGCAATGCTGGTGGTCATGGCGGCGTTCAGCGATTCTCCACTGCCGTGCCGCTGAATAGTAAGACCCGTTCCCAGACGCTCCACCGCCGCACTAACGCCGTGCGCTTCACTCCCCGTTATCAATAATAATCCACCATCAGGTGGTTGGTAATCGCTCAAATCTTCACCAGCCATGGACAGAACCGCAACCTGCCCATTTTGTTCCAGCCACTGTCTGGCAAATGCCTCCAAGTCAGGTCCTAAATAGAGGTGTAAATAGCCGATGGCGCCCATGCTGCTACGGACTACCTTGGGATTGTACACATCCACACAGTCGGCGCTGAGAACCACCTCCGTAACCCCGAACCATCGCGCTGACCGCAAAATCGTGCCCACATTACCCGGATCCGCCAAACGATCCAGCGCCAGCACAATTTTTACTTGTGTGGGAACAGGCGGTTTGGATGGTGCCGGGATTTTCGCCACGACTGCCACTCCCTGTGGTGATTTACTGTCACAAAACTGGCTGAACTGCAATTGGGTAGCGCGAAAAACCGATAGGCCCCGCTGGTGCGCTTTTTTCACCAACGGATGATCCTTGTGCGCCTGAGTATGGATAAACCAGGTTAACGCCAGAGGTGAATCCAAAGCCTCCTCGCACAATCGAACACCTTCCATGAGAAATTCGCCGGAGATCTCCCGAAATTTTTTCTGAGACAGGCTGCGCAGGTGTTTCACCTGGGTTTGGGTAAGGTTGTCAGCGCTTTGGATTGTGAAAACTCCTATTTCTCCATTTTCTTCCGCTGTTCACCTGCAAAATGGAGTGATTCCAGGTAGGGAATGCGAATCATATCCCGGTAGTTGTCATACTCTTCCCGGGAAATAACCACCACCAGACGATCCCACGGCTCTAAAACCGTATCGCCATCCGGGATCAGGAATTTGCCGCTACGCAAAATCGACATGACCAGCAAATGTCCTTTTCCCTGGAAAATTTCTTTCAGTGATTTCCCCACCAGCGGTGAGGCTTTTCGCACCACACCCATAAACACTGAACGACCATTGTCGTCCAGCGTCACCGGCATGCCTACCCGCAGCAGATCCTTCATGTTAATGGGCGTCAGGTCATCAGATAATTTCGTTTTGGTGCCCTTCACGATTTTTAATGCCGTCTTCAGGTATTCGGTATGATGAACGGGCGACTGACTACGATTTTTCACCTGCGCCTGGTACAGCGTGGAATATTTGGCGTTGCGGGTGAGCCAGGACTGAATCATATAACTCAGCACCACTGTGAGCATGGTGGGCACCATCAGCTTATAACCACCGGTCATCTCCGACACCATGAGCAACGTGGCCATGGGTACCCGCGCCGCACCGGCAAAAAAGGCCGCCATTCCCACCACGCTAAATGCCGCAACGCTCAAATCCGTACTGGGGAATAACGTGTTAGCGGCCGTAGCGACGAATGCCCCCAACATGGTCCCGCTGAACAGTGTGGGCGCGAAAACACCACCCGAGCCGCCGGAACTGATGGTGAAGGAAAGTGCGATGATTTTTGCTACTGAAAGAATCGCCAGCATCCCAATGGCCAGCTTCCCCTCAATGGCCAGTTGCATCCAACCGTATCCGCCGCCCAGAATCTGCGGTAAAGCCAGCGCCATTAAACCCAACAGCAATCCGCCCAGGGCGGGTTTCAGCTTTACCGGTATCTTCAAATTGTGGAAAAAATCCCGTGTCCGGTAAAATACCGTGGGAATAATGGCACCCATAATCCCGGCAATAATTCCCAGCACAGAATACCACAATAAGTGTATCGGATCATGAAACGCCGTACTTTCCGGCAGCGAAAAAATGGGTTCCCAGCCCATGAACGCACCATTCACCGCATACGCCACCACCGCGGCGATGACCGTGTAAACCAGCATCCGCGCTTCGAATTCCATTTCACTATACAGAATCTCAATAGCGAATAAAGCCGCGCCCAGCGGTGAACGAAATATGGCGGACAGACCGGCGGCAATTCCCGCCAACACCATGAGTCGGCGTGTGCGATCATCCAGTCCCAACCAACCCGCCAGTACCGATCCCACACCGGCAGTGATTTGCGCCGTGGGTCCCTCCCGACCGGCAGCGCCACCGGAACCGATGGTGATGGCTGATGCAATCGTTTTCACCAGCGGTACCCGACCCCGGATCCGGCCGCCATTTTGGTGATAAGCCTTCACCGCACCATCCGTACCGTGTCCCTCAGCTTCCGGTGCGAAGGTGTACACCAACCAGCCGGAAATCAGTCCACCCAGCGTCGTTACCACCGGAATCAGCCAGCGTCCATACTGACCGAAGGTTTCCCGTAATACACCGCCTTCCCGCGGTAAGCCCGGGGCCGAATAACCCGCCAGACCGGTGAGGAGATACTTATTCGCCAGATGGACGCATTCAGAGAAAAATTGCGCCGCCAGACCACCGACAACACCGATGAGCACGGAATAAAACACCAACTTGGTGCTGGACATGCCGTAAACCTTCTGCTTCAGATTACGGTAGCCGTGCTTGCTCTGAATGAGAATTGCTTCGATGGATTTAGGTGTGTGCATCAATTTGAATGGGTTAATCGAATGGTATTGGAAATCAGCAGCGTCAACAATGGGGAATCACTCATCTACTGCGTATCCATCATCTTTTTTAATGCTGCGTCAAAACTCATTTCCGTCTGCTCGCCCGTGTCCATGAACTTGATCTGCACCATGCTCTTTTCGCGCTCGGACTCACCCAGGATGACCACAAACCGGGCGTTTTGGCGATTGGCTTCCCGCAGCTGGGCTTTCAAACTTCGGCGCTGTAGATCCGTATCGCACGACAGCCCGGCAGCGCGCCATTCCCGCAACAAGTTAAACGCCACCGGTCGCTGTGCTTCACCCAACACTGCCAAGTAGCAATCAAGTGCTGGTTCCGATACCTTTTTTCCCAGCGCCTCCATCACCAGCAACAGTCGTTCGGTCCCGGCTGCCCAGCCAATGGCCGGGGTGTCACTCCCTCCCAGATCCCCAATGAGACCGTCGTAACGACCGCCGCCGCACACCGCGTCCTGAGCACCCAGGGCATCACTGGTGAATTCAAAAGCTGTATGGGTATAATAATCCAATCCCCTTACCAGACGGTCATCCTGCTGAAAGGGAATGTCCAACGATTCCAGGAGGGACAAAACAGTTCGATAATGCTGCGCGGATGAATCATTCAGATAATCCAAGAGACGCGGTGCATCGCGCGTCAACTCCTTATCCTGTGGGTCTTTGCTGTCCAGAATGCGTAGGGGATTGGTCTGAAAGCGTCGCTGACTGGTTTCGCTCAATTCCGATAATCCGGGCTTCAGAAACGCTCGCAATGCATCGCGATAAGCATTCCGGCTCTCCTCATCCCCCACACTATTGATTTTCAGCGTCACCGAGTCGGACACACCCAATTGAATAAGGATTTCCCAAAAAAGACTGATGATCTCCACATCGGTTTCCGGATAGGGAGAGCCAATAGCCTCCGCACCAAACTGATGGAATTGACGGAAACGCCCTTTCTGAGGCCGCTCTTGCCGGAAAATGGACCCCTGGTACCACAATTTGACCGTGGGTGAGGTTTGCTGGAAATTATTCTGGATGTAGCTGCGCACCACCGACGCGGTTAATTCGGGACGCAGGGTAAGACTCGTCCCACCTTTATCGGTGAAGGTGTACATCTCCTTGGAAACGATGTCCGTATCCTCCCCAACTCCGCGGGCAAACAGTTCGGTACGCTCAAAAAGGGGTGTGCGAATTTCACGATAGGCAAACCGGGTCATGACGGTTTGGATGACCTGCTCCAACTGCTGCCATTGTTCAATCTCCCCCGGAATGATGTCATTGGTTCCTTTTATCCGTTGAATTTTTTCGGCCATATTAATTCCTGTGTTCCCTACGTCGTAACATTCTGAAAATCATTTTTTACACCCCGGGGAGCCTGGTTTGAAAGTGGGGCGGGAGAAATTCAATTTACTCGGTTGAATTGTCGCCGTTTTCCTCGCCAATGATGCCCTCAATCACGGTCAGAGCACGTTTTGCATGCTGCTCCGGAACCAAAATCTCCACTTCAGCAAGGAGTGATTGACTGTGGGTTCCGAACGTGGCGGAAATGTCGCTGCGCTGCAAATTGCAGGGAATGCCGGCATTGGCCAGCGCCTCTTTCACCATCTCAGCATAGGTATCGCCGGACAGTGTGTAAATAGTCACCCAATTGTGTGACCCGGATTTTTCTTGTGTTGTCATGGGGTATCCTTTACGCGTTGCATGTTCTGTTAATTTAATGCCTGAAGGTCAGCTTTAAAAATTGACAGTCAGGAAATTTCCTCTCCGCACCATGATTTTCAAATTGCATCCTTTGCGCCGGAATTTCATATTCACAATGCATGTTGAATTTTCATACTGTACGCCAAAAAATTGCCTTCACCGGCCTCATGGCAGCCATGTGGGTCGCGCCACTGGCAGCAAAGCCCTTCAGTCCAGCTTACGAATGGCGTTCCCTGTCAGCCGGTTTTCAAGCCCGCACCATTGCAGCACAGGAATTACGAAATCATGTGGCAGTCCTCACCAGCGATTCTCTGGAAGGTCGGGAGACACCCACCGCCGGCATGTGGAAGACCGCGCACTATATCGCCCGCAATTTCAAAAACTGGGGGCTAACACCTCTACCCGGTGCGCCCGATTTTTTTTATCGCTATCCGGTGAAGGTGAAGGAGCATCACGCACCGCCTGAATTGGACATTATCAGTGGAAATGATACGCTTGCGTTGGAAAACATCACCCACTTTCGCTTCCTGCCATTTTATCACGATTCAGCTGGAGCGGGAACGGACAGCCTGGTCTTTGTGGGCTATGGTATCCATACTGATTCCCTGGATTACGATGATTTCAAAGACATCGATGTGACGAACAAAATCGCCCTCTTTTTCAGTGGGGAGCCGCAGGATTCCACCGACTGCTCTATTCTCACAGGCGAAAAATGGTCCCGCTATGCCAGTGGTCGTCATAAACGGGAGTATTTGCAGAAACTCGGCGCCGCCGGATGTATTGAAATTCTCCTGCCTGATTCGAGTGAGTCTTTTCCCAAACAATCGCGTTGGGTGAAGAGCATTGCGAATCGGAATGCCGTCACCCTGCTGCCGGATACGATGACCACACCATTTCTGGGATTTCTGGCATCCTGGACAGCGATAGATTCATTTTTTCTTCAGCAGAATATGAATCTGACGGCGTTGAGACAAAAGATTGATGCTTCCCTTACACCAATGTCTTTTCCCATGACTCTGAACATCCAGTATTCCTTTCACATCACCAGCCGGATCGACACGGCAGTGAATGTCATTGCGCAACTGTCCGGAAAGGATCCGCACCTGACTGGTGAAGCGGTGATGCTCACCGCCCACATGGATCATGAAGGTGTGAAGGACAGCGTGATCTACCGCGGCGCTGACGATAACGCCTCCGGTACGGCAGCCGTTTTGGCCATCGCCAGAGCGCTGGCGCAGCGGGGTCCCGGGCGCCGCACCCAACTGATTATGCTGGTTTCGGGTGAAGAAAAAGGGCTGCTGGGCAGTAAAGCCTACACTGCAAATCCCATCTGGCCTCTGGATCACACCGTGGCGGAGATTAACATCGACATGATCGGCCGGAATGCCCCCGATTCCATCTTCGTTATCGGCTCCGACATGCTGAGCAATGATCTGGATCAGGCCGTGCGGGCGGCAGCGCGGTGGTCGCGTGGTATGCGATTGGACTTCCGCTACAATACCACCGATGATCCCAACCGGTTCTACTACCGCAGCGACCACTACAATTTCGCCAAAAACAATGTCCCGTCCGTTTTTTACTTTTCCGGCATTCATGAAGACTACCATAAACCCACCGACACCATGGAGAAGCTGGATTTTGGGAAAATGGAACGGGTTACGCGCATGATTTATCGATTAACACATACCCTGAATATGACGAAAAAACGCCCCCATTTATCTGCAGTAGATGCGGCGGCTCACTGACTGAACCGGATACAAGGAGATTGATCAATTATGGAAAAAATTATCGCCGAATTAGAACGGAGTGAAACGGAAAAGCTGGTTATACAGGCCAAGGAATTCAAAGGGCGTAACTACATTGATTTTCGCATTTACTTTCTGGCTGATGAAGACCAGTGGCGCCCCACACAGAAAGGTGTCACCGTATCACCCAAGGTCTGGCCTGATTTCAAACAAGCGGTGGAAGAAGCAGAAACGCTCCTGAAAGCGGAAAATTTGCTCTGATTAGTGCACGCTTTTTCGGGTCTTATTAGAGATTCCCTTTTAAAAAATATTGCGCACAAAATTTCGATTCAATACAACCTGTTCGACACTTCGTGTGAATTACTATCCCCTACCCCTCCGCCTGGCGTAAGATTTTCAGTCGCAACTGATCGCGGCTGGTAAAAAACTGCCGATAGATAAAGGTGAGCGAGATGACATCCGTGAGTACCGCGGTGGTAATCCACATATACATGATGATAATTTGATAGCGCACCGCAATGAGCGGATCAATTCCGGCCAGAATTTGCCCCGACATCATACCCGGTAATTGGACCAGACCCACGGTCATGAGATTGTTGATATTAGGGATTAATGCCGCCCGAATCGCGCTCACCAGAGAGCCGTGTACAGCAGCCCGAACCGGCGCTCCCAGACTCAATAATGTTTCCACTTCACCTTCCCGGTGTTTCAACTCGCCAATAAACCGATTGGCCGTAAGTGTCATGGAATTCAGGCCATTTCCAATGATCATCCCGGCGATGGGAATCATGACAAAGGGATAATACCACGGCTCTACAGCTAAGATGAATTTCAGAATTGTTCCCAGCACGATTAGAACGGTTATCCCTAAAGAACCCACCAGAATGAGGAAATAATGGGGAATGGGTAATTTTTGCCGGCGGTACCCCTCGAAACTGGCCACCAGGATCATGAGGGTTAAAAGCCCCACCATGAAATACCAGGACTCCTGGTTAAATATGTAGGACAGCAGATATCCCATTAGGGTGAGTTGGAGGAATGTGCGAACGGTCCCCACCAGGAGCGTCTTTTCCAGACCGATTTTCCAGTAGCGCATGATGCCGTAGGTGAGGGCGATGAAAACCAGCGCCACAAGAACATCCCACCAGGTCACCACATAAAATTGGCTCTCCATACTTATTCTCCACCGCCATTCAGAAATGTCTGGACCGCTGGTGAATGTGCTGTTTTCAGCACGCTGAGTGGTCCATCTGCCGCAATCTGCCCCTGCAGCAAAATGACAAAACGGTCGGCGTAACGGGCAGCCAACTCATGGTTATGGGAAACCATGATCACGGTAAATCCCATTTCCTCCTGCAGCGTTTTAATCTGGCGCAGGATCTGGTGCGCCATAACCGGATCCAGATTGGAGGTAGGCTCGTCCAGCAACAAAACCTCCGGCTCATTCATCAGTGTCCGCGCCAGAGCCAGGCGTTGTTTTTCACCGCCCGACAGCGATCGCGCAGCCTGGTCCGGGCGGGTATTCTCCAGTCCGACCTGGATCAGTATCTGGTGGATTTCTTCATCAGAAATAGTGAAATCCTTCTGCCAGCGCTGGAACACCAACAGATTCTCCCGTACGCTTCCTTCCAGAATTGCCGGTGTCTGGAACACCATGCCCACCTTTTGTCGCAAATCCCGGACGGGCACCTGATCAAGGCGTTCGCCACGAAACCTAATTTCACCCGAATCGGGTGAGTCCAGAGCGTTGAATAATCTTAAAATCGTGGTCTTTCCGGCGCCGGATGGCCCCAGCAAGGCCACAAATTCGCCAGCCCCAATGGTGAGGGAAGCATTTGTCAAAATTTCCCGGCCGGCTTCGTTCCGGTTGACCTGTCTCAGCTCAAAAACGGATGTTTGTTCCATATGGCCGGGAAAATAATCCAAAATTTTCGAAATAAGAGAAAGAAGTCAGGCGATCTCAGCGTGCAAATCAGCGTTGGATGATTATTTTCGGGCCGATGCAACACCAAGCGATGTGCAAACACAGAGGATAGATAGAATGGCTCATTTACATACAACCGATTTCATGGACTGGTCCGGCTGCTTTGATGACCAGGAAGTAATGATACAAAACACCGCTCACGATTGGGTGCAGGAGCGGTTTATGCCTACCATCCGGTCCCATTATCAGGCCGGGACATTTCCCACAGAACTGGTTCCGGAGATGGGTGAACTGGGATTCTTTGGCGCCAATCTGCCGGAGGAATATGGCTGTGCCGGAATCAACAATGTTGCCTACGGCCTTATCATGCACGAACTGGAGCGCGGCGATTCGGGTCTGCGTAGTTTTGCGTCCGTCCAAGGTGGTCTGGTCATGTGGCCGATTTGGAAATATGGATCGGACGAGCAGAAACAGAGATGGCTGCCCAAACTGGCAACCGGTGAATTGATCGGGTGTTTTGGGCTGACGGAACCGGATCACGGCAGCGATCCCGGCGGAATGGTGACCCGAGCCCGGAAAGATGGAAATGATTATATCCTGAATGGCGCTAAAATGTGGATTACCAACTCCCCGCTGGCCCATCTGGCGCTGGTCTGGGCGAAAGATGAGCAGGATGTGGTGCGCGGTTTTCTGGTGGAGCGGGGCACACCCGGGTTCGAAACGCCGGAAATCCGGGGCAAACTCTCCTTGCGGGCATCCGTCACCGGTGAAATTGTGCTGCAGAATTGTCGCATTCCGGCAGAAAATATTTTGCCTAAGATCAAGGGCTTGCGCGGACCGTTATCCTGTCTCACCCAGGCACGCTATGGCATCAACTGGGGGGCCGTGGGTGCAGCCACCGACTGTTATGAAGAGGCATTGGACTACGCCAAATCCCGAAACCAGTTCAATCAACCCATTGCCGGATTTCAGCTCACCCAGCAAAAACTGGCGGAAATGGTGAATGAAATTACCAAAGCGCAATTTCTTACGCTCCAGCTGGGCCGGTTAAAGGACCGGGGAGAGATGCAGCACTGGCAGGTGAGTCTGACGAAGATGAATAATGTGCGTATGGCGCTGGAAATCGCCCGCAGCGCCCGGACCATTTTAGGCGCCAGCGGAATTGTGGATGAGTACGCCAGTATGCGCCACGCCAACAATCTGGAATCAGTCCTCACCTACGAAGGGACACACGAGATTCATACACTGGTGGTGGGGAATCAGATTACGGGAATTGAAGCATTTCGGTAGAGATACTGCTCATTGATCAGGATAAAAAAACATCTGGAGATTGTGATTATTTTTCTCAATGAACACCATATCTAATGGCGGTCTCGCTGAATTGTGGTATCCATACCTTTGAGAAAACCACGCATTTCCTTCAAATTTTTGACCAACATGAACTCGATGCGATCCTCCAGCTGAATTACCCGTAACTTTTGACCTGGTTTTAATTCCATTTCCCGAGGAATTGCTTTTGGAATGACAACCTGACATTTGGGTGAAATAGTCACCGTGTTCATTCTCTCTAATGCCGCCATTTTTCCTCCTTTTTAAACCAATTGTCTTAAATAAACCATATCAACTACAGGTACCAGGGTATTTTTCCGTCACCAGGAATATGTTCCCGGGTCTTTATTACAGCCGCCGAAACAAGTTCGGTATGACGAATAACGACAAGAGCGTAGGAGTATTAAACCTTCAGCGAACAGAAATTTTCCGCTAAAAAAATTTA
This sequence comes from Fidelibacterota bacterium, assembly GCA_021734065.1. Classification (GTDB taxonomy): domain Bacteria; phylum Fidelibacterota; class UBA8477; order UBA8477; family UBA8477; genus UBA8477. Next base: position 91 of record JAIPJQ010000070.1, on the reverse strand, counting down.
GTCCAAACTTCGCAGGATTCGCCCGGTCGTATCAATCACCAATGGTGAATCCGGGAAATCTTCCTGAGATAAAATGCGCATCTCTTCAATC
>JAIPJQ010000069.1 GCA_021734065.1 Fidelibacterota bacterium | reverse complement strand
CCTCGTCATGCGAGAGCGGTAACAGAAAATTTTCATTAAAAGCGTACATGAGCCCGAAGGTGAGATTATTGTGGTGATATTTGCGGTGGACGGGATCATTTTGAAAGTATTGCAGGATGTCATGCATCCAGCCCATATTCCACTTCATCCCGAAGCCCAGTCCACCGGCATAAACCGGCTTGGAAACACCCGGCCAGTCGGTGGATTCCTCCGCAATGGTCACCACACCGGGAAAGCGCGCATAAACCGATTCATTCATCTGTCGCAGGAATTCAATAGCTGCCAGATTTTCCCGCCCGCCATATTTATTGGGAATCCACTCCCCCGCTTTCCGGGAATAATCCAAGTAGATCATGCTGGCCACCGCGTCCACCCGCAAACCATCGATGTGATATTTATCCAGCCAGAAATGAGCGCTGGCAATGAGGAAATTGCGAACTTCATTGCGCTCGTAATTGAAAATCTTCGTTCCCCAGTCCGGATGTTCACCCTGCCTGGGGTCGGCGTGTTCAAACAAGGCCGAGCCATCGAAGTAACTCAGGGCGAATGTGTCCTTGGGAAAATGAGCCGGCACCCAGTCCAGAATGACACCGATATCATTCTGGTGACAGTAATCCACAAAGTACATGAAGTCTTCCGGTGTGCCGAAACGGCTTGTAGGAGAAAAATAACCGGTTGCCTGGTAACCCCATGATCCATCAAAAGGATGTTCATTCACCGGCAATAATTCAATATGACTGAAGCCCAGATCCTGGCAATGTGCCACCAGTTGGTACGCCAGTTCGCGGTAATTGAGAAAACCGCCATCGCCACCGCGACGCCACGACCCCAAATGAACCTCATAAATACTATAGCGCGTATCCCGATTGTCCGGCAGTTTTGATCGGTCGTCCATCCATTTCTGATCATTCCACTGATAATTGCCCAGCTCTGTCGTGACAGATGCGGTATTGGGTCTGAGTTCGGTCCGATTCGCAAAGGGATCGGTTTTGAGTATCACCATGCCGGCTGAAGTGCGGATTTCAAATTTGTACAAAGTGCCTGTTTGAATGCCGGGGATAAAGAGTTCCCACACACCCGAATTTCCCAACACCCGCATGGTATGACGGCGTCCGTCCCACTGATTGAATTCACCTACGACGCTTACCCGCTGGGCACTGGGTGCCCAAACCGCGAAATAATAACCGGACTCGCCATCCAGCGTCATGGGATGTGATCCCAGTTTTTCGTAGATCTGATAGTGATTACCCTGTCCCCACAGATAAAGATCATAATCACTAATGACCGGCAATCGTGTGTAGGGGTCGCTTAATACCTCTTCATTCCCATCGGCATAGGTTACATGGAGTTGGTATTTGGTATTGGGAAGTTCTTGCTGAGTAAAGGTCTCCTCAAAAAAACCACTCCGGTGGATCTGCTTGAGTTCCCCAACCGGCTTATCCTTCCGGAAAATGCCAACCCGCACCGCATCCGGCATGAAGACCCGCACGACCCAGCGTTGCTGCTGCTTCCTTTTTCCTTTTGCGGGCGGTTGATAAGGATGACGTCCCAATATCTGAAACGGGTCATGATGTCTGGATTCCACAATTTTCAGGATTTCATCCCGGGAAATGGTAGCATCGGCTAAAAATGTTGAAACCGGTTGACGCATAAGCTCAGCGCTCGATTAACGACAGGACCGAACGACCGTCCAGATTATCGGGTACTTCTAAATTCAGCATCTCCGCCAATGTAGGGGCAATATCAATGGTACGAACACGACGGGAAATCTTTTGTGGCTCAATTCCCTCGCCCATGATCATCCAGGGGACATGCATGTCATAGTAATAAGGCTGGCCGTGACCGGTGCCCTTAGGCAGGCTGGTGAGATATTGGTACTCTTTCGGAACGACATGCCAGTCCGGTCCCTTCTCCGGATGCCATGAATGGGCAACCATTTGGCCCAGTGTATCCAGATTCGTGTAATCTGCTAATTCTTCCCGGTTGTAGATGGCTTCCACCCAGTTCTGTTTCAATACCTCTTCCCGAATGAATGTCTCCAGTTCGGCGAACTCAATATTTGCCGCCGTTAATATGGAATCGCTGATGTAAATGTCCAGCATACCAAAGGAGAGGAAAATGTCTTCATCCACCGTGAATTTTTCCCGAACAGCCGATTTGAGCGAATCCCGGAATGCCCGGGCTGCAAGACCGCCACGGTGAGCGGGGATACCCTGTTCCTGCAGCATTTCAGGTATGTCCATGCAGCCATGATCCGAAGAAATGACATAGAGAATTTCAGACTTGGGCACCATAGACTCAATCTTCTGCATGAATGCGTCCAGATAGCGGTCCAGAGTCAATTCCAGCTCCGCAGTTTCATGGCCATTGGGACCCACACAATGGGTGATAATGTCCATGGATGAGATGCCAACGATCAGCAGGTCAGGGATCTCGTCCTGTCCCAATTCCTCTTTTTCGCTTATCGTCTCAGCCAGTTTCAGCGTGACCTCATCCAGGTAAGGCATAAACCCAAACTGGCTGTAGTATGTCCGGGAAATTCCCGAATCACCTGAGGAGATATAATGGGGAAAGGCCGGATGATGCCATTCCGGATTTTTTTCCGAGTCAGAGGTTCGGCGGGAGATATCCCTTTCATAGAAATAATCATCTTCAGCGCGACCGACCTTTTGGTAAAACGATTCAGGTTGCGATTTCTCCCATTTCACGCCACGGTACCCGGCCGGGTATTTTTGCCGATTGAATTCTGTCATGTAGTCCGGGTATTCATCAACATAATATTGGGAGGTGATAAAGTTACCCTGGTCCCAATCATACCAATAAACACCATCAGGATTTTTCCCACCCATGAGTACCGCCGCCCGGTCCTTTCCGGAGACACTGAAAACTTTTGACTCCGGGTAGGCAGCTTTTAACCAATCCCCAAGGGATGATCCCTCCACCCGCCGGTAGGATGCGCCCTGCCCTGCCTGTCCGATAAGCGGTGAAACAGCATCCTCCACGCAATAAAAGTCCTGCCCTTTGGATTTGTCGTAAAAATTATTGGCCAGAGTTCCCATGGAACCATGGTACCGTCCTGATAACAATGTGAGGTGACCCGGTCCGGTTGCTGTGGCCGCGTGATTGTGCACGGAATTGGTAAACCAGGCAGAATTGTCAGTGAATTGTTTCAGACCCCCGGTGTAGTACGGTTGAAAACGGTCCGGCAAATCCCCACGCCATGAATCCAGGGAGATAAATACCACCAGTTTTGGCAGATCCTTTTTTGTATCATCCGTTCCCCGGCAGCCCAGCAAAATGGCCAAACTCATGGCAGTAAGTGTAATCAATTTTAAATAGTGCATATTACCTTGATAAATTTTCTTTTCCCAACTTTTACATTGTATTCAGCACCCGACTCAAACTGGAAATGTTCGTCGCCGACTTTCTCATCATTTACCGAGACGGCGTTTTGTTTAATCATTCGCCGTACAGCGCTGCGACTGTCCAGAATATTAGCTGCTGTGAGAACATCCACGATGGTACGATCCGAACGATCTGCTGCCAGTTCATAGACCGGCATATCATCCGGAATCTGCTTTTTGATGAATAGCTTATCGAAGGCGATTTCCGCTTCTACCGCGGCATTCTCATCATAATACAGACTCACCAGAGACCGGGCTAACTCACGCTTAAAATCGCGTGGATTGGCACCATCCTTCATTTCTGCTTCTATCTGGGAAATGTGTTGAGGCGATACATCGGTAGCATGCAGGAAATATTTCACAATCAGCTCGTCGGGAATGGAGAGGATTTTTCCGTACATTTGATCCGGCGCTTCTGTTAAACCCACATAATTATCCATGGATTTGGACATTTTCTCTTTGCCATCAGTGCCTTCAAGTAATGGCATCGTAAGGATTATTTGTGGTTCCTGTCCTGCCTGACGCTGTAATTCGCGCCCCACCAGCAGATTAAACAGTTGGTCGGTACCACCCAATTCCACATCTACATTCAACGCTACCGAATCCTGCGCCTGCGCTAAGGGATACAGAAATTCGTGAATGGAAATGGGCACACCATTTTTATAGCGTTTACTGAAATCATCCCGTTCAAGCATTTGAGCTACAGTGTATTGCGCCGAGAGTTCAATGACTTCCCGGAATGTCATCCCAGACAGCCAGGTTGAGTTATGCACCACCTCCAGATCATTCGCATTCAATACCAGTGTGGCTTGCTCAACATAAGATTCCCCGTACTCCTGAGCATCCTGTAACGAAATGTGGGGTCTGGTTTTATTCCGCCCGGTGGGATCTCCGATGGCGGCGGTAAAATCGCCGATAATCAGGATGGCGTGATGCCCCAAATCCTGAAATTGGCGCAACTTCCGCAAAACCACCGCATGTCCGATGTGCAGATCCGGTCGGCTGGGATCGGCTCCCAGTTTAACTTTCAGAGGTTGTTCCGACTTTTCAGAACGGACGAGCTTCTGTTCCAACTCTTCCGGGGTGACCAATTTTTCCACACCCCTGCTCAGGAGATCCATCTGTTCTTTAATAGGAGGAAATTTCATGTATAACCTTAATGCTTTTTCCGGAGATAAATGTTTGCTTTCAAATGACTAATATTTCTGTGAGCGGGCGCGCGCCATCTCTCGCTCAGCTTCCCGCTTGGCTACAGTTTCCCGTTTGTCATGCTGGCGTTTTCCTTTGGCAAGTCCCAGTTCTACTTTCAGTTTACCGCGTTTAAAGTACAGCATTAACGGGACCAGTGTCATGCCGCCCTGTTCAACCTGCTCTGAAATCTTGCGGATTTCCCGTTTATGGAGCAATAATTGGCGGGTTCGCGTGGCATCGTGTTGATCGTAGTCGCTGGCTCCATGCCAGGGAGAAACATGCATTCCCACCAGATAGACATTCCCATCCGTATAGCGGGCATACGCCTCCTGTAGGTGTACTTTACCCTCCCGGATGGACTTGACTTCCGTACCCCGCAGAGAAATGCCGGCTTCAAATTTTTCCAAAATATGGAAATCATGAAACGCTTTCCGGTTTTTGATAACAATCTTGATTCCGGTGGTATCTGTCATAGAGCGAAATTAAATGGAATCGCAGATTTTAAGCAAGGCAGGTTTCGGTTATTTCAATTCACAACAGTTGGAAAATCAGTCAGGTACCCGGCACGTCCTGTTGTCTTGATGAAGGCACTTACAAGAGATTATGAGATTGCTCTATATTTCTATAAATGCACCTGTATAAGGGAGTTACACAAATCCCTTCACTATTTACTTGAAAATTTAAATTGGATTCCCTAAGATTGAAGTAATGCTTGAAGTGGCAGAATGTTGAAAAGAAGGATCTCGGGGAATGACGGAATTTGGAATTAAGAAGCTTTATTACTCCATTGGTGAAGTAAGCAAGATCACGGATTTAAAGCAGTATGTATTGCGGTATTGGGAATCGGAATTTCCCCAGCTTTCACCGGCAAAAAACCGGGCTGGCAATCGCATTTACCGTGACAAAGACATTGAATTGATTCTTTTTGTCAAATCATTGCTGTACGACCGCAAATACACCATTGAGGGTGCCCGGCAGAAGCTGAAGGAAATTCACGATGAGGGTCTCCCCTACACAGACCAGAGTTTGGGTGAAATGCAGCAAGCCGAACCGAAAGTGCAGGAACCGGTGGAGTCGGAAGATTCGAACCGGAGTATGGCGATATTAAAAAATATTCGACAGGAGCTCGTTCAGCTCTTGAAAATCCTTGAATCATAGGTTTAATTACGCGGCTTGAAAAACGGAACGTAGCGCAGCCCGGTTAGCGCGCCACTTTGGGGTAGTGGAGGTCGGCAGTTCAAATCTGCCCGTTCCGACAGGAAAAAACCCGGTTAAGGATGACCGGGTTTTTTTATAGTCCATTATTAACGGGAGCATTTTTAATCCATGGAGACGAAGCTGGTTTGGTTTTTGTTATATGCCCCGGTCTATGGGTGTATGTGCGAAAATATTTACTGGCAACTCAAATCGGTTCAATTAAGTTTATTTCACATGAAATCCAAAAGTATCACTGATGGAATCCGCAAGTTGGCTAACACTTTAATTGTTTTCCGTTCAACGGAAAAGGAGCATGGGGTATGTTTGACACAGCAATGACTGAACTCACCTTCGGTCGAGTCTGGGCGCCACTGATTTATCTATATGGTGTGGGTGGTATTTTCTTTTTAGTTGGGATGGTAATCTCTACCCGAAGCAAATCACTTAATACCAAAACACGAAATGGCAAAAAGTGGTTTAAACTGCTTTTATTTGGCTATGGTTGGTACCTGTTCATACACACGTCGCTGACCCTTGCAGCGCTCTATCTGAAGTAGTGAGGTTGATTTAATGTCTATGACAATTCCCTGGATCGTAATGGTGCTGTACTTCATTCTGGTAATGGGGTTCGGCAGTATGTTTGGTCGTTATACAAAATCTACAGCGGACTTCTTTTTTGGTGGAAGACGGTTTGCGTGGTGGCTTATTGCCATGTCCATTCTGGCGACCGGTGTTGGCTCCCACTCGTTTGTGAAATATTCCGCGAAAGCCTTTCAGCACGGCTTTTCATCCACTATGACCTACATGAATGACTGGTTTTTCATGCCCTTCTTCATGTTTGGCTGGTTGCCATTGATTTATTACTCCCGCGTTTCCTCAGTGCCGGAATACTTCCAACGACGGTTTAACTATAAAGCCCGATTCCTGGCCACCGTAGCGCTCTTCTTTTATATGATCGGTTACATCTCAATCGGATTCTTAACGATTGGAAAAGCACTCCAACCCATGTTACCCGATTTACTCAGCATATTTGGATTGCAAATTTCGCTGATTGGCGATACCGGGCTGATGAATATTATCATTTTCGTAGCCGTTATTACCGGTATCTATATCACTTACGGTGGCCAGACCGCAGTGATCTTTACTGACCTGCTCCAGGGATTTATTCTCATTTTCGCCGGTTTGCTGGTCTTGTTTCTGGGATTTTCATACCTGGGAGGTTTTGCTAATTTCTGGCATCATTTACCGGAACACTTCAAATTGCCATTGGCCCACTTCAACCAGCCGGGGGGATTTAATTTTGTAGGAATATTCTGGCAGGATGGTATCGCCGGTTCCATCGGATTTCTCTTTATGAATCAGGGTCTGATTATGCGCTTTCTGGCTACCCGCTCAGTTGAAGATGGCAAAAAGGCAGCAGCATTTAATGTACTGGTAATACTTCCAATATCAGCGATTGTCGTGAGTGGCGCCGGATGGATTGGTCACGCGATTTACCAGGGACAGGGTATTCTTCCCGGGATTCCGGCAGGCATTATTCCGCCTACTCTGGATGTGGATGAAATTTTCACCATTACCGCCCGGATTGTGGCTACACCGATTGTCTTCGGATTTATCATGGCTGCCGTAACAGCAGCATTAATGTCAACTGTGGATACATTGATCAATGCCACCGCGGCGATTTTCATCAATGACATCTGGCTGCCGGCCGAGCGTGTATTGATCCGGCGTAGCAAAGGCTCCAGATTGCAGAAAGATGATAGATATTACCTGAAGGTGGCGCGCTGGGCGTCCATAGTAATTACCACAGTTGGCGTGTTGGGGGTGCTCGCCTTCAAGAATTTTGCCACGCTGTATGAGGCGCACGGATTCTTCCACTCAACCCTGACGCCACCGCTGATCGTGGCCATTTTTCTGGGAATATTCTGGCGCCGATTCACCGACCAGGCTGTTATCTGGACATTTCTGGGGGGAGCGACCTTGATGATTGTTGGTGCCACCTGGCCCGAGATTTTCATCACACCTTTCGCCCAGGGTAGTGCCATGTCAGGCGGTAAATATATCTACATCTCAGCCATGTATAATATCGTGGTCTGTGTGGGTGTGGGTGTAATTGTTTCGCTCTTCACCAAGCCAAAAACTGATGAGGAATTGGAGGGACTCACAATCTGGACGGTGGAACGGGCGCGCTGGAGATTCAAGGGTGGTAAGCCCAATGATCGCCCGGGTGAAAAAGTCAAATTAAAGTATAAAATCGATGACTCCGGGGAATTCGCCCGATTTGCCAAAGAGGATATGGAAAAAATGGCGCTCGATGAGGGCGATCTGGTCTATCTGTGTGATTCCCGCGCCTGGTTAGGCGGATTGAAATCGGTACACTCGAAAGCGGGTAAACCCCACAACGAACCGGGTGTTGTTTACATTACGCCGGAGATGGAAGAGTCAGCGCTTTTCACGAAAAAGACCCGTGTGGTTGCCGAAAAGGAGTTGTAATGTTGCGGCGTGTCTTCATGGTCACAGTCCTTTTCACAGTCACACTCTGGGCTGCTGACTCACAGTATTTTACAGCATTTTGGAATGTAGAGAATCTGTTTGACACAATGGACGATCCCCAAACCCGGGATGAAGACTTCACCCCCTTGGGCTCCTATGAGTGGACGCCAATCCGACTTGAGACCAAATACCAGATGTTAGCCCAGGTCATCAACCAAATGAATGACGGTCAAGCCCCCGACATCCTTGGATTGGCCGAGGTGGAACACCGCGGACTGACCGAGGCGCTGGTACGCGGTCACCTGAAACGGAAATACAAGGTAATCCAACAGGATTCACCCGATGAGCGCGGAATAGACTGCGCCCTGTTGTACGACCCGGAGGTGATCCAGCTGAAACGCTATCAGTTCATCCCCATTCCCCTGCCAAACAATGACAAAACACGAGAAATTGTTGAGGGGGAATTCGAGAAAAATGGTCATTCCCTGTTTATCTTCATCAATCACTGGCCATCCCGCTGGGGAGGTACTGCGGAAACGGACCCGAAACGTCGGTTAACTGCGGCAACACTGCGGCAGAGAATTGATCTCATCCTGAAAACCGATCCAGCAGCTGATATCCTGATTATGGGTGATCTGAATGACTACCCGGATAATGGCTCGGTACTGGAAGTTTTGGCTGCCAAACCAGCACCAGACCAACTGCTACCGGGGGAGTTTTACAACAGTACCTGGCCGATTTTTGAAGCTCCGGACCAGGGAACCTATATGTATCGCGGAGAATGGAATGTCATTGATCACGTGATCGTGTCACAAGGATTGCTGGATAGAGATCGTTTTGTCTGGGTTCAGGGATCCACCGATCGGTTTCTGCAACCGTACCAATTACAGCGTTCCGGTAAGTACAAGGGCTACCCTTTCCGTATGTATGCCGGTGGAAAATATTTGGGCGGCTATTCCGATCATATGCCGGTTTATTGCCGAATCAGATACGAGGATTAGCAGCCGGTTTATACGGGATTATTTTGATAGAAAAAAAGGCGGGATATTCCCGCCTTTTTTATTGCAGTCACAGGGAAATTTATTTTTACCAATAGCGCTCATAATGAATTTCACCGGGTTCTTTTCGTGTGTGTTCCTTAAACCCGTGTGTGTTTAGCAGCGCATTCACATCATCGATCATTTTGGGATTTCCGCAAAGGAAGACATGGGTGTTCTCCGGAGTCGGCATAAATCCCCACGCTTCCGCCAACTGTCCCTGAGACCAGATATCCTGTACATATCCGGTTAATCCGCCCCATTTTACCTTTTCCAACTCCGGTCGGGAAATAATGTTAAAATAGGTGAAGTTGGAGCAAATCCGCTCAATGGTAATCAATTCAGAACGATATCCCAGATCCCAGGAATGCCGGGCACCATGGATTACGGCAAACTGCCGATCGGTCCCGCAAGGTAATGCTGTTCTCAACATACTCATGTACGGCGCCAATCCGGTACCGGTGGAAACCATAACAATGTGTTTATCAGGCGGTGTTTTATCCAGGGTGAACATACCTGTGAATTTCGGGGACAGGTAGATGGGGTCACCGGGGGTCAGATGAAATATTCGCGGCGTCAACGCGCCTGACGTGACCATGGTGATGTAGAATTCAATGTATTCTTTATTGACTGAGCTGGACGCAATGGAGTAGGCACGGCGGATCATTTTCTCCGGGTCCCGGGTAGCCTTTTCCGGGTCGGGATCAGAATAGGTGTATCGTGGAGCAGAGCCCGGCAGTCCAATTACAGCAAATTGCCCCGGTTCAAAATCGGGTAGCTCCCACCCATCGGGTACAATTCTTAAAATGATGAGGCCGGGCGTTACTTCAATTTTTTGAGCAATGTGGGCATTCAATTCAAGTTTCTTCTTCTGGGCAGTCATACGTACTCCCTGTCAAAGTTATGGTTTACCTGCATACTCACCCGACAGCAAGCTATATACCATAAGGTCACGATATTGATCAGCATCGTAGCGTTGATAGTGGCGCAGTGTCCCTTCCAGGGTGAATCCCAGTCGTTCAGGTATGGCGCGACTTCTGCGATTACCGGGTTCTACACAAATGTCAATCCGCTCTAAATCCAATTCCAGAAAGCCATATTGTAATAAAGCCCTCACCGCCCGGGTCATAATGCCCTGTCCTTCAAATTGCTTGCCCAGCCAATATCCCATTGAGGCGTGGTTGTTGGAACCATCGATAGCGTGAAGATCGGCCAAACCGGCTAATTTTTCTCCCACCAGAATAACCGTGCAAACAATAGTCTGCTCTTCCCAGGCAGTATTCATCCGTTTAATGAACTCCCGGGTATCGTCAACCGATTCTGTTGCGTCCACCCACGGAAACCAGGGGCGCAGGTGATCCCGATTAGTGTCTATCAGATTAAAAATATCATGGGTATGACGGAGATTAATGCCATCCAGATACGCGTCAGGGGCAATTTCCAGATGTGTGAACGGATGTTTTATCTGAGAATCGCCCCCGGGCATAATGCTCACCTGACTTTAAAGGAAATTTTATACTTTACGGTGGGTACCGTCGCAGAATGGTTTGGTTCCGGAGTGCTTACAACCGCACCAGGAGACTTCACGGGTTTCGGCGAAGCGTTGAATAATTGGTTTAATGTCCGTAATTTTATGGGAGCCATCACAGAAGGGCTGATTGTCCGATCGACCGCAGGCACACCAGGCGTAGGTTTTAGCCTCTACCTTCATTTTAAATGGGCCTCTTTGAGCAACTTTAGGTTCTGTCGTAGCCATTGTAACCTCCAGTAATGCTTTATCAACTACGGCCGCATTATAATCGGGAAAGTCGTTTATGCAATCCATTTATTCGTCTTCGCCGATACCCGCATTGACTCAAAATTAATGTAACCCTGGCGATCTTAGAAAAAGGTCGTTGCCTCATAAATAATGTAACCGCAAATAAGGTACATGAATATGAGCAAAAGATCACGCAAAGAATACCAGGAGACGATCCGAGAGCGTTACCGTGAAGCTGAGAGAATAGACAAGCAGAAGATTCTGGATGAGTTCTGCCGAGTCTGTGGATATCATCGCAAATACG
>JAIPJQ010000004.1 GCA_021734065.1 Fidelibacterota bacterium | reverse complement strand
CCCGCCAGAATGCGGCTCACATTGCTGCGATGGGTAAAAATGATGAACAGGGGAATTAGCAGCGAAAAGGTAAGCAGCGTGTCCGAGATGGGATGACCGGCGAAAAATTTCAGTAATAGCAGAACAACGGGAAGTGCCACAGCCGCCAGCATGCTGCCCAGGGAAACCATTCCGCTGAACATGAGCGTTAGAATGAAAACTGCCAGACAAATGGGCAATGCTACGGGAAATAGCGCGATCAACATTCCGGCGGCTGTACCAACGCCTTTACCGCCTTTGAATCGGGCGAAGATGGTATAGGTGTGACCCAGGACCGCGGCAAAACCAGCCAGGATCATTAAAGCATCGACGTTACCGGCTAATGCAATTCCTGAAATGCTGTGTGTCCCCACATACCAGGCCGGGAACCAACCTTTCAAAACATCAACCAGCATGACCGCCAGAGCGGGTTTCCAGCCAAAGGTACGGAAAACATTGGTGGCACCGGCATTCTTTGAGCCGTGCTCCCGTATGTCTGTATGGTAAAACAACCTGGATACAATGATACTGGTGGGGATGGAGCCAATGATATAACTGAGGAATAACACTACCAGCAGAATGAGCATGATTTCTCCTTATCAAACTTGGGTGGGTTCATGGGTTGAATGCTACGCAAACTGCACCGCGATGCCCAGGGCTTTACGACCGGCATGTACCCCCAGCGCCGGCCCCACAGTGGATTGGTAGATTACAATATGGGGAAAGTGATTCTCCAGCGTTTCAACCGCCATATGAGCAACCTTTGGATTCACTGCATGGACCACGCCGATCCGTTTCACCGCACGGTCACCAATTTTCTTTAACACAAACCGGGTGAACTTGGCAAATTTATTCTTCCGTCCGAAGGTGACACCGGCGGATTCCACAAATCCGCTTTTATTCATGGTGAGGATCGGGTTCAAGTGTAGTGCTTCTACCAGCTTTTTCTTTTTATCGGAAACCCGCCCCCCACGGAAGATAGCATCCAGAGAATCCAAACCGATAAATACCTGGGTGTTTTGCACCGCTTTCTCAACGCGTCGGATGACGGTTTCGAAGGACTCCCCCGCTTCAATCGCTTCTCCGGCTTCTATCACAATCAATCCGGTTCCAATCGATAAACTGTATCCGTCTATCACCGCTTTGTTCTTAAATACCACATCTTTCAGACCTGCCTCAATGCCCTGCAGGGTGCCGGATGAATTCCGGGAGACATGAATAGAAACCACATGACTATAATGGGAGGACAGGAATTTGAAGATGCGTCGAACATCACCCAATGGAGGCTGGGAGGTTTTGGGATGGCTTTTATCTGTCAGTAATCGCTGGTAAAATTCGTCACCGGATATGGTGATTTTGTCAATGAATTCATCTCCCCCAAAATTCAACCGCACCGGAATCGTGTGGATTTGGAAGCGATCGAACAGTTCATCCGGCAGATCGCAGGTGGAATCCACCACCAACGCAATGGCATTGGGATCCGCGGCCGCTTTTTTCTGGATGCGCATATCATCCACTTTCTGCTGACTCAAATGTCCCAGACTTCGCAGATGATTAAAGACTTTTCCTGGCTCCAGGGTGTGAAGATGGACTTTCATGTGCTGCGGAGAACCGGCCACCACGATGCTGTCTCCGCGATGCTCCAATTCTGCGAAAATGGCTTGACGATCGAATCCGTCACCGGTGATCACGCATTCGGTACAGAACGGATAGTCAAGATTGATGTCTTCCGGATGAACCTCTTCCGAATCAACAGAATCCGCCAGTGACATTTCCAGTTTTTGTGTATGGCGCAAATTTCCCGAACGGATGAAATGCAGCATGCCCTCCAGAATATCCACAAATCCCTGACCAGCCGCATCAACCACACCAGCTTTTTTTAAAACCGCCAATTGTTCCGGTGTTCTTCTCAATGCCTCCTGAGCCTCCTGCAGGGACGCCTCCATGAGTGAGAGATAATCGCGATAGTGGTGCGCTTTTTCCTTCAAACTGGCTGACCAGGTTTTAATGACGGACAGAATGGTACCTTCGCAAGGGTGGGAGAGCGCCTGGTAAGCACTCTGGCTGGCAGCTGAAACCGCTTCTGCAAACTGGGCGGTGGATAATTTGGCTTTACCCATCACCGCTTCAGCAAATCCCTGGAAAAATTGGGCTAAGATGGCGCCGGAATTTCCCCGGGCATTATCAATAGCAGCATTGGCCACCTCCTGACTCAGTTCACCCAGGGGCAGGCTGAGGTGCGTGCGCATTCTTTCGGCAATGCCCATGAGTGTATAAGCCATGTTGGTGCCGGTATCGCCATCCGGGACCGGGAAGACATTGATTTTATTCAGATAATCCTGATGATCCAGGATATTTTGTATCCCCGCGTAGAGTACACGATAGAGTCGGCGTCCGTCCAGATAAGCTATTTTCATGTTTCGCTCCGTGCAGAGCCATATAATAATCTTGATTCCCACCACACGAAACGGTATTCGGTTATTCCTCCACCGACATTTCGCCAAAAATGATAGTCAGCCACATTTTTTTCTCTATATTCCGCGTCGATGAAAGATTGCGGTACACTTTTTGATAACCTACTTCCTGACAGCTTATTGGTAGCTGCCGGGTCGTTGAAAAATGAAATAATCCTGACCTGAACCATATAACAGGAGGCAACATGTCCTTAATTATTACTGATGAATGTATCAACTGCGGTGCCTGCGAACCGGAATGTCCCAACGAGGCTATTTACGAAGGCGAAGAGATCTACGAAATCGATCCAGAAAAGTGCACTGAATGTAAAGGCCATTTTGACGAATCGCAATGCGTCGAAGTCTGTCCGGTGGATTGTATCCCTGTGGGTGTTGAAGAATCCGACGAGGTTTTGATGGAGCGGTATCACCGGTTGACCGGCAAATAACACCGCACGGGTTTAATCACATTTCATTCATGAGCCCTGGCAATTTTTTTGTCGGGGCTTTTTTCATCCGCCTCTGCGCGCCTGTAGTGTAGGCGGATGACCGCGCGGCTCGCTGAGACTCGCCGTAGGCTCTGCCGAGGCCGTAGCTGAAAGCAAAGGCGGGTCATGTAATGGGTACAAAGGGTTTACCCGTGGGGCTCCATCTAAGCGGGAAGTGCAAGTGTTTATATCGTTTTATACCAGGGACCCAGGCACAAGCGTTTGTGGAGTGGTATCCCATTACCAATGCTGACACTATGCTGGAAAAGTAATGGGGCGGGAGAGTGCCGGGGCTTTACCCATATGCAATTCTCAAAGACGGGATTTGATTTCGATATTTGACAATATGAAATACTGCTTTGAATGGATTGGGTTTTGAGCTTCAATTGGGAGTGCCCGTCTGCTATATTGGGGCGCAAATGTTAAGTGTTCAGAGAGGAGAAATACATTGAATAAAGATCAGATACTGAAACTGCTGGAAGAGGTGAAATACCCGGGATTTAGCAGGAATATTGTCTCATTCGGAATGGTGAAAGATGTCTTTGTGGATGACGATGCGGCGAAGGTGGAATTGCGGGTCACCTCCACGGATGAGAATATTAAAAAGCAGCTCAAGCAGGATGTGGAGACCAGGCTGAAAGCCGCCGGCTTCAAAACCATTAGTGTATTGATCGCCGCACCGGAAGTCACGGGCGGTCAGCAAACTGGAGGAAACGGCGCTGCTGAGGATGAATTATTACCTACGGTGAAACATACCATTGCGGTGGCCAGCGGTAAGGGGGGCGTGGGGAAATCCACCGTTGCCGCCAACCTGGCAACGGCATTGATGAAAAAAGGATATAAAGTAGGATTACTGGATCTGGATGTGTACGGTCCCAGCTTACCTCTGACCATGGGTGTCACGGAGGTTCCCAGGGTACTACCGGGCAACAAACTCCTGCCCATTAAAAAATATGGGATGGAACTCATGTCCTTCGGTTTCATTTTGGGCGATGATTCTCCGGTAATCTGGCGCGGTCCTATGGTGGCTAAATTGGTGACTCAGTTTTTGAATGATGTGCAGTGGGGAGAACTGGATTTCCTCATCATGGACCTGCCTCCCGGCACCGGTGATGTTCAGCTTACCCTGGTGCAGAAATTAGCCCTCACGGGTGCGGTGATCGTCACCACCCCGCAGGATCTGGCTTTGCTGGATGTGCAGCGTGGCGCCAATATGTTTCACAAAGTGAACACACCCGTTTTGGGCATTGTGGAAAATATGAGTTACTATGTTTGTCCCGAGTGTGGACATCGTTCGGAGATATTCTCGCATGGTGGTGGTGAACGGGAAAGTAAGCGATTGAATGTGGCGCTTTTGGGTCGAATTCCTTTGAATGAAGAGGTAATGACCGCCAGTGATAAGGGGCAGCCCATGACCATTTATAACGAGGCTTCGGAGATTTCCCGTGAATTTATGAATATTGCTGATCAATTGATTGCTAAAGTGACTCAGGAAGCCTAAGTCCGTTATGGGTCGGCCAGATAATCGGAGGTTTGATAATGGTGAGTGAAAAAATGGTCATGGATGCTTTGAAAAAGTGCTACGATCCTGAAATACCCGTAAACGTGGTGGATCTGGGGTTGATCTATGATGTACAGGTCAACGATTCCCGGGTGGATATTAGAATGACGCTCACTGCCACAGGGTGTCCCATGTCTTCCCATATCAGCGCGGACGCCAAAGCCAAAGTACAGGCAGTGGACGGTGTTGAATCGGCGAATGTGGAAATTGTTTGGGAGCCACGCTGGTCCCCGGAAATGATAACGCCTGCGGGACGCCGTGCGCTGGGTATGGAATAGCCGGTTTTGCGTTTGGGCAGACGGGCTCCAACACGCTTGACAGGGGAAGAGTCGGCGTCTATATTGCCGGGCTTTTGAGCACGGGAAAATGGGAATCAATGAGCCAGGATATTGCATCACTAAAAGCTGAGATATTAGACCGGGGAAATCTGCCGCAACATATCGCTATCATCATGGATGGCAATGGTCGCTGGGCCAAGGAGCGTGGTCTCCCCCGGGTAGCCGGCCATTCAGAGGGCATTAAGTCCGTGCGAGTTGTTACACAATTGTGCGGCGAACTTGGCATTCAATATCTTACGCTGTTCACATTTTCCAGCGAAAACTGGCAGCGGCCCCGGTTGGAGGTATCCGCACTCATGGAATTGCTGCTGGATACCATTAACCATGAAGTGGAAGATTTAGACCGGAACAATGTCCGGTTGTCTGTCATTGGACGCATGATGGATTTACCTGAAGCACCCCGACAGGGCATGATGAATGCCATCCAGCGATTGTCCAAAAACACAGGTTTGGTTCTAAACCTGGCGTTGAGTTACGGATCACGACAGGAAATTCTGGAAGCGGTGAATCAAGTTGCCAAAGATGTGGCTGCAGGTGAACTGAAGCCAGGTGAGATCTCTGCAGAAGATTTCAGTAAGCGTCTATACACTGCCGAAATGCCTGATCCGGACCTATTGATTCGTCCTGGTGGTGAGACCCGCATCAGTAACTTTTTATTGTGGCAAATGGCATATACGGAGATGTATATCACGCCTGTGTTCTGGCCTGCCTTTCGTGAAATGGAACTCTTACACGCAATCAGTGATTTTCAGATGCGAGAACGACGATTTGGCAAAGTAAGCGAACAACTCATTCAATAATCACAGATAGAAGAGCCCTTATATCATGCGGAATTATTCCCCCAAAATTCTAACCCTACTCCTGTTTTTCGTCATCGTATCCAGTCTGTCCGCCCAAGCTACCAAAGTAAATATTTACAATATTACAGTTGTAGGGAATACAACTGCTTCCCCGGATGTCATTATCCAGAATTCAGGTCTGCGACCGGGTACGGAAGTGAATGCGGATGCCTTTGGTGATGCCGTGCGTCAGCTCTGGAATCTGGGGCTTTTTTCCGACATTAAAATCATTGCAGACCAGCAGACACCGGAAGGTATTTACCTCATTATCTCTGTGGAGGAGTATCCGCGACTGGAGAAAATCGTCCTGGAGGGAAACAAGAAGATTAAGTCGGACGATATTGAGGAAGAGTTGAAATTATACACCGGACAGGTTTTGTCGCCCAATGCTGTCTATGAGGCTCAGCGAAAAATCGAGCAGATGTATCTGGACAAAGGTTATCTCCTGGCTGAAGTGACGCCCTCCACATTCGAAGGGGAGAAGGAGAATACCCGCGGCATTCGATTCGAGATTAAAGAAAACAAAAAGGTTAAGGTTTTCGATATCAATTTTATTGAGAACGTGGAACTCAGCGACTGGAAACTGCGGCGGCAGATGGAGAAGATCAAGCAGGAGCGTTGGTGGAAATTCTGGGCTGAAGCGGAATATAGCATTGCTAACTTGCGAGCGGACGAGTCCAAAATCGTAGATTATTACAAATCCCAGGGATTCCGGGATGCTGAGATTGTCCGGGACAGTATTTACTATTCAGAGGACATGAAAAAAATGTTCGTGGACATCCGTGTATACGAAGGGGCTCAATACAAATACGGAGATATTACCATTTCGGGGAATACACTGTTTCCCACGGAAAATATTTTGAAGGCTCTGAATATTGAGCGGGGAGATATTTACAACTCTGAAAATCTTCTGGAAAAAATTGAGGCCAATGTGCGTGGTCCTTATATGGATCGTGGTTACCTCTATGCTCAGGTAAACACAGTAGAAATTCCCGTTGCTGAGGATACGGTGGACCTGAAGTTGGACATCGTTGAGTACAGCCCGGTCAAAGTCCGGCATATCAATATTGTGGGAAATGATAAGACCAAGGAGAATGTGATTCGCCGTGAATTACGGGTTTTTCCAGGTGATCAATTCAGTCGGACAGCCTTAATGCGTAGTCAGCGTGAGATCATGATCCTCAATTATTTCAACAATGTGGTGCCGGATGTGATTCCGGTGGATGACGATGAAATCGATCTGGAATTCGCGGTGGAAGAGAAACAGACGGGAATGGCCACCGCCAGTGCGGGCTATAGTGAACGGGATGGAATGATCGGTACGCTTGGTATGCAATTCCCCAATTTTTTGGGGAATGGTCAGCAATTGTCATTCAATCTGCAACGCGCCTACAGTTATCGCTCTTTTTCGGTGAGTTTCACCGAGCCCTGGCTATTTGATACGCCAAATCTGTTAGGTGTCTCTCTGTTTGATACGGATCGTACCCGTGGTGATTTGAACAGCTATTTTGGGGCTACAACCTCCAGTTACTCATACACGCCCTACGATATGCATTCTACCGGTGGTTCGCTCACTTTCGGCCGTCGGTTCCGTTGGCCGGATAACTATTTCCGGGGACGGTGGATTTTCCAGGCCATGCGGAATCTGTACGACCTTGATAAAGTCTACGACTGGTCCATTTTCAACCAGGTGAACCCGGCCAATCTGGAGACAACATCAGGATTGAGTCTGCGTCAGATTATTACCCGTGATTCCAGAAATGCGCCGGAGTTTCCCACCGCCGGTTCGGTACTGAACCTCTCCACCACATACAGCGGTGGTTTGTTAGGCGGGAACGAAAGCTTTTTCAAGCAGGAAGCCAGTTTGGAATGGTACAGCCCACTGGGGCATGAGAACCTTACTTGGCGAAACCGGGGGGAAATGGGATATTTAACACCGCTGGATGACGATCTGACGCATATTATTCCTTACGATGAATACTTTTTTATGGGGGGAGCCGGTCTCATCTGGGGAACCGCTTTGCGTGGCTATCCGGAACGCTCTGTTCGCCCACCAACCACTGCGGGAATTTGGTATGGAGGTAAAAGTTTATTTAAGGTAACCAGCGAACTTCGGCTTAAACTATCACCGAACCCGCTGTTATACCTGCTGCTATTTGCAGAAGCCGGAAATACCTGGCGGGATTGGAACGAAACCAACTTCTATGACCTGAAACGGTCGGTAGGTTTTGGTGGACGAATTATCATGCAGCCCATCGGTTTATTAGGCATTGACCTGGGATGGGGTTTTGATCGGGAGTCATTGGGTCTTGATAAGGCTTCCTGGAGATCACCAGAAGTGCATTTCATTTTTGGGCAGCAATTTTAGAGAAAACAAGGAGGGACCATTTTGGGTCGGAAAACTACATTATTATTAGCCATTGGATTGTTCTGGGTCAGCGGCGCGTTTGCGCAGAAGCTGGGCTATATCAATTCGGAAACGATTCTGGGTGAGTTTGAGGAGTTTCGGGAGGCGCAGAGCAAACTGGAGGTAGAGGGTCGTCGTATCGAGGCCGAATATTATGCCATGGCGGGCCAGTTGGACAGTTTGCAGCAGGAGTATGAACGGCAGAAATTCATCCTTACCGAGGCAAATCGGAAGGCGAAAGAAACCGAAATTAAAAGCCTCAGTGACCGACTGCGTCGTTTTCAGGTAGAGAAATTGGGACCTCAGGGCGAGATTTACCAGAAGCAGCAACAGATTGCCGCTCCCATTCTGGACAAAATCAATCGGGCAATTAAAAAGGTCGGGCAGGAATACGGGTACGATTTCATTTTCGATACCGTCCAGGGTAATATTCTCTATGCCAAGGATTCCTACGACCTGACCAATGTGGTACTTAATGAGTTGCGCAAAGGCGGAGCGAAATAAGGTTTGGCCATGAACCTGCTGGCCTTGTCTCAAGCGCTGGGGGGTAAACTCCAGGGTGATGAGACGCTCAATATCCGGCGCGTGAACGAAATTCAGGCTGCCAGCGCTGATGAAATTTCTTTCATTGCCAATCCCAAATACCGCAAATATGCTGAATCCACTAACGCGGCCGCGCTGATTGTTGCCGAAGATTTGGAGATCGATTTTCCCAATCTGATCCGCATGCGCGACCCGTATGCCGGGATGGTGAAAGCGTTGTATCTGTTGAATCACCAGCCCCGCAAGCCCAACCCCGGCGTTCATCCCACCGCAATTATTCATCCCTCCGCAGCCGTATCTGCATCGGCTGAAATTGGACCGTATGTGGTGATTGGACCGGAAGTGGAGGTGAACGATGAAGCGATTCTGGAAAGTCATACCACTGTTGGTACCAAATCCCGGATTGGTGAAGGGTGCTGGCTACATTCCAACGTGACGATTTACCATGAAGTGATCGTTGGAAACCAGGTGGAGATTCACAGTGGTTCCGTAATTGGCAGTGATGGGTTTGGTTTTGCGCCTTCACCGGAGGGCATCGTAAAAATTCCTCAAACGGGAAATGTCCTTATCCATGACCATGTGGAAATCGGTGCTGGTTGTGCCATTGATCGGGGGACAATTGGTTCCACGGAAATCGGCGCCTGGACCAAATTGGATAATCAGGTGCATATTGCCCACAATGTGCGGATTGGGAAAGGTTGTCTTTTAACTGCCCAGATTGCCATTGCCGGCAGTACCACGCTGGGTGATTATGTACAAATGGGGGGGCAGAGTGGCGTTATCGGTCATGTTAAAGTGGGCAATCGGGTCTCCATCGCTACCCGTGGTGGTGTGACGCGCGATGTGTCAGATGGTGAGACGGTAGGCGGATTTCCGTCGCGACCCCACAAAGAGGTATTAAAACGCGATGCCTATATTGGCAAAATACCGGACCTCATGGCTCGAATCAAAGCCCTGGAAGCACAATTAGGGAAGTCAGACAACGAATAGAGGAACACAATCCCCCATGGATAATACGAAACAACGCACAATCGCGCGCCCCATATCCATTTCCGGTATCGGTTTACATACAGGTGTGAATACAACCATGACCTTTCGGCCGGCGCCGGAGAATACCGGCTATGTTTTCCGGCGTACTGACATTAAAAATGCCCCGCAGATCAAAGCGGATATTGATCATGTGGTGGATATTTCCAGGGGGACGACGCTGGAGCAAAATGGCGTTAGAATTTACACGACCGAACATGTTTTGGCGGCGGTGAGCGGGCTTGAGATCGACAATATTCTCATCGAGCTGGACAATAAGGAACCACCGGTTGCTGATGGCAGCGCCATGCCGTTTGTAGAGAAACTACTGGAAGCGGGCATCGTGGAGCAGGAGGCGGAACGGGTGTACCTCACGGTGGAGCGTACCATCACCTACACGGATCCGGAAAAGGGTGTGGACATCCATGTCTTACCGTCCAACCAGTTTCGGGCAACGTTTATGATCGATTACAAACTCCAATCGTTGGGGACCCAGTACACCTCTTTCTATTCCCTGGAAGAGGATTTTGTGGAGCAATTCGCACCGGCGCGGACATTTTGCTTTCTGCACGAGGTCGATGAGCTGAAGCAGCAGGGCTTGATCAAAGGGGGTTCGGTCGATAATGCCCTGGTGATGATTGACCGGCCCATTGAAACGGAAGAACTGGACCGTTTAAAAAATCTTTTTGGAATAAAGGATGATATTGTTCAGGGGGAAAATGGTATTCTGAACGGGAAATCCCTGCGATTCCCCAATGAACCGGTGCGCCATAAAATCTTGGATTTGATCGGGGATTTAGCCCTGTTGGGAATGCCCATTCAGGGACATGTCATCGCCGCCCGCAGCGGTCACGCCTCCAATGTGGCCTTGGTGAGACTGCTGAAGAAGGAATTTGAAAAGCAGATTCTGTCCAAACGGTATCAGCGTCGTCCCCGCAACCGCCAGATCTTTCTGGATACGGAAGCCATCAAACACATTTTGCCGCACCGCTATCCCTTTTTGCTCATTGACCGGATCATTGATCTGGTGCCCATGGAAAAAATTATCGCCGTTAAGAATGTCACCCTCAACGAACCGTTCTTTCAGGGACATTTTCCTGGCAAACCCGTGATGCCGGGTGTGCTTACCCTTGAGAGCATGGCGCAGGCAGGCGGTGTCATGCTGCTGAATGCCATTGATGACCACGATGGGAAACTGGTGTACTTCTCCGCGGCGGATAATGTACGCTGGCGAAAACTCATTGAGCCCGGTGACCAGATCATTTTCGAAGTGGATATGGTGAAATATCGTCTGGGGACCGCTAAAATACATGGCAGGGCATTTGTAGACGGTGAATTGGTAATGGAGGCTGACCTCATGGCAGCCGTCGTGGACAAGTGAGGCTCTGATGGCCAATAATATCCATCCCACTGCGATCCTCGCGGATAAAGATGTGCAAATCGGTGATAACGTCACCATCGGTCCCTATACGATTGTGGAAGAAAATGTGGAGATCGGTGACGGCGTGGATATCGCCAGTCATGTCCAGATTGGACGTGGTGCCCGCATCCATAAGAATGCCCGTATTTTTATCGGGGCAGTGGTCAGCGGCCGGCCACAGGATCTGAAATACGACGGGGAAGATACCGTCACAGTAATCGGTGAGAATTCAACCATCCGCGAGTATGTGACTATTCATCGGGGAACCGAGGACAAATGGCAGACCACCATCGGGAAAAATTGTCTCATCATGGCCTATACCCATGTAGCCCACGATTGTGATATCGGTGATCATGTCATCCTAAGCAATGCCTGCAACATGGCGGGGCATGTAACCATTCAGGAATACGCCATTATCGGTGGCATGGTGCCCATTCACCAGTTTGTGACCATCGGTCGCCACAGCTTCATTGGCGGCGGATTCCGCGTGAGTAAAGACGTGCCGCCCTACATCCGGGCGTCCAACAGTCCGCTTTCATATAATGGATTGAATGCCGTGGGATTGCGCCGTCGGGGATTTACGTCCGAAACAGTCGCCCAGATCAAGGAAGCCTACAATCTGATCTACCGCTCCAAACTCAATGTCTCCCAGGCGGTCCTGTCCATCAAACAGGATCTTCCCCAGACGGAAGAGATCGAATATATCCTGGAATTCATTGAAAACAGCGCTCGTGGAATCATCTGAGTCGGTCATACCAATTACCTTCTCCCCTTACTAATCGTTCGCCTCTTGAAGAATTAACACAATTTTCACTGCAATGTATCTACGCTGTATTATTCTGATTCTTCTGACCGGGCAACTCCTGGCTTCCGGTTGGCTTGACTTGCAACAGCGCTCATCACCCAGTGATATTTCTCGCGATATGCGGGCGCTGGCCGGCGTAATGGCGGTGCCCACGGGTGATTTTTTATACGAATTTGGACAAGTTGCGTATCATCAAAATTTCATTCCACTTACCTCTGGGCATGTGGGACAAATCCAGGAACTGGGCTTAGCTGTACAGCCACTCCCGGAATGGATTTTTACTGCGCAGCTTTGGTCTGTTTCGGCAGAATATCCCGTGATTGGGTATGGTGTGGGCGCCAATTATATCTGGTCGTTTCAGGGCAAAAACCGCTGGAGTACCGTGATTCAGAACAACGAAATTCGTGGGCAGGAGACCTTTTCCCAACGGGATCTGAGTCTGACGCAGCAGGTTACCAGCGTGTTTACCCGTGGTGCTTTCGATTTGCGTGCCACGTATAACATGGAAAAGACCGTGTACACTGATCTTCCGGGACTTTCAAAGCATGAACGCAGTCATTGGATCTTCAGTGGAAATCTGACGAAAAACCTTTTTAAGTCCCTCCGGTTGGATGTATGCTTCCTTCTAAATGATATGCGCCCCGCAGGTCGTGTGGGTGTGAATTTGGGAATTGGAAATTGACGGCATCACAGCAGAAAAAACGACTTTCCATCCTGGGTAGCACCGGTTCCATCGGTGTGAACGCCCTGAAGGTGGTGGAAAATCTTCCCGATGAGCTGGTAGTGACCTATCTGTCGGGTAATCGCAATGCGGAATTATTAATACAACAGGCACAGAAGTTCAAACCCCGGGCGGTAGCTGTGGCAGATCCAATCGCTGCGGAGAAGGTGGCCACAGCGCTACCGAACCTGGAGGTCCTGAAGGGACGGGAAGGGCTGTTGGAGCTGGCTGGCCGGGATGATGTGGATCTGGTGCTCAACGGTCTGGTGGGGAGTGCCGGCATGGAACCCACGGTCCAAGCGATGCATGCCGGTGTGAATGTGGCATTATCCAATAAGGAAAGTCTGGTCATGGCGGGTGATTATATTGACCGGCTGTTAACCCAAACCGGTGTGAAACTTTACCCAGTGGACAGCGAACACAGCGCCATCTGGCAATGTCTGACCGGTGAGGATCTGGATGATGTGGAACGACTGATTCTTACCGGATCCGGCGGACCCTTTCGGACGCGGGATAAAGGAACATTTAACACAATTTCAGTTGAGGAAGCGCTGAAGCATCCCAACTGGGACATGGGGAACAAAATCACAATCGACAGTGCCACCATGATGAATAAAGGACTGGAGATCATCGAGGCTCGCTGGTTGTTTCATCTGGGACCGGAGCAGTTGGACATTGTGGTGCATCCACAGAGCATCATTCATTCCATGGTGGAATTTCGTGACAAATCGGTGAAAGCCCAGTTAGGCGTTCCTGATATGAAAATTCCCATCCAGTACGCCCTCACCTGGCCGCGACATCGCCCGGCCGATTGGGAGGCACTGGATTTGGTGCGGTTGGGACAATTGACCTTTGAGGCACCCGATCTGGAGAAATTTCCCTGTATTGAACTGGCTTTTGATGCATTGAAACAGGGCGGGACAGCAACGACGGTGCTGAATGTGGCGAATGAAACAGCGGTGTATCGTTTTTTAAGGAACGAAATCAAATTTACTCAAATTCCTATTCTGATTGAGCGTGCCTTGGAAGCCCATGATTTTGTTGAACATCCTCAAATGGAGGATATTTTAACGCTGGAAAGCTGGACACAAACCTATGTTAATCAACTATAAGAGACGGCAATGTTAGCAACCATAAACACAACACTGATTTCCATCCTGGCAGCGATTTTCACGCTGGGGATTTTGATTCTAATCCATGAATTGGGGCATTTTCTGGCCGCCCGTTCGGTGGGCATTCGGGTGGAACGATTTTCCATCGGTTTTCCCCCAAGGTTCCTGAGTTTCCGAAACAAAGTAGACGGACTCTGGGTGACCATTCATATTCCGTGGTTTTTACAGAAATTGTTCAATGCCGCTCTGGTTGAATATCGATTTCGGCGTAAAAATCCCAAAGCGGGCGATACGGAGTACAATGTTTCCTGGACTCCACTGGGTGGTTATGTGAAAATGGCCGGGACCATTGACGAATCCCTGGACACCAGCATTAAGGGCAAGCCCTGGGAATTTACCAGTAAAAAGCGTTGGCAGCAGTTGTTCGTTATTTCTGCCGGTGTGATCATGAACACCATTCTGGCGTGGTTTTTATTCAGTACTATTTTCCTGTCCAATGGCGTACCGGAAATGACCAATTCCGCTGTGGTGGGCAGTCTTAGTGGTAGTCAGGCACGACCGGTCTATCCGGCTGAACAGGCAGGAATACAGCCCGGCGACCGAATTGTCTCTGTGAATAACCAACAGATTAACAGCTGGGATGATTTAATCGATGTGATTCATAGTCTGCCGGGTAAAACAGTAGACATTACCTGGGAACGGGATAGAGTTCTTCAATCCGCCACATTGACCACGGTGTCTGAGACAGTTCCCACAGAAAATGGGGTGGAAACCTACGGGATGATCGGGATTGGTCCGGAAACCATCCAGCGGGAAGTGGGCTTTTTTGAAGCTGCAAAACTGGGTGCCCAGAATACCTACAGCTTTGGAACGCTGATGGTGCGGAGTCTGGGCATGCTCATTTCCGGCGACGCATCCATGAAAGAGCTGGGCGGTCCGGTTGCAATTGCCAAAATGGCCGGCGATATGGCCAGACAGGGTTGGCTGGATGTCTTTTATTTTATGGCGATTTTGTCCGTGAACCTGGCGTTTATCAACATTCTACCCATCCCGGGACTGGATGGCGGCCAGTTCATTATTATCGCAATTGAAGGTTTAATTCGCAGGCCTCTGCCCATTAAAGCCAAAGTGGTCATCCAACAAGTGGGCATGGTCCTTTTGTTGGGGCTCATCATTTATGTGACAATTCAGGACATTGCCAAACTGTAATCCATTGCGGATTGTAGCATTGGTGTAAAGTATGGCGTCTAAACCACCCGGCGGTTCACCACAAATCGGAATCCTACTATGGGTACGCTATGGTGTGGAATTCATCGCACTGGTGATATTCACCCTTTTGATGACGATTCTGCCCTGGGCGGTGGTATGGCGCTTTGGACGCGGACTGGGTTTGTTTTTGGGGTACTGGGTGCCCATTCGCAAGCAGGTCGTGAAGTCGAATCTCAAGCGTGCCTTCCCTGACTGGCCGGCTGACAAAATCGACACGAGTACCCGCGATGTCTACGCCCACTGGGGTGAGAGTTTCATTACCACCATGAAAATATGGACAATGTCCGACCAGAAAATTCTGCGCCTGATTGAGTCTCCCGGATTTGCCGAATACACCGCTGCGAAACAGGCTTCGGGTGAACCATTCATCCTTTTTACCGGACATTTCGGGAGTTGGGAGATGGCGGGTCGCTATATGGCTATTTTGGCGGGGAAAACATCCGCCATTTACCGGATTCAAAGGAATCCTTTGGTGGATAAATTCCTTTCCTGGCTCCGGACACGCAAAAACATGATTCTGGTGGATTCCTGGTCCAAAATGCCGGCATTTGTCACGCGTCTCCGAGACATCGGAAACATGTGTATTGTGGGTGATCAGTATAAAGGCCGGCAGGGCATCACGGTGGAGTTTTTTGGACTACCGTCACCCAGCCCCAAAGGTGTTGCGGTTTTGGCACACCGCACGCCGGCAGAAATCATTTTTGTTGCCATGCATATTCACCGGGGACGCTTTGTCATGGATTGGGAACCGCTTAGAATTGACATTCCGCAGCGGGTAAATGAGGATTTTATTCAGGAAGTGGTGGGAACTGGTCTGAAAAAATTGGAAGCCATTATTCGTAAATATCCGGACCAATATCTATGGTTTCACAAACGGTGGCGCAACATTGATAAACGGGAAGCAGCCACCCGAAATACCGGATCCCGCCCCCACTAAGTCGCTTGAACAAATCCACTTCGGAGCGTATCATTCCCAAATGCAGATCATTGAGATAAATCCGGACGGGCAAGCCAGTGGTGAAGCCATTGACGCCGCCTGTCAAATTCTTGCTGAAGGTGGTATCATTGGATATCCCACCGATACGCTATACGGGCTGGGGGTTGATAGTACCAACACGGCAGCGGTTCAACGACTTTATGAACTGAAAAATCGCTCCAAAGTCCCCATGTCTGTAATGCTGGCCTCGGTGGATGATTTGCTCAAGGCGATTGAAAATCGCACACCCGCTGCAGAAAAACTCATTCGCGAATTTCTCCCGGGCCAATTGACGATCGTGGCACATTGTAATCTGGGTTTGGCTGATGGTATTGAATCAGAACGAGGCCTCACCGGACTGCGGGTTCCGGATCATCCCCTGAATCTTCGCCTGGTGGAAGCATTCGGCCGTCCCATCACCAGTACATCCGCGAACCTTTCAGGGTATCCCAGTGCCTTAAATATCGAAACCATCATAGCCTATTTCAGCGACCAGGTTGACCTGTTGTTTGATTACGGAACGCTTTCCCGCTCCCAGGGCAGTACCGTCATTGATATTTCTCAATCTCCTTTTGAGATTCTTCGGGAAGGCGTTATCCCTGTTGAAAAACTGGCGGATTATTTGACCTGATTATTATGTATACCCGTTTATTAAAATTAGTCAAACCATTCTGGCCGCATATCGGCGGTGGTATGCTTTCCTCCATTCTGAATGTGATTGCCAACAGCGTGGCACTGTGGTTTGCTGCATCCTTTGTCTCCACACTATTCAGTTCCACGCCCCAGGCGATGGAGCAGGTGGTGCTGAGCGGTGACTGGTCCAATATCAATGAATACCTGAAATGGCTGACCTACAAATATTTTACCGGTGGTGATAAAATTTCGGCATTGAGAGCGGTGGTGGTGGTCATTCTAGTGAGTTATTTCATCAAAAGTATCACGTATTACATCACCTGGTTGTTGAATGGTTGGGTACAGGTGCGGGTCATCCGGAACCTGCGTAATATGATTTTTGACCATTTTCTCCACCAGCCACTGGCATTCTACAATACCCGCAGAACCGGTGATATGATTTCATTGGCCATGAACGATGTGATGATGGTGAATAACGCGCTCACAACCACGTTTCGTCCGTTGATCATCGAGCCGCTGAATATCGTGGTAATGCTGGGGCTGCTTTTTGTCATTCAATGGAAATTGACCCTGATCTCACTGCTGGTTGCGCCGGTAACCGGATTTTTCATTTACAAAATCAGCCAGAGTTTGCGTCGCCGGGCGAGTCGGACACAGGTGCAACTGGGTGAAGTCACCTCGCGCATGACGGAGACATTTTCCGGAATCCGTATCGTGAAAGCCTTTAATGCTGAATCGGTAGAGTCACAGCGTTTTCACAAAGAGACCTTTAAACTACTCAAATTGATGTTTCGCCAAATCCGGCTCCAGGGTGCCAATCTGCCCATCACAGAAATGCTGGGTGTGACCATGGCTGTCCTGCTGTTGTGGTACGGCGGTGTCCAGGTGTTGAAATATGAGGTCATCACCAGTGAAGATTTCATGCGTTTCATTGTGCTCCTGTTTGCCATGTTCCAACCGATTCGGAATCTGGCAAATGTGAATGTCCCGATTCAAACCGGTATCGCTGCCGGAGAGCGGATTTTCAGCATTCTGGATATGAAATCTTCCATTCGGGACCTTCCCAATGCCAGAGAGATGCCACCCATTGAGAAAGAAATTGTGTATGAAAAGGTCTCTTTTCAATATCCGGGCAGCAATATTCCGGCAGTGAAGGAAATTAATCTCACCATCAAAAAGGGTGAAGTGGTGGCCTTGGTGGGGGCCAGTGGTGCCGGGAAATCCACCTTGGCCGATTTACTCCCCCGTTTCTATGATGTCACATCTGGCCGCATTTTGATTGATAATCTGGATATCCGGGAAGTCACACGCTTCTCGTTACGCAGCCAGTTGGGCATTGTAAGCCAGGAAACCATTCTGTTTAACGATACCATTCACAACAATATTGCCTATGCTATGGAAAAATCCCGGGAAGAGGTGATTGAGGCCGCCAAACTGGCCCACGCGCATCTATTCATCCAAGAGATGGACATGGGGTACGACACCATTATCGGGGAGCGGGGAACGCGCCTTTCGGGTGGTCAACGCCAACGCATCGCCATAGCCAGGGCATTGCTGAAAAATCCATCCATGCTGATCCTGGACGAAGCCACATCTGCCCTGGATACAGAATCGGAGCGTCTGGTGCAACGGGCGATTGATCGCCTGATGAAGAATCGCACGGCCATCGTCATTGCTCACCGGCTGACCACGATATTGAATGCCAATCGAATCGCAGTGATGGACAAGGGCAGAATTGTTGAATTCGGAAATCACAAAGAGCTGTTGGAGAGGGGTAGTTTGTACAAAAAGCTCCATCAAATGCAATTCGAGTCTTAGCTAAAAAAATGACGAATTTGGGATTGAGTAAGCGAGTCTGGAACGTTCTGCTGGGATTCACACTGCTACGCCTGATCCTGGCTTTTATCACACCCTTAACACCACAGGAAGCTTACTACTGGAGCTGGTCACAAGCATTGGACTGGTCTTATTTTGACCATCCTCCCATGGCCACCTGGCTGATTTGGGTTACCACGCACCTTTTCGGGCAAACCATTTTCGGGATAAAAGTTGCCGCGGTCCTGTATTTTTTGGGAACCTATGTCATCTGGGCCAAACTGATTCAGGAGATTTTCGAAAACGAGCGTCTCACCTTTCTGGCACTCCTGGCATTGAATTCGACCATAATCTACGAGCTGTACGGTTTCGTCATTTCACCCGATTCACCATTACTCATGTTCTGGTCGCTCACCATCTTCCTGATTTGGCGTGTGGTGAAGACGGAGCAGGCAAAGTACTGGTATCTGGCGGGCATCGCCATGGGTCTGGCTTGGATGTCCAAATATTCCGGGATTTTCCTGATCCCCAGTGTCTTCCTGTTTCTGCTCCTCTCCAAAGACAATCGCCGCTGGTTGGCCACACCGCATCCTTATCTGGCCAGTCTGCTGGCTGTGCTGGTTTTTACACCGGTTTTGTACTGGAATGCCACCCATGAATGGGCTTCGCTGGCCTTTCAGGGCAGTCGTCGCGTGAGTGGCATGGATGGGTGGGGATTACGATTTTTTGGCGAGTTAATTGGCTCCCAGCTGTTCATGCTCACGCCCTTTTTCTTCGGATTTCTGGTGTGGGGGATTGTTCGGGTTCTTCCAAAAGTATTGAAAAAAAACCTGAGTCCAGGGGAATTACTGCTGTTCGCCAGTGGTGGGATTTTGCTGCCGTTTTTTGTACTGGTGAGTTTTAAAACACTGGTAAAAATGAATTGGCTGGTGCCGGCGTACTGGTCATGGTTAATCCTGTTTATCAAATATTATTTAGAAGAAAACCGCTCCCGGAAAGTGCTGAAAACAGGACTCGCTTCCGCGCTGGTATTTTACGGAATTGGACTGGTGGTGATCCTGATCCCTAACATGCCATTGGGGGAGGGCAATACCTGGAGTGGTTGGAAAGATACAGCAGCTCGGGTAGATGAGATTGTTCGGGACGAGGCGAGTAACGGTTCAGAGGTATTCGTCTACAGCACTAATTACAAGGTGAGTTCTCTGCTGCGATTTTACCTGCCGGGGCAGCCGGAAACATTTGCTCAGAATGTATTTGGAGAGGGCGCGCTCCAGTTCGATTACTGGCAAAATCCGGATGAATTACGGGGAAAAACCGGAATTTTGGTGGTGGATGACCGTCGCGAATACCGTTTTAAACCGGGGAAAATCGCGCCCTATTTTGATACGGTGGAGAAGATTGATGAGTTGACATTTGAAAACTTCGGGCAGCACACACGCCGGATTCAGATCTTTCGCTGCGAAAATTACCATGGATTAGCAGGTTCCTAATGCTCCTCCCAATCGGGCATCGCTTTGAATGTCCATTTCTCATTGAGGAAAAAATTCATGGCTGCGGCGATTGCGATGGCCAGTAAATTTGCCCAGAGATAATAAATTCCGGCAACTTCTGTAAATAGAATGAGTAAAAGCCAGTTCATGCTACCTGCAATCCAACTCACGATATTGAACCGTAAAAGACCATTCCAGATATTCAATTTTCTTGCGCGTCGTCTTCCGCGCCAGGTAAACCGGTCGTTCCAGATGAAATTGTTGATGATGGATAGTTCGATTGCCAGGGGAGAAGCTAATGCGTAGTGAATATTCACAAAATGCGTCAATATCCACAGGATGCCCATATTCACTACGATACCGGAAACCCCCACGATTGAGAATAATACGACCCGTTTACCGAATTTGTGCGCCACGGGAAAAATTTAGTCTTTGTACGCAGTATCGCACGGATTTTATAGGAGCATGTCACTAGGCAGCGCGGATGAAGGCATTTATTCCAATTTTTCTGTTATTGTTGGTATGGAATCCCCGGATTCTGATGGCGCAGGAGCATTATAACTACACAGTGAAATATGGTTTTATTAAAGCCGGGCACGCCCGGTTGGAATTTGATCAGATTGAACAGCGATTGCAGAGTCGATTCACTATTCAATCATCTAGGTGGCTATCGCGTCTCTGGAAAATGGACGATGCCATTGAGTCGACTTATAATTTGACCACAGGAGAACTTCTGACCCATAAAAAGCGGATACGGGAAGGGAAGTACAAACGCGATTATCAGGTGACATTTGATTGGCAGGATAGTCTTATTTCGATTAATGACGACCAGCAGGTGATGAAACATGCCCGACTCAAGGACATTCCCAGCCTGCTCTACCACATGCGTGGTGTCCCACTTGAGGTTGGCGATACACTTTTTTATACGTTATTCGATGGAAGATCCACGGGTCGGCTTTCTCTGCATATTCAGGCGATGGAGCATATCCATGTGGATGGGAATAAAATTCCGGCCTATGAGTTGCGACCGCTGGAGCGCTCAGAAAAGGCTGAGGAGAACGATCTGTTCATCACGATCTGGCTTTCGGTTAAAGAGCCGCATATTCCGGTACAACTGTCCATAGACACACGTTACGGGGATGCCGTAATGACCTTGCAGCACAATTAAATTGCAATTTTTACAAGGGCTTTCAGCTTGCAAAAAAATCCTGTTCCATGTAATTTTCCCAACACAAAAAACGAGATAAAAACATGAAGCGGTTGTTTCTATTATTATTCCTCCCAGCTCTGATATGGGCACAAGTCTATGTTCTTGAAGTCCATGGTACGATTGACATGGGGCTGGCACATTTTTTTGAGCGCGCCATTCCGGAAATGAACACCCAGGGCGGGGATGCCATTCTGCTGGATATTGACACCTTTGGCGGTCGGGTAGACGCGGCGACCATGATGAAGAACGCGCTGCTGCGCTCTGATGTAATGACCATTGCCTACATCAATACCAAAGCCATCTCAGCCGGCTCGTTGATCTCTCTGGCTTGCGATACGATAATCATGCACTCCGGAGCCACCTTCGGAGCCACCACCGTTGTGGACCAGCAGGCCAATAAGGCTAACGAAAAAGCCCAGTCGTACATGCGTGAAGAGATGGCCGCCACGGCTGAGGCGAAAGGTCGCAATGGTCAGATTGCCATGGCAATGGTGGATGAATCGCTGGATGTAGATACGCTGGTAACCGACGCGGGTGATACCCTGTTCCTTACGGATGTGGAAGGGGCGCGTGCAGGGAAACTCTTGACATTGCGGACAAAAACTGCCCTGAAATATGGGATGGCGGACTATCAAATGGAAACCCGGGAGGAGATCCTCAACCATTTCGGTTTCAAAGCCAGCATGGTGGAAATCGTCAAACCTACCTGGTCAGAAAAAATTGTCCGTTTTCTTACTGATCCGGTGGTGAGTTCGCTATTGATGACCATCGGCTTCCTGGGGCTGATTTTTGAATTACAGAGCCCCGGTTGGGGGATTGGTGGTACCATTGCTGTTGTGGCGTTGGCGCTATTCTTTTCCACATCCATCATCGCGGATCTGGCCAGCATGACCGATTTGATTATCATTGTGGTTGGCTTGATCCTGCTGGGATTGGAGGTGTTTGTTGTCCCCGGCTTCGGCATTACCGGAATTGCCGGCATTATTGTGCTCATGTTCGGCCTGTTCCGTTCCATGATTCCTGAAATACCCACCCAGGGTGAGATCAATCGGGCGTTAATCGGGATATTAATAGCAATGACAGGCGCAATCGCCGGCACGGTTCTCCTGGTACGCAATATCGGAAAGACGCAATTCTGGCAGAAATTATCTTTACAGACTTCCGAATTGAGTACGGGCGGTTATTCCAGCAGTTTAGGCTTGGAGAGTCTGGCAGGGGCTACCGGCACGGCCATTACGACGCTGCGCCCGGCAGGCACCGCCGTCATCGGTGACCAAAGACTGGATGTGGTTACGCTTGGGAATTACATTGAGAAGGATACGCCCATCGAAGTTATTCGGGTGGATGGCAATCGCATTATGGTGCGTGAATTGAAATCTGATAAACCGAATCAAATGACGTAAAAAAAATGTTGTTTGGTACACATAATTCATTGAACAAACTGGAGGTTCTATGTCCCTCACACTGATTTTTATCATTATTGGTATCATCCTTTTACTGTTCCTGTTTTCCTATTTTATCCCCATTGGTTTGTGGGTAAGCGCTGCGGCCGCGCGGGTTTATATCAGTCTGTTTTCCCTGATTGGTATGCGTCTGCGGCGGATTCCGCCCCCGCTGATCATGAATTCACTCATCAGTGCCCGCAAAGCCGGTCTGGATATCAATACCGACCAGCTGGAAGCGCACTTTCTGGCGGGTGGAAATGTCTCCCGGGTTGTGCAGGCGTTGATTGCTGCTGATAAAGCGAATATCCCGTTACCCTTCCAGCGGGCTGCCGCAATTGACCTGGCCGGAAGGGATGTACTGGAAGCGGTAAAAATGTCCGTGAATCCAAAGGTTATTGAGACACCCAAGGTATCCGCAATTGCCAAAGATGGTATTCAGCTCTATAGCATTGCGCGTGTAACCGTTCGCGCAAATATCGAACGCCTGGTTGGTGGTGCCGGTGAAGAGACGGTCCTGGCGCGTGTGGGTGAGGGTATTGTGAGTAGTATCGGTTCAGCCGACAGTCATAAAGCAGTGCTGGAAAATCCGGATATCATCTCGAAAAAGGTACTTGCTAAAGGATTGGACGCCGGTACCGCTTTCGAAATTCTCTCTATCGATATTGCTGACGTGGATGTGGGTAAGAACATCGGCGCACAGCTCCAGATGGACCAGGCCAATGCGGACAAAAATATCGCCCAGGCCAAGGCAGAGGAACGACGGGCCATGGCTGTAGCCTCAGAACAGGAAATGAAGGCCAGAACACAGGAAATGCGGGCACGTGTGGTAGAAGCTGAGGCACAGGTACCCCTGGCTATGGCGGAAGCCTTTAAGAAGGGAAATCTGGGTGTAATGGATTATTACCGGATGCAGAATATTCAGGCCGACACCGATATGCGTGACAGCATTTCCGGTGGTGAATCATCCGGTGGCGGAACACCATCCAGTGACAAATAAATCGGGTTGAATGATGGAAAATCTATTTCCCATAATCGGGTTGGTCATTTATTTCGTGCTCACCGGTTTACTCCGGAAACGCAATAAGGAAAAGCAATCGTCTCGACCAACCCGGCCCGAACGCCAGACCGTACATCCTTCGGCTTCCACCGAACCAATCTCAGAAAAACGCTCTGAGTATGTGCGCTCCCGGGAACCCGAACGGGAGTTTGATTCCGAGTCGGAAGGGAAGCAGCAGGGATATACGGATTTTCAGAGCACCTTCTCGAATATCTCCAAGCGCGCTCAGAAATCTACCCGGGATTCGCTTTTGCAGCAGATCCTGGGTGCCTTTGATGAAGGTGAGGATTTAACGCAGGCGGAGAATACGATTGATGAAGATGCGATTGAGATGGACGCGGAGTTTGAGAAAGAAGAAAAGCCAGCCGCTCAGCCGATGGATGCACAAGTACCCTCCGATGTAACCATCAAGGAGGGTCAGAGTGTCTTCAGTAAGGAGCAGATTTCACAGCGGTCAAAAGCCTATGACGTTTCGCTGGATTCATATCTTCTGGATCAGCGGGAGGCTTCAGCAGAAGAGCGACTACAGTCGATTTTCAAGAACCGTTCGATTCTGGTCCAGGGAATTCTCATGGCAGAAATCCTGGGTAAGCCCCGCGCTTTTTCTGATTCCGAGTATTGTTAAATTCCAAGTTAAAACAAAAAAACGAATAAACCAGAAGCGGCTCCTAATCGGGAGCCGCTTCTTTTCTAACGCATTTTGAGTTAATCAACTAATCATCGATTTTCTTTTCCTCGTCAGCTTCAGAGGAACCTTCTATCGTTTTATCATCTGAATCCGCATCGCTTTCGTTCTCATCTAAATCGTCCGGAAGCGATGGTTCCTCATCCTCAGATTCGTTCTCTTCTTCCTTCTCTTCCTCTTCCTTGCGCTCTTCTTCATCTTTACGCTCAATCAGATCGTCATCGTCTTTGAATTTTGTGAGTATGATGAAAATGGTGGCCATACCGGAAGCGAAAATGGACAATCCATAAGAGGGGACCAGCAACATGGCCATGAAACTAATGATACCAACAATCACACCCGTAATGGTCGTCGTGGCCCCACCAGTAGTTGCCTGCATGTTACCAGCAAACATTTGTTGCAGGGAAACCATCCATTCGCCATAAACACAGTCCGGGTAAAAGGCAATCTGGTTGAATCCCAGATTAGGGAAAAGTCCCAGAACGGTCGCTTTCACAGCGTAAAAGGACTCACCCATGAGCCAGGACTGGCCAAAGACAAACTCCAGAAACTGAAATCCAAGCACCAGAAAAATTAACAGGATGTGATACCCGATAAATGTTAAAACTGCCAAGAGTAAAGTGTATAAAGTTAGCCGCCAGGGTTGATTCCACAACAGCGTGAAGGAACCAAACATGGAACCCATGGTGTCTTCTTCCGCGCAACTGACAATACTGGGGGAGAACAAAAGGCCCACGGCAAATGACAGGAGTGAGTACACCAAAAATACTGCAGTGGGTAAAAATAATACAAACAGAAGGCCATAAATCAGAATGTCCAGAACCGGCCATTGTGCCAGCCAGCCAAACACACCAGCCAGAACAACGAAAAAGGCGATAACCAACAGAATCGAGACAGGTCCCATGAAAATGGGGAATGCCTTCTTCAGGGCATATTTCCACCCGTCATTGGACGAATAGAACAAATCGCCTTTGAATTCTTTGATGGTAATTTTAGCAATGGCGCCAGACCCGGTGTAAATGGCTATGAACCAAATCAGACTGGCCAACCAGCCCAGAATCATGGTTGATGGTCCCATGTTCCAGAAGGGCATAAATGGCAGTAATGCGTAATTACTCCAGACATAGCTGAATCCCTGACCATCCATCATCTGTCCCAAATAGATCAGAATCAGATAGAGCAGATAGCCGATTAGGTTGGCTTCCAGCATAACCAGCATGCGTTTCCCTAACCCCAGGCGGGGTGCGCGAAAGACATCTTTAAAATTCCAGTGTAACGCAGTTTTAAGCACGACTCATCCTCCTAAAATATTCAAATCAGTTCCAAAATCGTTTAGTGTAAGTGACCACAGCAAACACATTAAATAGCAATAGCCAGTTGGCTTATTTGAAAAAGTCGTTTTTGAAAGGGTATTGAAGCGGATAAGAAATAACAGCATTCGACGCCATTACATCTCTTTGCGTACATAGTCAACCCAAACAGGGAAATTTGTTGTTCGCTGAACATCTTTTGCAGCGGCCTTTGCCTCTGAGTAGGTCTTGTAATTCCCTACCCGCACCCGGTAAAATACCTGGTCGGTATCTTTGAAAAAGACACGCTGGATATATCCTTCCAGCCCATAAGTACCACGCAGACTTTTTACCGCAGCCTGAGCTTCTTCCAGTGATTCCCAGGAGGAAATTTGGATGGTAAAACTTTTGTTGGCCCGGGGAACCAGATTCCCGCGGTTTGGCTCACTGCTGGACGCAGTCGGTCTGGTTGGTGTGGATTTTTTCCGCATGGTCGGTTTGGGCTTTGCCGCAGGTTTTGATTTTGCAGCAGGCTGGGTGTCGTGTTTCGTCTGCATGGCAGTGTATTCCTTTGGAGACACCACTTTGTCCAGATAGCTGCGTTGGTTGGTATCCCGGCCATTACCCGCACTATTAAGCCCCAGCGAATCCAGCGTATCCCGTGTGTTGAGATAAACTTTTAGGTGATCCGGGATTTCACTCAACACCAATTCGCCACTGGCGGGCATTTCAACGGAATAATAAAAGTTCTTCAGGTCAATGGCTCCATCGCTATTAATGGCAAGCTGAAAGTCATATTTACCGGGAACATCCGGCAGAAAAGAGATGATGAGAGAGGTGTCTGACGGTAGGATGTCGTTGGGTGTGAGCGTACTACTGTCGGGAAAGGCTGTGAAAGTCCATCGTGCACTGCCGGGACCGCTATGCTCAACGGTGATATACTCGCCAAGGGCAACATCTTCCCGACCCATGTATTTATTCCAGAGGTCACAACCACTCAATACGATGGCTATCGTGGCGCTCAGTACAAGAATTTTTACTCTGGACATTCACAGCCTCCCAACTGAATTCGCCTGAAGTTATTGGTTTAAAATAAGTTCAGCTTCACTAAAGAAAAATGCAATTTCTTTCTGGGCATTTTCGTCAGAATCGGAGCCATGCACGGCATTACGGCCCTTGTTTTCAGCGAATTTTGCCCGAATAGTTCCGGCTGCTGCTTCTGCAGGATCCGTAGCGCCGATGGTATCGCGCCAGGCAGGAACCGCATCTGCTTTTTCCAGCACCAGCAAAACGCTGGGGCCGGAAGACATAAATTCCACCAATTCTTCGTAAAACGGTCGTTCTTTGTGCACCGCATAAAATGCCCGAGCTTCTGCTTCAGACATTCGCTGCATCTTTACACCCAGGATTTTGTAATCTTCGGCAATAATGTGGTCAATGATTTTACCCCATTTGCCGCTTTCAACGGCATCGGGTTTGATCATGGCAAAAGTACGATTTCCCAATTCAGTCACTCCTGTATCTGTTCTTTAGTTGTCATTTTTAATTCGGGACTCTCCCCAAATCTCACTTCAAATTCAGCTTCACGCTCTGAATATCAGTTCTGCAGCGCTTTTTCAATCAGCTCACCAATTGTGGCCGGACTATCGGACACGATGATGCCCGCATCCCGCAGGGCTTTTACTTTATCTTCGGCAGTGCCTTTACCACCGGAAATAATGGCTCCGGCATGACCCATTCGGCGTCCCGGAGGTGCAGTCTGGCCGGCAATGAATGCCACAATTGGTTTGCTGAAATTTGCCTGCGCCCACGCAGCGGCTTCTTCTTCGGCGGTCCCACCGATCTCACCGATGAGTACTACCGCGTCTGTGTTAGGGTCATCCTGAAACATTTTCAACAAGTCGATAAAGTTCGTTCCATTGATCGGATCACCACCAATCCCGATACAAGTGGATTGCCCGATATTCCGGGTGGTGAGCTGATGAACTGCTTCGTAGGTGAGGGTACCGGAGCGACTGATGACACCCACGCTGCCTTTTTTATGGATAAAGCCAGGCATTATACCGATTTTGGCTTTGCCCGGGGAAATAACGCCGGGGCAGTTGGGACCCACTAGGCGCGTTTTCCGCCCTGCCATATAAGTTTTTACCTTCACCATGTCCTGCACGGGGATGCCTTCCGTAATACAAATGACCAGATCCAGATCTGCATCCGTAGCTTCCATAATAGCATCAGCGGCAAAGGGTGGAGGTACAAAAATAACGGATGTATTGGCATCAGTAGCATTTTGGGCTTCCGAAACGGTATTAAAAATAGGGACACTGTGCTCGGTCTTTTGCCCGCCTTTACCGGGAGTCACACCAGCCACAACTTGGGTGCCATATTCAATCATTTGTTGCGTATGAAAAGAACCTTCACTACCGGTGATGCCCTGAACGATCAGACGTGTATTATCATTCACTAAAATACTCATGGTCACTTACTCCTTGATGGCAGCGGTTACTTTTTTTGCAGCGTCTTCCAGGCTGTTGGCCACCAGAAAATCCAGATTGGAATTTTCCAGTAGTTCAGCCGCTTCTTTGGCATTCGTGCCTTCCAGACGCACCACCAGCGGGACATTCACCTTCACCAGATTTAATGCGTCTATCACGCCCTGAGCCACACGGTCACACCGCACAATTCCACCAAAAATGTTGATTAAAACAGCCTTCACATTGGGGTCGTTCATAATGATACGAAACCCGTTTGCCACCGTTTCGGCGTTCGCCACACCGCCCACATCCAGGAAATTTGCCGGTTCGCCGCCATGAAGTTTAATAATGTCCATGGTGGCCATGGCCAGTCCGGCGCCATTCACCATGCAACCCACATTGCCATCTAGTTTGATGTAATTCAGGTTGTGCTTGGTGGCCTCGATTTCCGAGGGCTCCTCTTCGGACAGATCCCGTAATTCCATGATGTCTTTGTGACGGAACAGGGCATTGTCGTCAAAATTCATCTTGGCATCCAGCGCCATGACGTCGCCACTTCCGGTGACCACCAGCGGGTTAATCTCGGCCAATGATGCATCGGAAGCAGAATAGGCCTTATACAGCGCGTGGAAAAATTTTACGGCGCTGCGTACCTGATTTCCTTCAAGCCCCAAAGCATAGGCCAGTTTCCGTGCCTGAAATGTCTGTAAGCCCAAACCGGGCTCTACCCATTCCTTGATAATTTTCTCCGGCGTTTCCGCGGCGACCTTCTCGATCTCCACACCACCTTCTGTGGAAACCATAAACACATCTTTGCCGGCTTGGCGGTCCAGTACAATTCCCACATACAATTCGCGTTTGATGTCTACGCCCTGCTCCACAAGGATACGCTGAACCTCTTTTCCCCCGGGTCCGGTTTGGTGTGTCACCAGCGTCATGCCCAGCATGGCTTCAGCCAGCGAACGAACTTCATCCGTTGATTGGGCCAATTTCACACCGCCGCCCTTACCACGGCCACCGGCATGAATTTGCGCTTTTACCACATAGACCTGTGAGTCCAGGGATTCAGCGACTTCTACTGCTTCGTCAGGATTAAATGCAACATTGCCATCGGGTACCGGAACATTGTATTTCCGGAAAATCTCCTTGGCCTGGTATTCATGAATTTTCATGATGTCCCCTTGTTATGATTATCAAAATAACTGTGTTGAAAAGGAAGTTTATGATTGGTGTGAGGAGCGAAGAGGTTGAAGTGCATTGTAATTGTAATCGTCCTGTCAGTCCCGGGTGATGACGGTTCCCAGTGTGTCATTAAACTGCTCACTCAGTGTTTCAATATCCGTGATGACGACGCGTTGACCGCCATTTTTCAGAAATTTCACAGCCGCTTCAATTTTCGGTCCCATGCTGCCACCGGGGAAATGTCCTTCGGCCAGATATCGTTCCGCTTCCCTAATCGTCATGTGGTCCAGCCACACCTGATCTGGTTTACCAAAATTCAGCGCTACTTTTGGAACAGCCGTGAGGATGAATAGTGTCTCGGCACCGATTTGATTCGCCATGAGTGCAGAAGCCCGGTCTTTATCAATAACGGCGTCCATACCCTCCAGATTCCCATGCTCATCATAATATACCGGCACACCACCACCACCGGCTGCAATGACAATATGACCATTCTCCACCAGATGTCGAATCGCTTCCCGGTTGACGATCTCAATGGGTTCCGGGGATGGCACAACGCGGCGCCATTTGTCTTCCCCGTAAGGTTTGATCTGCCAGCCAAATCGTTTGGCTCGTCTCCGCGCGTCCTCTTCAGGAAGTGCCGGTCCGATAAATTTGCTGGGGTCGGTGATGGAAGGATCATCTTTGGACACCACAACCTGGGTTACAAGTGTCACTACCGTGCGGTTGATATTTTCATCCCTGAGACGGTTCTGGAGACTCTGTTCAATCATATATCCCATGCCGCCTTCGGTGTCTGCGACACAAATCCCCAGCGGGAGATACATGAGCTTGTCAGCGGTCATTTCGGTGCGTAACAAGGCGCTGCCAACCTGGGGGCCGTTTCCGTGAGAAATTACTGGCAGAATGTCATTTTTTAACAGCTGTATAATGGCATTCAGGCTTTTCCGGGTTTGTGTAAATTGTTTGGCAATGGTATCGACTTCACCCACCGGTGAGATGGCATTTCCGCCCAGCGCAACAACCGCTGTTTTCAAGTTTCAACTCCTTCAGCTTCACCTTTTTAATGAGCCGCGAAATGTAGCTTTTATGGGGTGAAAACTCAACTTGAAATCAGTTGAGAAAATGGAGAAATCGAGATTTAATCCTCTTGGAAAAAGCTGTCAGGCAGACCCCGGTTCAGCTTGTATTTGGAGAATTCCAGGTGAATGCTACCGGACACCGGTGTTTCCGTAGTATCCCGCAGACTGTTCATCACGTCCATCTTGGCCTGGGGCGTGCTGTTGAAATGCTGGAGCGTCTTCATCTGGCCCGGCAGCATGATTTCCATCTCTGTTTCCACCGGCATCCAGGCGATTCCTTCCACATGAGCATATTGGGAGGTGAGAGTGAGTACATCTTTACCACCAATCGTAGCGACTCCCTTTAAAATGGTTCCATGAGGGTCGGTGACCCACAGTTTGATCAGGGCATCCTGCCTATAGAGCGAATCCTGAAACGCCACCACCCACACATTTTCGCCATCTATGGTGGTGCGCTCCAGGGTTTCTACATTAATCTGTAGGGAATCATTCATGAGTTCATTATAAAACGGCAGAATTCCCTGGCGGGGGACGACGGCGAATCCGGTGGTTTCTAATTTGACCTTGTCCGGTACTTTGAATGCATAACTCACTTTTTTCCCCGGCATACGAAATCCGGGCATGGCGACCTTGATTTTCATGTCCACCTGGTAGTCCTGAATGAGGCTCAAATTTTCACGTACCAGATTGAAAATTTCCTCCGGTGATTTCAGCGGTTGCGCCCAGATGATTGTGGCGATGAGAAGCATTGAAAGCGGGCGTATCATGACAGGATGTCCTTTCGTTTGAAAATAAGGAAGGCGCCTCCTAAAAACAGGACAATATGGAGCAATGCCGTCCAGGTGGACAACCAGAGGTAATCCCAGGGGATGGGATCGTAAAATGCTTTGGTCCAGGAATCAAAATAGGTGGTGAAAAAGAAGGGTCGGATTGTCTCGAAGAAATCCAGCGGTAACGAACTGATGGCGAAGAAAATGATGACGATTGCCATAGTCCCAATCACGGGTCCCACGGCATTTTTCACCATGGCAGAAAAGAGGATTGCCAGGGTCGCTACCATCGACATATTGAGGAATGACAAGCCATAGGCCAGGGCGAA
This sequence comes from Fidelibacterota bacterium, assembly GCA_021734065.1. Taxonomy (GTDB): domain Bacteria; phylum Fidelibacterota; class UBA8477; order UBA8477; family UBA8477; genus UBA8477. The sequence continues at coordinate 23,901 of JAIPJQ010000004.1, read as the reverse complement.
TCGCACAAATGCCGTTCCCGCCGGCAGAACCAAGATTCCATCCTGCAAGACCACCAAATCACCCAATCCCATCCAGAGTGCGCCCACGCCGATACTCATGATGCCCAAAAACAGGATCACAGACAAGGTATAAAGGAGTGTGGCAATGCTCTTGGACAGGAAAATCCTCCAGCGCGAGACAGGCCGGGTGAGATAGACCCGGTAAGTTCCCACCGCCTCTTCACCGGCCAGAACATCCCCACCCACCAGAGCAATAAGAAAGGGGATATGAATCCATAGGAAATTCAGTACAAAATAGGCCACCGTGAAAGCATTCACCAATTTTCCAACCATGAGAAAATGGTCTCCCATGGCATTGGTCAATTGGCGCTCAATGCTGCTGCCACCAACGCTGAATCCCCAGAAAAACAGCGGCACCAGCAACAGAATAAAGAAATAGCTCATGTAGGTGCGCCAATAGCTGAAAATTTTGAATAGTTCGTTTCGAATCAGGGTCAGGTAGATCATTTGCCCTCCGCCTGGGCAAGGAAAAATGCTTCCAGCCGGTTTTTCTGGGAGGCGCTGAAAATATTCACCTCCTGCCGGGCGAGCTGCCGCAGAAGCTCAGGGACATTCTCGTATAAAATAGAAACCCGCAACGTGGTGGCTGTCTGTTGGCAGGATTGGACCAAATCATTGCTATTCAGGAACTTTTCGGCCACATCGGTGGGGGTGACCTCCAGATCCAGTGTAATTTCACCCATGTGTTGGAATAGGTCCTCAATAGAACCGTGAGCCACCAGATCACCCGAAAAAATTAGACCAATGTGGGTGCACAACTCTTCCACCTCGTGGAGCAGATGCGAGGAGAGAAAAATGGTGGCACTGCGTTCCTCAGCGATTTTCCGGATGAAATCCCGAATCTCCACCATTCCGATTGGGTCCAACCCGGTGGTGGGCTCGTCCAGAATCAATAGTTTTGGATCGCCCAGCAATGCCTGGCCTAATCCCAACCGTTGTTTCATGCCCTGGCTGTAGGATTTCACTTTATCGTGCCGCCGGTTGTACAATCCCACCTGGTGTAGAATGTCATTCAAATGCGATGGTTTATTGTGACCGCTCATGCGCGCCAACAATTCCAGGTTATGGTAACCTGACAATTGCTTGTAAAAATCCGCCCGGTCCACCAATGCACCAATGCCCTGACGCAGTTGGAAATTGTGTTTCGACCGTCGCCCCAGAATTGCAAAATGACCGGCAGAGGCGTGGATCAACCCTGTTAAAACACGGATCAGTGTAGACTTGCCGGCGCCATTAGGACCCAAAAAGCCAAATATTGTCCCCTCCGGGACCTGCAGCGACACATCCTGCAGGGCGTGTATCACACCGAAATGTTTGGTGAGTCCCTCCGTCTGAATCGCAAGTTGATTGGAATTATTCATGGTGTACTTCTGTGTGAGTTCGTTGATGCGCTGAACCTGGTTTAAGCATGGGATGGATTTTCAGGAAAATGGGACATGACATACTCAGCCAATGCGGTAATGGTGAGGCTGGGATTCACACCCAGATTTACCGGGACGATGGATCCGTCCACTACATAAAGATTATCATAACCATGGACTTTACCCTGAAAGTCCACGACACCGGTTTCGGGTGTTTCACTCATCCGACAACCGCCAAGAATGTGCGCCGTGGAGGTTACATCGAAGAGAACTTCCGGCAAAATACTCAGAGGTCGTCCATTCATTTTTTCAGCCAGGCGCTTGGTTACTTTATTTGCAATGGGGATGTAACTGGGAATTTTGTGTTCCTTCGGCATAGTAGAATTAAAGCTGTGTTTTCCAAACCGCCACCACCGCCGCTTAAAAGTAAGGCGCATGTGATTATCCACTGTCTGCATCACCAGAACAATCGGTGTACGCTGTGCCCAGTTGAAAGGCCAGAGTGAATGCAGAAAGCGTAATGGATGCCGAATGATATTCCCCACCAATCGCAAGGGTCGTGGCCAGGGTTTTCCACCACCAACCAGCAGGGTGGATAAAAGTGCCATGGCGTCTGAATTTTTTGGATACCGAACGATTTCCATGTGGGTTTCAGCATCGGGATAAACCCCACTGGTGATAGCAATTTGACCACTGTAATCCGCATCTTTATCCCGGGCATTCACCGCCAGTAAAGCTTCCGCATTGGTGCGTACAAAATTACCCAACTGATCGCTAAGGCGGGGGAGAGAATCTTTCGTCTTACACTTGAGGAGGAGTTTTACCGAACCCATCACACCCCCGGAAAAAACGACGCCCCGGGCATGAAATGCTTTTTGGGGATGTCTGAAGCCGGTGGATTTTTGTGTGATAATGGTATAACCCTTGTCTCCGTTGGGCTTCACGTCCAGCACTTCCATTTCCGGGAGGATTTCAACGCCTCTTTTTTCAGCCAGAAACAGGTAATTTTTATCCAGCGTATTTTTTCCACCATCCCGGCAGCCTACCATGCAAGCGCCGCAATAGGTACACCCGGTGCGTTCAGGTCCTTCACCATTAAAAAATGGATCTTCAACTGTCTTGCCCGGTTCACCGAAATAAACGCCCACATCATTGATGTGAAATGTGTCTTTGCTACGAATTTCAGCGCTCACCTCTGCAAGTAAACGATCAGCTTCGTCCGTTCGGGCTGCAGGTGTTGCACCCAGCATCCTTTGGGCAGCGCGGTAATGCGGCTGTAATTTTGATTGCCAGTCACCGGGTCCCCAACCCGGTTTTTGAAAAACCTGGTCCGGCGGGATGAGCAAATTATTGGCATAGACCAGACTGCCGCCACCCACGCCGGCGCCGTGCAGAATGAACGCATTCCGGAGTAGCGCCAGGCATTGAATGCCGTAAAAGTGCAGCTTTGGCATCCAGAAATACCTGCGGAAATTCCAGTTGGTTTTGGCAAAATCTTGGGGACGATAGCGCTTACCCTTTTCCAACACCGCTACCCTGTACCCTTTTTCAGCCAACCGCAAGGCGGAGACCGATCCGCCGAATCCGCTGCCGATAACGATGTAATCAAAAGGTTCCATTTCTGAACTTGGCATTGAGAAATGTAACCGGTAGGAAGTGGGTGTTAAACAGAATTTCGCGGAAATTCACGCCATGACGTCAAGAAGCCTCGCACGGAGGCTTCTCAATTATTTCTGATTTTATTACCGAACTAAGTGGGGTAATAAAACTTAGGCGGCTTTCACAATGCGGTCGGATTTGATACAGGTGGTACATACCCGAACGCGCACCGGCCGGCCATCCAGCATGATCCGTACCCGTTGGAGATTGGGCAACCAGCGACGCCGACTCTTTTTGTGAGAGTGACTCACATTGTTCCCGGTCCTGGGACCTTTACCGCATATTTTACAAAATTGTGCCATCATCAGCTCCTGTCATTAAAGCGCGGCAAATATAGACGGCAATACCAACCCTGTCAATATTTTGCTTTGGAGAAAATTAATTCCCGGTTTGACCAACTGAATCGGGTTCCATCATCTCGTCCGAGTCGTTGGCAGGGGGAGTACTTACCGGTTCAGCTGGTGGTTCTTCAGGCGCCTGATCCACGGGTTCGACCGGGGTGGTTGGTGCGGGCTTTTTATCCACAACCGGGGCCGGAATTTTAGCCGGTTCGGGTCGTGAGACCTGAATGGGACGCGCGCGATAGCTGGCGATCGCCTTCTGGATGGTGGTCAGGGTAACCAGAGGCATATTTTCCACATGTTTGATCAATTCATTCTGAAGGATGTTCATCTCTTCGACGAGGCGATCCATCTCATTCAGGCGCGTCGTGTTGTCGGTAACGCCGGCGCTCTGTTCCCGCATCAATGTTTCCAGATCTGCCTGCAATGCCTGATTGGCCAGCACCATCTCCCTAATTTCAGATTGGCTTGTGATCAGACTGTCCAGCGCCAGACCAACCATTTTGGATGTTTCGGTGCGCATGGAGTCAATCATGGCGCCAATTTCGCTACTCATAGCCGCAGACACCTGATCATTCACATACGCTTCACTGGCAAGCTTATACTCTTGTGGTAGTGGTATGGGCACGTAAGTGCAATTGGATAAGAAAATTCCTCCCAGAATGCCCAGGGTGATTAAAAAGTGCCTCATATTTTCCCTCCCGTAGGTAAACATAAGATGTGAAAAAGTGTTTGATGACAATGGATAGTTTAGGATAAATCGCGATGGAAAGTAAGCAAAAATGTTGAGCTAAATCCGGTTGTGAAGGGAAGGCGGAGAATTATTTTCCACCAATGCTTCGAATTAAAAACATAACCGTTAGCAGTAAAGTCGTCCTGGCTCCCATGGCAGGTGTCACCGACCATGCTTTTCGGATGATCTGTCGTCGCATGGGTGCCGGAATGGTGTATACCGAATTCGTCAGTGCCAATGGCATTATCCGTGGAAATGACAAAACTTTGCAGATGATGCGCTACGAGGAAGAAGAGCGCCCCATCGGTGTGCAAATTTTCGGTGAGTCGGCAGAGGTTCTGGCCGAAAGTGCCCGCTATATTCAAGATACCGTTAAGCCGGACTTAATTGATCTGAACTTCGGCTGTCCGGTGCCGAAAATCACCAAAAAAGGCGCGGGTTCAGCCATTCTGAAAGACCTGCCGCGGATGGATGAAATCACCCGGGCGGTGGTGGCGGCGGTGGATATACCGGTTACCGCTAAAATCCGTGCGGGCTGGGACTTTTCCTGCATTAATGCTCCAGAATCTGCACAATTGCTGGAGACGGCTGGAATCAGCGCGTTGACCATTCATCCCCGCACCACCAAAATGCTCTACACCGGAAAGGCCAAATGGGAGTTGATCGGAGAGGTGAAATCTCGCGTGAAAATTCCGGTGATTGGGAATGGTGATATCACATCTGCCCAGGACGCTCGGAGAATGCTGGACGAAACTGGTTGTGATGCAGTGATGGTGGGGCGTCGCAGCCTGGGTAACCCCTGGATATTTCAGGAGATTAACCACTACCTGTCAACAGGTGAAACACCACTCCCACCGACGGTTCTGGAGCGGCTGGAATTGTGTAAATACCATTTGGAACTGGAAATGCGTGACCGGGGCGAACGTGCCGGTGCCAATTTCATGAAAAAACACTTGGGATGGTATCTCAAGGGTTTTCACAACGCCTCTAACTATCGTCAGCAATTGGTACGCATGCAGTCGGCGTCGGAAATGTATGCCAGCATTCAGGATATGATCAGTTACTTCCAAAATCATCCCCATGAAGGTCAGGTCAGGCCGGGCATGGATGATGCGCTTATAACGAATGTCAGTTACGGGTAAATTTCAGCAGCGGTGCGGTCTGGGACATTACAGCTAAACTCCCTTGCTGGCCTGTAATTTGCAACCGGGGTGAGGGTGCCGAGCAATCAAATCAGTGTAAATATGTCCATGACCGAACGGCAATTTCCGGGAATGGCGTTATGAACTTTATGCAAGTTATTAAAGGAGCATATTATGAGTGATGAACGCATTCGAGTAATCATTATGGGGGCAGCGGGTCGGGATTTTCACAATTTCAATGTGTACTATCGTGATAATCCCGCGTATGAGGTGGTGGCTTTTACGGCGACTCAGATCCCCGATATTGACGGCCGAAAATATCCTGCTGAACTGGCAGGCGTGTTATATCCGGAAGGGATTCCAATCTATTCAGAGGATGATCTGGAGGAATTAATTGACGAGATGGATATTGATGAGGTGGTTTTCGCGTACAGCGATGTTTCCTATGATACCCTCATGCACAAAGCCGCTTTGGTGAATGCCGCAGGCGCGGATTTCAGAATGATGGGTGCCAAGCGCACCATGTTGAAGTCGGAAAAACCAGTCATTGCGGTTTGTGCGGTGCGTACCGGCTGTGGTAAATCCCAGACCACCCGGCGCATGTGCGACATTCTCAAAGCCCAGGGCAAGAAGGTGGTGGCCATCCGTCATCCCATGCCTTACGGTGATCTGGTGAAGCAGAAAGTCCAGCGGTTTGCCACGCTGGAGGATTTGAAAAAACACGATTGCACCATTGAAGAGATGGAAGAATACGAACCCCACATCATGAATGGCACGGTGGTTTACGCGGGCGTGGATTACGAGGCCATTCTGCAGGAAGCCGAAAAAGAAGCCGACGTGATCGTCTGGGATGGTGGTAATAACGATATGCCATTTTACATTCCAGACATGATGATCACCGTGGTGGATCCCCACCGCCCGGGTCATGAGATTTCCTATTATCCCGGTGAGACGAACCTGATGATGGCTGACGTGGTGGTGATCAATAAAATGGATACAGCCAATATGGAAGGCATTCAGGAAGTACGTGACAGTATCGACTGGGTCAATCCGGAAGCGATCGTGATCGACGCGGCATCGCCCATTTATGTGGATAATCCGGATGTGATCCGGGATGCGCGCGTATTGGTCGTGGAGGATGGACCCACTCTCACACATGGTGAAATGACCTATGGTGCCGGTGTAGTTGCCGCCGACAAATTTGGCGCTGCTGAGTTGGTGGATCCGAGACCGTTTACTGTCGGAAAAATCACCGAAACCTTTGAAAAGTACGAAGATATCGGCGATCTCCTGCCGGCAATGGGTTACGGCGAGGAACAGATGAAAGATCTGGAAACCACCATCGCCAACGCGGATTGTGATGCCGTGATCATTGGAACACCCATCGATCTGCGCCGGGTGATCAAAATCGACAAACCCTCCACCCGGGTATTGTACAAACTGCAGGAAATCGGTGAACCCACACTTGAAACCATTATCACCAATGCTTTCAAAACCGGTTTGATGAAATAGGGCGGATGCAAAGGGAAAATGGCCAATCAAGCCGGGTTGGTTCATAGTGACCCGGCTTATATTTGAATATTTACCTGACCAATACCTTTAACCAGTTGTGATAGTTCATGGCAAAATCCAGAAAGAAAACAAGCGGAAGCGGTTGGGCGCTGGTGGAGCCCTGTCCAAGATGTGGTCAACTTCCCGGTCAATGTTTGTGCGATGATGATGAATTGGACGGAGGGGGTACTGTGAAAATTGCCAAACTACGGATGGAGAAGCGCAAAGGAAAGCCCACCACAGTTTTGTACGACCTCTCGGGTGTACAGGACATGAAAGCGTTGAGTCGCACGCTGAAGAATCTGGTGAGCGCCGGTGGTACGGTGAAAGACGGAACCATTGAATTGCAGGGTGAACACCGGGATCGCATCCGGGCATACCTGAAATCAGAGGGTTTTCAGGTAAAAGGGTGAACATTTTCACCAATCCCGCATTTATATTAAACCAATGAGAGAAAGCGATAAAGATGACTGAATTACTGTTAACCCTGCTAATTTTTGGAACAGCGCTGGTGCTAATGGGCATTACCTATGTACTCACCGGAAAGAACAATATTCACATGGAGTGTTCTGCCACTGCCCAATTGGATTCTCATGGCGAAAAGGTGAGTTGTGCATTCTGTCCTAATGAGGCGGTGGAAAAACAGGATCACTTTACGACCCTTGCCAAGGTTGGTTACCCCAATCGTCAGGACATTATTTCTGAGGAGGCTTACGACGGCAAACCCCGCAATCGGATGATTGAAAATTTGCGCTATTGGGATCATCTGAAGGGCAGGCAGGAGTGAAATCCGCTGACTAGAGTTCAAAAGTCAAGTTCATGAGAGGCCGTTGATGAAACGGCCTTTTTTAATGACAATTGAGAGTTGCTCGAGTGATTCGCTATTTCACGATATATTTAGAAAAACCGCTGGATTGTAATTCACGAAACGTTCCATTTGATTCACGCACGATGAGCAGCCCCTCTATCTCAAGACGTTGTTCTAACCATTTGAGACCGGCTTCTTCTCCCAGCACCATCACCGCGGTGGCGCTGGCATCGGCTATCATGCAAGTGGGAGCAATGATGGATACCGCCGCCAATCGGTGTTCAATAGGCTTTCCCGTCCGCGGATCAATGGTATGAGAAATCCGTTTTCCATCCACCTCGCGGTAATTTCGATAATCCCCGGACGTGGCAATGGTCAGGTCTTTCAGTTGAATCACATGTTGCAATTGGCGTCCCGGTTCCTGGTCGAATACGGGTCGGTCAATACCGATTTGCCAGGGCTGCCCACGGCTATTCACACCACGCCCCAACACTTCACCACCAATTTCTACCATGAAATTTTCAACCCCCGCATGAAGGAGAAAATCACCCACCGCATCCACACCAAACCCCTTGGCAATGGCTCCTAAATCCAAACTCAGGGCGCTGATTTGTTTTTGGATGGTAGAGTCGGTCACCACAAGATGATGCAAACCCATAAGTCGTTGCAGGGAATCCAACTCCGGTTTAGTGGGCAGATGTGTTGCGCCCTGTTGGTAACCAAAACCATAGAAATTAACCAGTGGCATGACCGTAATATCCAACGCGCCACTGGAACTTCGGCCGATTTCAAGACTGGTTTTGAGTACCTGTGCCAGTGGTGCTGAAACCGGTTGCGGTGTTGTATCGATAGATTGATTGAATCGGGAAATTTCACTGGAGTCGATATAGGTGGACATTGAGAGATTTATGAATTCCAGCAAACTATCCACACCCTGATGGATGTGCCGGGATTGTGGATCCGTGAGCAGCATATCTACAATACGGATGTGGTAGGTCGTGCCCATGGTGAAGCCGGCGAAGGAGGTTTCGGAAAGCGCAGGTTCCCCGGAAGGGGCGCAATTCCACAGTGCCAGCGTCCAAATGAAAAACAGACCCGCGATGAAACGGGCCTGTTTTTGCTTTTTCTTTTTAATCGTCGGCTGGTTCAGGCTAGAATTCATCGTAATAGATCATATCCTTATCAACACCCAGATTATACAGCATTTTATTCACTGCTGCAATCATGGGTGGCGGTCCGCACATGTAGTATTCGATATCCTCTGGTGCCGGATGGTCATTCAGGTAGTTTTCCAGAACAACCTGATGGATGAATCCCACCGGTCCCTTCCAGTTATCAGCGGGTAATGGATCCGACAAAGCCACATTGTAGCTGAAATTGGGATATTCTTTCGCCAGCTTTTTGAATTCGTCGTCATAGAACATTTCACGCACCGAACGAGCGCCATACCAGAAGGAAACTTTGCGTTTGGTATTTTTTGTATAGAACAGGTCGAAGATATGACTGCGCATAGGCGCCATTCCGGCACCGCCACCGATGTAGAGCATTTCGCTATTGGTTTCCTGAGCGAAAAATTCACCGTAGGGACCGCTAACGGTCACTCTGTCGCCGGGTTTCAGGTTAAAAATGTAGGAAGACGCTTTGCCCGGTGGGACATCCATTCCGGGAGGCGGACTGGCGATGCGCACATTGAGCATCACGATGTTTCCTTCCGCAGGATGGTTAGCCATTGAATAAGCCCGAAAGATTGGCTCATCCAGCTTGGAATGGTACTTCCACATATTGTACTTATCCCAATCTTCGCGGTATTCTTCATCAATATCGAAATCAGAATAGTTGAGCTCATAGGGTGGGATGTCAATCTGGATGTAGCCGCCAGCCCGAAAGTTGAGATTTTCCCCTTCCGGCAATTTGAGAATAAGCTCTTTGATGAAGGTGGCCACATTCTTATTGCTGAGGACCTTGCACTCCCATTTCTGGATGCTGAAGATTTCCTCAGGAATGTGGATTTTCATGTCATTTTTCACTTTCACCTGACATGTTAAGCGCACGTGATCCTTCATTTCCGCCCGGTTCAGCAATGTCTTTTCCGTGGGCAGTACATCACCGCCGCCCTCCAGGATCTGGCATTTACACATCCCGCAGGTTCCACCGCCACCACACGCGGACGGCAGGAAGATTTTCTCATCGGCCAATGTATTGAGCAGCGTGCTGCCAGCTTTAACCTCCGGGGATTTTTCCTCATCGTCATTGATAAGGATTTTCACTTTGCCTTTATTCACAAGCTTGGATGAAGCGTAGTTCAGCAGTATCACCAGAATCTGGATAGTGCCTGTGAAAACAACTGTACTGAGGACAATTAATCCAACGGTGTTATTCACGCGTCGTCCCCCTTAAAGAGCAATACCGGAAAAACTCATAAACGCGATGGCCATGAGTCCGGTGATTAACATGGTTATACCCAGTCCGCGTAATCCCATGGGAATATTGGAATAGCGGATTTTCTCACGAATGGCTGACATGGCGATGATCGCCAGCGCAAAGCCGGTCCCGGAACCCAGTCCGAAGACGACTGATTCACTCAGATTGTATTCGCGTTCCACCATAAAGAGTGAACTACCCAGAATGGCACAATTCACGGCGATTAATGGTAGAAAAATTCCCAGAGATGCATAAAGTGACGGGCTGTACTTATCCAAAAACATCTCAACCAACTGGACCATGGCGGCGATGACCGCAATGTAGGAGATAAACCCTAAAAAGCTTAGATCCACTTCCGGTAATCCTGCCCAGCTCAACGCCCCGGGAGCCAGCAGAAACGCATGAATCGCCCAGTTTGTGGGAACGGTTATGGTAAGTACAAAGATCACCGCGAAGCCCAGACCAATCGCTGTTTCCACCCGTTTTGAGACCGCCAGAAAGGAGCACATTCCCAGGAAAAATGCCAGGAGGATATTCTCCACGAAGACGGACTTGATAAATAGACTAATCAAATGTTCCATAATTTTCCTCCGCCCTACTCGCTAACGGTACCGGTGACGGCTCGTTGCAGCCAGATGATGAGCCCCAGCAGAATGAATGCCCCGGGTGCCAACACCATTAACCCCATATTCTGATAACCGGCGGCATAAAAGCTCTCCGGAATGATATGGTATCCAAACAGGGTTCCGCTGCCCAGCAATTCACGGCCAAAGGCCACCGCCAGCAGAAACATGCTATATCCCAATGCATTCCCAATACCATCCAGCCACGAGGCAAATGGCTTTTGTTGGAGTGCGAATGCTTCGGCTCGTCCCAGAACGATACAATTTGTGATGATCAATCCCACGAAAACACTTAACTGCTTACTGATATCATACAGGTAGGCCTTCAGAATTTGATCCACCAAAATCACCAGTGAAGCAATGATGGCCAACTCCACAATAATTCGGATCTGCGAGGGAAGTTTGTTGCGAATCAGGGAAATGATCAGACTGGAAGAGGACAGCACAAAGATTACGGCCAATGACATGACCACCGCCGTTTTCATTTGCACCGTCACTGCCAATGCTGAACAAATTCCCAGAACCTGTACGGAAATGGGATTGTTGTCCATCAATGGATCTTTAACAAACTTCATATTTTTTGCACTGAGGATGTTCATGAAACCACCTCATTTTGGTCTTGATTGCGTAATTTATCAAAATAGGGGTTATACCGTCCCAGGTCTTCTCTGAGAAATTTGTTAATGCCGTCTCCGGTAAGTGTGGCGCCGCTGATACCGTCAACCAGATGTTCCTTACCTTTGGCATCATCTCTTACTTGGCCTTTTGCGATGGTTACAGAGACCAGATTCTCCGACTCATCCAAAATTTTCTTCCCGGTGAAATTGTCCTGGAACCATTGTTGTGAAATTTCACCACCCAGTCCCGGTGTTTCACCGTGATCATAGAATGTCACACCGCGCACGGTGATTAGATCTGATTCAAGTGCAAGATAGCCATGGATAGTGGACCAAAGTCCTTTTCCATCTATGGGGATACAGTAGGCAAGCACTTCATCGGCATCGTCTTTCAGCAGATAAATGGGCAGAAGATCGGGTTCTTCAGCTGGATTCACATCTTCCGCTTTCAAGCCCGGGAGAACCTCACCGCCCGGATTGACTACAATACTGGTCATTCGCTGGTCAAACAGATCCAGAATCTCCAGTTTGGAATATTCTCTTTCGGTATCCAACAGACTGACTGCTTTAAGGATATTCTTTTTAATGTCTGTCTGGATATTTTCCTGCTGCATGGGTTTGAGCAGGGTTGCTGCCGAGGCCAGCAGGACACCGCACACAATGGTGATAATGGCGGCGAATCGCAGGATATATGCATTACTATACATGCCGCAGTCTCCTCTTGATATTCGCCTGGACCACAAAGTGATCAATGAGCGGTGAGAAAACATTTCCGAACAAAATTGCCAGCATCATCCCCTCCGGGTAGGCCGGGTTAAATGTGCGGATCAGAATGACCATAACGCCAATGAGAATACCGTAAAGCCATTTTCCCGTGTTTGTACCGGCCGCCGATACCGGATCCGTGGTCATAAATACCGTCCCAAACATAAATCCACCCATGACCAGATGATAAGTGGGAGGCAGGGACATCATTCCCGTGGCGGATGAACCGGCTAAGAAATAAATAATACTGGCCATCCCTAATCCACCCAGCAGGGTCGCCAGCATGATCCGCCAGCTTCCAATTCCGGTGATAAGCAGAATCGCGGCGCCAATGAGGATCGCCAGGGTTGAGGTTTCACCCATGCTGCCGGGAATATGTCCATTGAACATATTCAACCAGGAATAATCCATGGAACCAGCGCGCAGAGCCTCAATCGCGTTGCCATCAGTGGCCGCTGCGGTTGCCAGCGGTGTGGCAGTTGAAAAACCATCTACAGCCGCCCAAACCCGGTCACCTGAAATATTTCCGGGGTAGGTGAAGAATAAAAATGCCCGGGCGGTGAGCGCGGGATTTAGCAGGTTCATTCCGGTGCCGCCAAAGACCTCTTTTCCAATAATTATCCCGAATGAGATACCGATGGCAACCTGCCACAACGGGATAGTGGGCGGCAGGGTCAGCGGAAAGAGAATTCCCGTTACCAACAACCCTTCATTGATCTCGTGACCGCGGATTTTGGCGAAGATCGACTCCCAGAATCCGCCCACCGCGTAGGAGACGACGATCACCGGAACCATCACCATAAGCCCTTTCCAGATGGCGGGCCAGAATTCAGTGATTCCGGCCTGGCGGCCAATATTGTAAATACTCATGGCGATGACAGGCAGCAGTGCAACAACCACTACAAACATATAGCGCTTCAAATCAATGTTGTCCCGAACAAAAGGACCTCTGCGGGTAGCGCGCCCGGGTGTCAGAAGGAAGGAGTGAGTCGCCTCAATAAGCGGCGCAAACCACTTAACAGGGCTTTTTGAGACGCGTTCCTCCAGCCGGGTGAAAAATTGTTCCATACTCATCGCTTAACCTTCCTTCTCAATCAGTGTTAAGCCGTGTTCGATGATCTCGCCGAATTCAATCTTTGAAGGACAGATGTATGTACACAGCGCAAAATCTTCCGGAGCAACCTCCAAAATACCGAGCTTTTCCATCAGCTCAATATCTTCCACAAGCACCGCTTTGGCCAGATGCACCGGCAGAATGTCCATGGGCATGACTTTTTCATAATTCCCCGTACTCACAAACGCCCGCTCATCGCCATTGATATCCGTATTCTGGACGAACTTCTTATTTCTGATCAGGGATGAGAAAAACGTGCCACCGTAGCTGGCCAGGTTAAACCCGGGACTCAACCACCCCAGGAGTCGTCGCTTCTGTACTTCGGGAATAACGGTTACCGTGTGGTCATAAAAACCGATAAAGCCTTCCAGCGATGCATTCGTTCCGGCCAATACAGTCCCGGACAGCACCCGCTGCTCATCATCGTCCAATTTCTCTGGCAGGATGCTGACCATCGATGCACCGGAGATAGTTTTCACATACTGGCGCTTTTCCAATTCCGGGCCCGCCACGGCCACAATCGTCTCATTGGGATAGTGACCGTTTTTTAGCAATTGTCCGATACGGGCGACGTCAAAAGGTGAGATATACCAGATAATTTCACCTGCGCGCAGGCGATCAATGTGGTACACCTGTACACTCACATTACCGGCCGGATGGGGTCCGGCAAAGGTGTGCTGCTCAACACCATCCACCCCGTCAAAACTATCCTGCTGATCCGGCGCCACTGAAAGGTGAATCTTTCCCTCAGTAAGATGCTGCAGGGCGTAAATGCCGGATTGAAAGTCTGCTTTCAACCCCTGCATGTAAAAATTTGGGTCAGCCGCCAGTGGAGCGGTTTCCATTCCGGAAATGAAAATCGCTTTGGGTGTGGCTTCCAATGCGGCAATGTTGGAATACGGGCGCTGCCGAATCGTCGGCCACAAGCCTCCCTGCAGCAGGGCCGACTGGACTTTCTCCCAATTCAGCCGTTTGATTTCATCGTCAGAATATTTGGGAAATTCCTCATAATCATCACCCGAAGCTGCATCCACCACAACACGCATGATGCGGCGCCTTTCACCGCGCACCACCTCGTTAACCGTTCCTGCGACAGGTGAAAGAAAACGGATCTCCGGATGCTTCTTATCCACAAAAAGCACTGAACCGACTTTAACGGCTGCACCGGGTCCCACTTCAACCTGCGGACGAAAATTGCGAATGTCTGCGGGCTGAACGGCCGCTTGTTTTGGACGCGTGCCTTTTACCAACACACGTTCCGGTTCGCCAGCCAGGGGAATGTTATACCCTCGCTTAACTTTAAAATGTGCCATACTTACCACTGCTCCATTTATCCATTTGACGGCCAAAATATAGATTCGATTTCAATCCCTTCAACAAATACTATCGCTTTTGCGGCGATTCCTGGAAAAAATGTGACGCGTGGGTGAAAATCTATGTTACACGGCGTCCGCATTAGATGCCCAGCGGTGCAAACTATATGCCACGGGCAACATTTTTCACCCTTCGATGTCTTTCATCCGGCCTTACCAACTTGATACAAAAGTCTGATGCTTTAAATGAAATTCCACCACGATTCGTTTACCGTATAAGTGTTATATTCGCTGAATTTGCGCTGGTTAAAACGCTTGCGCTCCCATTCATGGCCGTATACATTTCGCGGCTAAAAATGGAACGGAAATGTTAGAGCAGTTAAGTCAGAATTTAGAAGGTGTCCTCAAGCGTTTGCGGGGACATGGTCGCCTGACCGATGCGAATATCGCGGAAGCCATGCGGGAGGTTCGGCGAGCACTGCTGGAAGCTGATGTGAATTATCAGGTTGCCCGGGATTTTATCACCTCCGTAAAAGAAAAAGCCCTGGGTGATTCCGTTCTCCGCTCCATTACACCAGGTCAACAAATCGTCAAAATAATCAATGACCAACTCACCCAATTATTGGGTGGGGATGCCCAACCACTGAATCTGTCCGGTTCGCCAGCCATCATCATGGTGGTGGGTTTACAGGGTAGCGGAAAAACCACATTTGTAGCAAAACTGGGACGCCGCCTTGCAAAGGAAGGCCGGCATCCGCTCCTGGTAGCCTGCGATGTGTATCGTCCCGCTGCGGTGGAACAGTTACAGGTGTTGGGGAAACAGAATGACCTGCCCGTTTATGCTGAACCCGGGAATCAGGATGTGTTGGGCATTGCCCAACGGGCGATCCGCGAATCAGTACGGTATCCCGCTGATGTAGTGATTGTGGATACGGCCGGTCGGCTGCACATCGATGCCCGGATGATGGAAGAGGTTCAGGCTGTTAAATCCGCCATCAAACCGTCTGAGACGCTGTTTGTTGCGGATGGCATGACCGGACAAGATGCGGTGAATGCCGCCAAATCCTTCCAGGAAGCGGTTCAGTTTGATGGTGTGGTGTTGACCAAGCTGGATGGTGATGCCCGTGGAGGGGCAGCGCTGTCTATTCGAGCCGTTACCGGTAAGCCCATCAAGTATATTGGTGTTGGCGAACAGGTGTCAGCGCTGGAAGTGTTTCACCCCGATCGGCTGGCTGGCCGTATTCTGGGAATGGGCGATGTGGTATCCCTGGTGGAACGCGCCCAGGAGACCTTCGATGTGGCTGAAGCTGAAAAGCTGGAGAAAAAGCTCAGAAAAAACAGCTTTGATCTGGAGGATTTCAGGGATCAATTGAAGCAAATGCGTTCCATGGGCAATCTCACCGATTTGGTTGGATTAATGCCTGGAATGAACCGGCTGAAGGATGTAAACTTGGATGAAAAAAGGTTGACACGTATTGAGACAATCATTAACTCAATGACTAGTCTTGAGCGTCGTCGGCCACAAGTTTTGAACGGCAGTCGGAGAAAACGCATAGCAAGAGGTTCTGGAACCTCGGTAATGGATGTAAATCAGTTAATGAAGCAGTTTCAGATGATGCAAAAAATGATGAAACGCTTTGGAAAAATGAATAAGCGACAAATGTTGAAAAACATGCCGTTTGGATTGTAATCTTATGGATGGAGGTTTTGTTTGGCTGTTCGAATTCGTCTGATGCGAATGGGTAGGAAGAAACTACCGTTATATCGCATCGTAGTTGCCGATTCCAAAGCGCCCCGTGATGGACGCTATATTGAGATAATTGGTCGGTACAACCCGCTCCCGGAAAAAGCGGAAGTGGTGGTAGATGAAAGTCGTCTGTTCAAGTGGTTGGACGATGGCGCAAACATGTCTGATACGGTGAAAACCTTGATGCGGCAGAGGGGCTTGACCCTGAAATATGAGCTGATAAAGCGAAATGCCGACGAGGCGACCGTGAATAAAGAACTGCAGAAGTGGGAAATGGCTCGCCAGGAACGCGACAAGCGGTCCCAGGATGCCAAGGCCGATAAAGCAGTAGCAAAGGAACAACAACAACCCGAAGCTGAACCTGAAGCTGAAGTTGAAGCAGCTCCGGCACCCGTTGCCGAAGAAGCACCAGCTAAGGCAGAAGAAGTTGTTGAGCCCAAAAAAGAAGAAGCTGCTGCCCCTGAAGCCGAGGCAGAACCTGTGGAGACCGATGCCGCACCAGAAACCCCTGCTGAAGAGCCTGAACAAGATGCAGAGTCCGAATCGAAAGACGAAAAATAGCCGTCTCGATTTGGTTCGAGTAACCTGCTAGGTAGCTAATCGGAAAGGGGAGACCCATGAAGGAATTCGTTGAATTTGTAGCCAAGAGTCTGGTGGATCATCCCGAAGAAGTGAAGGTCAATCAGGTTGATAGCGAACGTGTGACGATTTTTGAGTTGCATGTGGCCAAAGAGGATGTGGGTAAAGTCATCGGCCGTTCCGGTCGTACGGCTAAATCCTTTCGCACCCTGTTGGCTGCGGTTTCCGCTAAAGCTGGCACGAACCGGGCGATTCTCGAGATATTGGAGTAATCCCCTTCTATAGAAAGTCACCATGACCGAACAGAAGCGTACCCTTGTTGCCACCGTTCGGAAACCCCATGGTGTAAAAGGTGGTCTGAAAGTCGCCCTTCACGGGATCGACTTGAATACCCTGAAAGCTTTAGATACGCTTTTTGTCAAAACTGAATCAGGTTGGGAGTCGCATCAGGTGACCATGGTCCAGGGGACCGATACGGACGCTATTCTGCTGTTGGCGGGAATTGATAACCGCGAGTCAGCAGAATCCCTGCGAAGTACCGAATTCTACGCTGACGACGATGAGCTGCCTCAGCTGGAAGAATTTGAATTCTATGTGGAGGACTTAATCGGCTGCGACGTGTATGACAGCGAAGGTGCTTATTTCGGGAAGGTCAGTCAGGTCTTGTTAAATCAGGACCAGGATATCCTGGAGGTCCGGTTACCGGATGACACGGAAACCCTTATTCCATTTGTGGAAGAATGGATTGAAGCGGTGGATGTGAATGCACTGCGAATCACTGTAACTCCCTGGGAAACGCGATGAATCCCCTGAAAATTGATGTGATTTCCACTTTTCCGGGCATTGTAGAGACATTTGCCGAAATGGGAATAGTGGGGCGTGCATTCAAGCAGAATCTGGCGCAATTGAATGTCTGGAATTTGCGTGACTATGCCGATGACCGGTTTCGTCATATTGATGATGAACCCTACGGCGGCGGTCCCGGGATGGTGATCAAACCAGACCCCATTTTCCGGGCATTTGATGATATTAGATCCCGCTATCCGGATGAAGCATTGCACACCATCTATCTCACACCCCAGGGAAAGCCCTTCAATCAGGAGCATGCCCAGTGGCTTTCCACACAGGAGCACCTGGTTTTTCTCTGTGGTCGTTACAAAGGAATCGACCAGCGAGCGCGGGAAGCCTTGGTGGATGAGGAATTCAGTATCGGGGATTATGTGCTTTCAGGTGGTGAATTAGCCGCATTCGTGATGATCGATGCGATTATCCGTCTCCTGCCTGATGCAACCAGTGACGGCGATTCGGTAATTTCAGACACTTTTCCGTTTGGATTATTGGATGCGCCATTGTATACACGCCCCGCAGAATACCGGGGCATGCAGGTACCGGAAGTATTGCTCTCCGGGAACCATGCGGAGATTGAAAAATGGCGGTTGGAACACCGTCTGGAACGAACCAAACAGCGTCGCAAAGATTTATTTGAGCAATACATGAGACGTTTGGAGGATAGGGATAATGAACAAGGCCAATAACACCGTAGCCGATCAGTTGCGTACAGACATTCCGGATTTTCGTGCAGGCGATACGGTGGCTGTGGATGTGAAGGTAATTGAAGGAAATAAAGAGCGAATCCAGCGCTATGAGGGCAATGTCATTGCACGCTCTGGCAAAGGTATCAACGCCTCTTTTACGGTAAGAAAAATATCAAACGGCATCGGTGTGGAGCGGATTTTTCCGCTGCACAGCCCCAATTTAGCCAGCATTAGTGTTGTGCGTCGCGGACGGGTCCGTCGTGCCAAGCTCTATTATCTGCGCAAACTGCGTGGACGGAAAGCCAGGATCAAAGAGCGCCGCTAATCCTCTCAGGGGTTGACAACACGGTACAATAATTGAAAGAGCCACCTTGCGTGGCTTTTTTCAATTCAGGGGGCAGGCGAATGATATGATCGAACACTGGTACGAATTATTGCTCATGTGGGGCGTAGGAATCGCTGCCGGGTTTATCAATATCCTGGCCGGTGGCGGCTCCTTTCTCACGTTGCCATTACTCATCTTTCTGGGACTGCCGCCCAATATCGCCAATGGCACCAACCGGCTGGCGATTCTGATGCAGAATGTCATCTCGGTGGGACGGTTCAGGCAGCTGAACTACAGTCCGGGTAAATTCAGTCTCATCGCCGGTGCATTTTCTCTGCCGGGCGCACTACTGGGCACCTGGCTGGCCACCATCGTGAGCAATGAACAGTTCAAAACCCACCTGGCAGTCATCATGTTGGTTATGACTGTTTTCACGCTGGTAGTCTCCAACCGGGAAAAAGCGCACCATATTACCCCCGGTGAATATCTGGGTGGGTGGAAAATCGCTGGCGTGATTTACTTCTTTATTGGGATTTACGGTGGCTACATCCAGGCTGGAATCGGTTTTTTACTCGTGGCCGTGCTGCTGTGGCAGGGGATGAATCTGGTCCATGGGAATGCCATCAAATTGGCCATCATTACGATGTTCACCACCGTTTCGCTCATAATTTTCACCCTGAATGGCCAGGTGAATTGGCTGTCGGGTTTTCTCCTGGGAATTGGGAACATCATGGGCGGTCTTATCGGTACCCAGGTTTCTGTGAAAAAAGGACATGATTTTATCAAGAAGGTGGTCTCGGTTGCTGTTATTATCTTTGCAATTAAGCTGCTCCTTGATTAGCGCCATGAATTCGTTAAAATCAACGCTTGCGATCCAATCAACCAAAGGACCCGCCATTAAAAATGGCTGATATTCCGAAAAAAAATACCGACTACAAAAACCTACCCTCCGTGGACCAATTGCTCCAGTCCGTGCGCGACGTGCCGGCACCTCATGCGGTGAAGACGCAGGTTGCCCGGGAGTTTCTGGCGGAACTACGCGCAGATTCAGATGGGGAAAACATTGAAAATCGGGAGCAAATTCTTTCCGCTTATCAGCTAAAACTCTCCCGGGTGTTGTGGCCGCTGAAGCCGGTGATTAATGCCACCGGTGTCATTCTGCATACTGGCCTGGGAAGAGCGCCTTACAGTGCTGCCATGGTGCAAAAAATGTCGGCGCTGCTCTCTGATGCGTATGTGAATCTGGAGTTGGATTTGGCGTCCGGGAAGCGTGGCAACCGCAATGACCACCTGCGACTGTGGTTACGCGCCTTGTCTGGTGCGGAAAACGGTATTTTGGTGAACAACAATGCTGCTGCTGTTTTGTTGGCACTCAATACACTGGCCAACCGCAAGGAAGTGATTATTTCCCGTGGGCAGTTGGTGGAAATCGGTGGATCGTTTCGCATTCCTGAAATATTGAAAAAAGCTGGTGCCAAGCTGGTTGAAATCGGTACCACCAACCGTACCCATCCGGCCGATTATGAAGCCGCCATTTCAAAGAAAACCAGCTTGTTGCTGTGGGTCCATAGTTCCAATTATCGCATTGAGGGGTTTACCCGGGAAGTGTCTCTGGCGCAAATGGTAGAAATCGGTCAAAAACACCAAATTCCGGTAATGGCTGACCTGGGCAGTGGTGCATTGGTGGATTTGGACGGATATGGTGTTCCACGTGAGCCATTGGTTCCGGAGGTGATTAAAACCGGTGTAGATGTGGTGACCTTCAGCGTGGATAAATTACTGGGTGGTCCACAGGGCGGTATTATCGTAGGATCGGATCGCTGGATCAAAGCCATTGAAAAAAACCATCTGCTGCGGGCGCTGCGCACGGACAAAACCCAAATTCTCCTCACACTGGAAGCGCTGCGGGGATATTTCAATCCGGATACGCACATTCCCTTTTACCGTGACCTGAATTTGTCCGTGGAATCCCTCACCGGCCGTGCTGAGGAAATTGTAGCGGCAGTTTCGGCGGATAATTTGGAAATTACCGTAACGGAAACCCGGGGGCAGGTGGGCTCGGGGGCATCACCCACCGATACCTTTCCATCCGTTGCTCTCAAGCTGCGTCACGCCCGATTCAACGCCAAAACGCTTTCGAAAAAATTACGCCTGACTGAAGCGCCAATTCTGGGATATATCGCGGATGATGACGTCTATCTGGATTTACGCACGGTGCGGGAATCGCAGGATGCCGTGGTCATCCGAATGCTGAATGCTTTGAGCTGACGCCCGATTCGCAGCAGCAGTGAGCGCCGGAATGACGATAGAAAAACCTTTCAGGCGAAAACCGCAACACAATAGGGTTCACCAAGGGATAGAAAGGAACTATGCAGCGCGTCGTCGGATTTGCAGGACACATTGACCACGGAAAAACCGCCGTGGTAAAAGCGCTCACCGGTGAGGATACGGATCGCCTGCCGGAGGAAAAGCAGCGTGGCGTCACCATCGACATGGGCATTGCTTTTTACCGGGATGATGTGGCATTTATTGATGTGCCGGGTCATGAGAAATTCATTAAAAATATGGTAACCGGCGTATCCACCATTGATATGGCAATGCTGGTGATTGCTGCCGATGACGGTATCATGCCCCAGACCCGGGAGCACCTGGATATCCTCAGACTCCTGGGGATTCAGAACATCCTGACGGTACTGAATAAGTGTGACCTGACGGACGCAGAATGGCTGGACCTTGTGGAAGATGATGTCCGTCGATTCCTGGATGATTCCGAATTCCACGATGCCCCGATTGTGCGCGTTTCCGCAGTGAAAAATCAGGGAATTGATGATCTGCGGACGGCGCTGGATGGGATGCTGTCCCAATTGCCGGAACGCTCCGGCAGTGCTGTTTTTCGCCTGCCCATCGACCGGGTGTTCAGTGTGAAGGGGTTCGGGACAGTGGTAACCGGAACGGTGCTGTCTCACGAGCTGCATACCGGCCAGAAGGTGCAGGTCTTTCCCCAGGGAGATATTTACACGGTGCGGGGTCTGCAAAACCACAACCGGGACGTGAAACGGGTGCGGTTCGGGGATCGGGCAGCGTTGAACCTGGCAAATGCCAGTGTGGAAGCGTTGGGGCGTGGGGCGTTTTTAGCCACTCCCGATATGTTTCAGGTCAGTGAAAGCTGGTTGGGGAAAATCACGGTTTTGCCACACTGGGAAAAGCCGGTCAAGACGGGGCAACGACTGCACCTGCATCTGGGAACAGGCAAATTCGTCTGCCGGGTCCATTTGTTAGAAAATGCCGTGTGTGAACCGGGCCAGTCCATACTGACGCAGTTTTTCATGGAGGAACCCGTTTCGGCCGGATTTGGTGATAAGGTGGTATTACGCTTTTTTTCACCGGAACACACGCTGGGAGGTGGTGAGTTATTCTGGCCGTTGGGAAACCGGTTAAAACGCAATGATGCGCGGCTGGAATGCGTGAAAAACTTACCGGGTGAGACGCTGCAACAGCAATTGCAGGCCTTGTTGGGCTTCACGCGGAAACCGATGGCTGTTAATGCCATTGCCCGGATGTTGACCCGGACGCTTCCGGAACTGGAGCGGGAGCTGAAAGATGACCAGCAATATTTTGTCTGGACAGGACAGGTGATTTTCAAATCCGATTTTGAGACGACCCGGGATGAAATTCGGCGGAAATTGACGCAGTATGCTTCGGAAAATCCTCTAAGTGAGGGATTGCTGGCAGGAGATCTGGCTGGCAAAATGGACACCATTACGCCGTTTGTGCTGGAGCATGGTGTAGAAACCGGGTGGTTGAAACGGACGCATGACCGGTACCAACTGGCGGGTGATTCTGCCGGACTTACAGAAGAGCAGCAAAGCGTTCGGGATAAAATTATGGCTGCGTACAATGCCACACCCTACAATCCGCCTTCCATCAAGGAGATTCAAAAATCTCTGTCCAAAACTGAAAACCAGGTTTTGCAATGGCTCATCAAACGGGGGGAATTGGTACAATTGGAGGGGGAGCGGTTTTTACCGGCCGGCCAGATTGAGGAATTTATAACAAAATTACGATCCTGGTTTCTGACTCACACCGAAATCAGTGTGGCCGATGTACGCGATATGCTGGATTCATCCCGCAAGGTCATTATCCCGTTATTAAACTATACCGATGCCAAGGGCCTGACCCGCCGGGAGGGCGATGTGCGGGTTTGGGTGGGGGATTAATTAACTTTTTATCGTTGGGATAATAAGTATGCAAGAATGTCTTTTATGTAAATGTCAAATTCCGGATGAAGATTCATTATGTTCATGTGGGTTCAATTTCCTGTCAAATGAGGTGGAGGGACAGATACAAATAAATGAAAAATTACATTGGGTCAAAAAACTCGAAATTGAAAAAAGACTATTTGAACTGTACAAAAATCATCAATCTATGACTTGGATCGCTCGAGAGAAATTAGGTAAAAGCAAAGCTACTCTTTCATTGGATATGAATCTGATTAGCTCTTTTCAAAAATATCCTAAACTCGCAAATTTCAGAACTAAAGCTGAGGCTCAACGATTTTTAAGGCAATGGGAATTCAGCGCCCAAAAACCATCTGAAATTAAGGAGTATTTTTCCAAGGAGTTGGAACTCCGAGATTTCTTAGCTAAAAATTGGGTAAATACCGACCTAGGCAGGGAGTGGAGGCTAATAGCCGAAGAATTTGATACAAAAGAAGTTGGTAGAATCGATCTATTAACTCAAAATCGAGAAACCGATCAGTGGATGATAGTCGAACTTAAGCTAACAAAAGCTAGTGATCAGGTAATTGGTCAAGTTTTAAGATACATGGGTTGGATAAAAGCCAATAAATCAAGCAAGCAAGAGGTCGTTGGAATAATTATTTGCAATGAAATTGATCAAGATTTGTCTTATGCATTGCCCATGACAAAGAATGTTAATCTATACACCTACAATTACGACGGTAGTACTATCAGCCTAATAAAATTTGATAGACAGAATTATAATGTAAAAAAGGTGACTAGGTTGTATGAGCAAATGACTGAAGAAGACAAATTAAAATTCATCGAACGGTGGCGTAACATTCTTTCTGTAAAAAGGAGTTAGCAAGCAGGGTCATGGTTCGTCATCTTGTTGATGACAAAAAAACAAACCAACAAGAAAGGAAGACGACCATGACCCAGCAACCCGAAGTTACACTGCCAAAGATG
>JAIPJQ010000068.1 GCA_021734065.1 Fidelibacterota bacterium | reverse complement strand
ATCGCCTTCATGCCGATACCCAATTTTTCCTGGATGAAAGGGATCTCTTTGTGGAAAAGCTGGTCCTGCAGGTTTTTCGTGTTACAACTGATGATGAGCGGCGCTTCCTCCTCCATCTGAAAGCGTGTCAACACACTGGGCACCGTATAAGCCAGACTCTTGCCCACGCCTGTCCCGGATTCCGCCACCAGAAATTCATTGTTCTCCATAATGCGGACGATATCACGCGCCATGTCATATTGAGCGGGGCGCGGTTCATATCCGGTCAATTTGGTGGCGAGACTTCCATTCGCTTCGAAGACGTCCTCCATATTCGGTAAAGTCTTTTTCCTGGGAATGTCCCTGACATTGGGTGGTGTGGACATTGGTTCGGGTTTGAATCCCGGTGGTAATACCAGTTTCTTTCCACTGCGGAGATGATTTAATACATTGATAAATAATTGCTTATTGGGCTGCTCCACGGATCGATGAATCTCAACCAGATCTTTAAAAACATCCTCATCACCGCGAGCCATTTCACCAATGAATTTTATGAGCAATTCAGCGGTTAATTCAGCATCGTAGTCCGCCCGATGCGTCCCTTCCGCGCTCAAGCCATAGTACTCCGCAATATCACCAAGACGATGATTCACCAGATCGTACCGGAAGGTCCGCGAGAGATAGAGCGTATCCATGAGTGGATTTTTCATGTCATAGCCATCGTACTCACTCCGCTTTTGCTGCAAAAATCCGTAATCGAACATCACATTGTGCCCTACCAACGGATGATCACCCAGGAAATCATAGATCGCTTCAATGACAGTATCCAGCTCAGGTGCGTCTGCTACCATTTCATTGGTGATCGTGGTGATTTTGGTGATGAAGGGCGGAATGGGAACCGGTGGCTTGATGAACTGCTGCATGTGCTGGGTAATTTCCCCATCCACCACTTTTACAGCCCCGAATTCGATGATAAAATCGTTTACCGGATCGAGACCTGTGGTCTCCAGATCAAAGGCAACATAGGTTTTTAAGCCGAGACTGGCCAGGTATTTGGGAAATTCCAAGGCAATACTTTCATCTTTCATTTCAAATCATATTAATGTGTAGAACAGAACAGGATTAGAACCCGGCAAATGCTCTGGCCACATCAATGAGAATGCTGGGGCGTTTTTTCGCAGCCGTGGTGAATATTTTCAGCAGAGAGCGCTTCTCCTGGGGAACTTTGGACAGGCTGGCGGCAATGTCATCCAGATCCGGATCCGACAGCGAATCCACCGCATCAGCGATGCGATACAACCGGGCGTGGTCTTCACCACCCGCCTTATTCCAGCCCTTCACGTAGCGGTCAAAGAATTTTTCCGAAAAATCTCCTGCTTCCACCGCCTCTGCGGCAGTCGTACCCGCCAATTTACCACCGTGCATACCACTGACGATCCCGCCACCCGTCACGGGATTCACCATACGAGCCGCGTCACCCGTGAGCATAATGCCGTCTGCGGTGTATTTTTTCAGCGTCTTTGCAACGGGAACACCACCACAGATCATGGTCAGTGTGGAGGCATTGGGAAATTCCTTCTCCATGAACCGGTTGAGGAGATCAATGGCTTTGTAATGCTTCGCCTCCGACCCCACCACACCAAGTCCGATATTGGCTTTCCCGTCGCCTTTGGGAAATACCCATAAATAGCCGCCGGGCGCGTAGTTGTGTCCCACATAAAAGTCAATCCGCTCCGGATCAACATCCACATTGGCCACGCTGAACTGCACGCATGATTCGGTGTCTCGCAACTTAAGCGCCGTGCGCAATCCAGCCCAGCGCCCTACCCGGGATTCCACGCCATCAGCACCAATCACTACCTTGGCCGAAAGGGTTCGTTTTTCTCCCAGATATTCATATTCCACACCGGAAACTCTGCCATTATCAAACAGCAATCCGGTAACATAAGCTTTGGTTAGAATATGCGCACCGGCCTGCACAGCTTTATTGGCAATATCATAATCAAAAATGCGGCGGTGCAGCACATAACCCAGCGCCTGGCCGGCTGTATCAATTACGGTACCGTTTGGAGATACCATGCGAATATTTGAGATTGAGGCGGCAATCCAATTGGGTTCGGGCTCTACAAATTGACGAAGGCCAGCATCGCTCACCGCCTCGCCACACCGTACCGGATAGCCGATGTCCCGGTCCTTTTCCAGAATAATGGTCTTCGCACCGCCCTTTGCTGCGTACCAGGCAGCCATGGAGCCGGCCGGTCCGCCGCCCACCACCACCACATCAAAATCAGTCATTCACCACCTCCTCTTCCGGATTCTCCCGACTTTCCAGGACATCGATTGGACAAATCCAGACACAGATATCGCAATCAATGCAGGTTTCGTGAATGATTTTCAGATCAGCTTCCGCCATTTCAATGGCATCCACCGGGCAGACGGCTACACAGGTGCCGCAAAAATCACACTTATTTTCCTTTATATGAATCATGATCATTGACCTTCCAAATCCCGGTTATTGTAACGGTGCTAAGATAATTGGAATCGTGAAAAAGGTGAATGAATCCTTACGAAATTTTCGTAGGGAATGTCCCTCCTGTTACACGAAAGGAGAATTCAGAATTGCCTGATAACCGGCCATTCACCTACCAGCTGAATAGCTTGTCAATGTTGATAAAGCCCACCCGTTGCAGCACAATAATAAACACCGCCACCGGTGCGACAAAACGAATGAGGAACAGCCAGTATTTATATCCCCGACCAAAAGATGTACCGGTCATAAATTCGTTCTCACGCACCCTGCGGTCCATGAACCAACCGGTGAATACCGCGATCAACAGTCCGCCAATCGGCAGAAGCCAGTTGGAGGCCAGATAATCCACCGTATCAAAGAAATTGATCCCATATATCACTTCCCAGTTCTTGAATATGGCTCCTGAACCAGAGAGGGCACTGGGAATGCCGATAATAAAGATGATACTGCCCATGATGAGTACAGCCTTTTTCCGGCCCCACCCCAGTAAATCAATAAAATTGGCAGAGACCACCTCCAGCAGAGACATACCTGATGTGAGGGCTGCAAAAACCACCAGAAGGAAAAAGATTATCGAAAGAATCATACCACCGGGAATCTGTGAGAAAATGATGGGCAATGTTTTAAATAACAATCCCGGACCGGCTTGCGGCTCGTAACCAAACGTGAAGATGATTGGAAATAACACCAGCGTTGCAATGATAGCAACAGCCGTATCCAGCACAGCGATGATGACAGATGTTTTGACCAGGTCTTCCTTCTTGCTCAGGTAGGATCCGTAGGTAATTATTGCGCCCATCCCCAGGCTCAGAGTGAAAAATGCATGCCCCAGGGCTTCCAGAACACCGGAGGGTTTGAGTTTGGAGACATCCGGATAAAACAGGAACTTGAAGCTGCGACCAAAGCCGTCGAGCGTCATCGCGTAGAAGAATAGGACCACCAGGATTCCCAACAACAACGGCATGAGAATCCTGCTCCACTTTTCAATCCCGCCTTTGATACCGCCATAAACCACGCCAACCGTGAGCAGCATAAAGACGGCATGCCAAAAGACATTGATATCACCCGAGGCGTAGAGGACATCAAAGGTTTGGCTGATCTTATCAGGTGAAAGCGTATCAAAAAAGTGGCTGATGGACATGAGGGTATAATTCAGAGCCCAACCTGCCACCACGCTGTAATATGAAAGGATGATAAATCCGGAAAATACACCAATCCAACCCACAAAATTCCAATTGGTTTTGCTGGCGTTGCTGAGCTTGTCAAATGCCACCACGGGACTGCTCTGGGTGGCACGGCCAATCATCACTTCAGCCAGGAAGACGGGAATCCCTACCACAGCAATACAGACCAGGTATATGAGAACAAAAATACCCCCGCCATTTTCACCCGTGATGTATGGGAATTTCCATAAATTTCCCAAACCGACAGCAGACCCTGTAGCTGCCAGAATAAACCCTAATTTGGACCCCCATTGCTCGCGTGTTTGATTAACGGCCACTGTTCCTGTCCTTTCCTATCTCTAATGAGTCAACGGCTGTCGCTCCCTCAACAGTATAGCGATCAAAGTTGTAAAGTTGGGCATCCACATAGGCATCGATGAGACCCAGAGCCCAGGTGAGCCCCATCATCCAGGCTTGGTCATTCCGTGTTCTGTGGTCAGAAGCCAGACCTGATTCATCATACGCTTTAGCTGCTTTTTGATAGCGTTGGCTATAATAAACGAAGGCGCCCGAAAAAATAAGGGCTTTTAAGTATTGGTGATTGTAGAGCTGTCCGCCACCCGGGATGAGTGAAAGGTAAAGCGCAGTTTTGGGATTTCGGGTTGGGATCGTATCGGTTGCAGTGGTATCCGCCGTCTGGGCGCTGGCAAGACTCACGGTCAACAGAAAAAACAAAAGTAAGCCTTTAATACTGCCAATCCCCTATCAGTTTTACAGCCGCCGGAATTACTTCCACCCGAATCTGACGATCCAGGGGCTGGTAGACTTCACCATCATAGTGGACCGGCATGGAAGCTACGCTGGTGAATGTGAGCTGCTTGGTCCGGTCCAGGTGAATTTCGTTGAGCACACCAACCTTACCATTCCGCAATTTGCGAATATTGCGAACAATTCGTCCCTTCCGCAGGGGCTCTACCATGGCAACATCCAATACACCGTCATCCATAAGCGCTTCCGGAGTGAGCTTGAAACCACCTCCCATATAGGGCGAATTCCCAATGGCTAACTGAAAGATGGATGCATCGAAAACGTGGTCATTCATTTCAATCTGTACTTGGGTCGGCTGATAATTCCGCAAAGCCCGGGCAATGGCCACAATATGAACCTTCTGCCCGGTCATGCTCTGAATTTCATTTCCTTCCAGGTTCACCTGACCATCAAATCCCACGCCCATACCATTGATAAAATAGACTTTGTCATTAATACAGCCCACATCTACGCACTTTGAGCGACCGGCCAGCAGCGTCCTGACGGCTTCCGGTACTTTACGGGCAATTCCGGCCGCCCGCGCCAGATTATTGATCATTCCTGCTGGCATAATGCCCAATGGATTGGCGTGCCGGAGCAGAAAAGGGATCAGCATATTAATGGTGCCATCCCCCCCCAGGGCCACGATGACATCCTCTTCCGCAATGCCGGCTAATCGCTCTGAAATTGAATCGGCTTTCACCGATTCATGGATCACATAACTCTGACCAGCTTTTCTTAATTGATACTCCAGCAGCGGTAGAGCCGCTCTGGCTTTTCCCCGGCCCGCATTGGGATTATAAACGACTTGGTATTGCATGCGAAAGTTACTTATAGGCTACCATTTCGATTTCCACATCGGTACCCAGCGGCAAAGCAGCCACCTGAACCGTAGCCCGGGCTGGTCTGGATTCACCCATGTATTCACCATAAATGGTGTTCAATTCACCAAATTTCCCTAAATCCGTCACATAAATTGTGGTTTTCACAACCTTTGTAAAGTCAGTACCCGCAGCTTTTAACACCTCGTACAGGTTATGCATCACCTGATGCACCCGAGTACTAAATTCCCCCTCAATCATTCTGCCCGTCTCGGCATCCATAGCGATCTGACCGGAAGTGTAAACCATACCCTTGTACTCCACAGCCTGGCTGTACGGACCAAGCGCTTGTGGAGCCGAATCTGTCTGAATCGTGGTTTTCAATTTTTCCTCTCCTTAGATGGAATGGAAATGAATTATAAGCATTCCAAATCCAGCATTTTTATGGTGTCTGTTTCTGAGATTTCTGTCGGGATATTCAGTGGGCAGATTGTCGGATTCACAATACTCCCAATCGGTTATTGATCAATTGAATCTAAGAATTCAAGGCCAGAAAATCAGCATAAGTCTGGCGTTGCCGAATGATTTTAATCGAACCTTCGCTTTGGATTAGAATTTCAGGCGCAAGGGGCCGGGCGTTGTAGGTGGAAGCCATGACATACCCGTACGCACCAGCGGAACCCAATGCAATAAAATCATTTTGCTCCACCGTTGAGATTTCCCGGTTGTGGGCAAAATAATCCCCCGTTTCACACACCGGTCCCACCACATCAACGGTCATTTTTCCCGAATCCCTCGTTGTTGGAATTAACGCATGGTAGGCGCCGTACAAGCTCGGACGCAACATATCCGTCATGGCACCGTCTACTACGACAAATGTCTTTAAGTCGTTGTGTTTCAATCCTATAACTCGTGTGAGTAAAACCGCTGTATTGGCTACCAGAACCCTACCAGGCTGTATGTATAGCTGGTAATGTCCCAGCTTTTCGGCAGCATAATCAGCGATTTCGCCTAAAAAAGGTGTCGTCTCCAATATGTCCCGAAAAGGGGTTTCATAATCAACGCCGAATCCGCCACCCAGATCAACTTTCGTTATTCTGGCGCCCGCCGCTTCCAGCCTGGCGGTGTACTTTACCAAATAATCCACCAAATCAATAAATGGCAGAGGTTTAAGAATTTGCGATCCGATGTGGCAGTGAATCCCTACAAAATTCAGGTGGGGATATTTCTCACGGCTCAGAAAATGCTTGAAAACCTCTTCCGCTGGCATCCCGAATTTATTCTCGCGTAAACCTGTGGTGATCTTAGGATGGGTCTGGGCATCGATGTCGGGATTAAGTCGCAATAAAACATCAGGCTTCTTCCCCAGTTTCTCGGCCGCCTGGTTCAACATTTCCAGCTCAAAAGCACTTTCCACATTGAACTGAGCCACCTCCGCCTTCAGCGCAGCGACCATCTCTTCACGGGTTTTGCCCATACCGGCGAAAGAAATATCTTTGCCTGTAAACCCTGCGGCATCTACCAGATACAATTCCCCGCCAGAAACAATATCCACGCCGAATCCTGCCGCCCGCATCATCCCTAAAATGGCGAGATTGCTGTTAGCCTTCATCGCATAGCTCACATGGATTCCCCGTTCACCGAAAGCAGACTTCAGAACAGAAATATTGCGTTGCAGCGATTCTTCAGAGTAGATGAAAGCAGGCGTGCCGCATTGACGCCCAATGTCGTCCAGCGGAATACCGGAACAAGTGAGAGTGTTCGCTTGAAAGGTAAAACTTGTCATGGGGATTATTTATTTGGTTTGTTACCAGCGAACGGTCAGTTGACGATTTGCCAGGGTCTCGTCAACTCGTCCCACCGGCGTTGTTTGTGGCGCTTGATGCAGGATGTCCGGATTGGTGCGGATCTCCTCATCAATTTTTGCCATCACCTCTACAAAGCGATCCAGCGTCTCCCGGGTTTCGCTCTCCGTTGGCTCAATCATGAGCGCTTCTTTCACAATAAGCGGAAAATACATGGTGGGGGCGTGGAATCCGTAATCCAACAAACGCTTGGCAATATCCAGCGCCTTCACGCCAGCAGATTTTTGTTGAATGGCTGATAGAACGAACTCGTGCATACAAGGCAAATCGTATGGAAGGTGGTAATATTGTTTCAAGCGATACATGAGGTAATTGGCATTAATGACTGCTGCTTTGGAGATATCTGGTAAGTTGTTGCCCCCCAACATCCGGATGTAGGTCCAGGCACGTACCAGGACACCGTAATTCCCATAAAATGCGTGTAGCCGGCCAATGCTATCCGGATGATCGTGGTTGATAACATATTTATCGTCCATTTTATCAATGGTAGGTGTGGGTAGAAATGGCACCAATCGCTCCACCACTCCGATGGGACCCGCTCCCGGACCGCCACCGCCATGAGGTGTGGAAAATGTTTTGTGCAGATTAATGTGGGTAATGTCGAATCCCATGTCGGCCGGACGGACAATCCCTATCAGCGCATTCATATTAGCGCCATCCATATACATGAGGCCATCCACACCATGGATCAGTTCAACAATTTCCTGAATCCGCTCCTCAAATAGCCCCAACGTATTGGGATTGGTGAGCATGAGTCCGGCCACCTCATCATCCAGCTTGGATTTCAGGTCATCAATATCCACCAACCCACGTGAGTTGCTCTTAATTTCAACTGCAGCATATCCCGCCATGGCTACCGACGCCGGATTGGTACCGTGTGCGGCATCCGGAATGAGAATCTTTGTTTTGCGGTTTCCCTTCTGCGCATGGTATTTACGCATGATGAGTACGCCGGTGAGTTCCCCCTGAGAACCTGCTGCCGGCTGCAGGGTAAACCGCTGCATACCCGTAATTCCGCACAGAAATTGCTCCAGCTCAAAATGAATCTGTAATTGTGCCTGGGACATTTCCTGAGTTTGGAGCGGGTGAGCTTCGGCGGTAATCGGTTGGCCGGCGGTCCAGTCATTAATTTTGGGATTGTACTTCATGGTGCAGGATCCCAATGGGTACAGATCCTTGTCCACATGATGATTTTTCACAGATAAATTGGTGTAATGTCGCACCAATTCCGGCTCAGAAACTTCCGGCAGACGAATAGCGTCCCAGGCACGTTGATATTGCCCCGGAATCAATTCATCCAGTGATTTCTCCGGAACATCACATTTGGGCAGCGATGTGGCCATTTGCCCCCTGGAACCACGCTCGATGATTAATTTTGTCATTGGACTTCCTGTTCCACCAGAGATTTTACTCCGGCGATTACCGTTTCCAGTTTTTCAGGCTTTTTCCCTCCGGCTGTGGCCAGATTTGGCTTACCTCCGCCACCACCACCCAGTTGCTGACCTAATTTGCGAACAATGTCACCGGCTTTCAGTTTGTACTTCGCCGTCAAATCCTGAGAGACAACGCAGACAACATAGGGTGCACCATCCATTACAGCTCCAAGGACCCCGACACCTGATCCCAACCTTTCCACGAGCGCGCTTCCCGCATCCTTCAGTTCATCCATACCGGACACCTGAATTACAGCCGCAACCACCTTAAAATCAGCTACCGTTTCAGCACTGGTAATCAGATCATCCAGACTCGCTGCCGTCTGGTGAAACTGCAGCACCTTTACCTGCTTTTCAAGTTCGTGTTTTTCATTGGCCAAGAGAGCTACCCGTTGTGGCAGTTCCGTCACCTCGCAATTCAATAGTTGCCGCAATTCCTGTACTACATCACGATCCCGCCGGTTTAACGCTTCCGCTCCGGCGCCGGTTACCGCTTCAATGCGGCGCACCCCTGCCGCAATGGCGGATTCGGAGGTAATACGGAACGATCCAATATCACCGGTAGCATCCACATGGGTTCCGCCACACAATTCGAAACTAAAATCACCGAACTTGATGGTACGGACTTCATCCCCATACTTCTCACCGAAGAATGCCAGAGCGCCTGCCTGCTGTGCTTCGTCAAACGACTTAAGTGCCACGCTTGTCCTGGCATTGCGCCGGATCTCTTCATTCACCAATGCTTCGATCTGTCGTAATTCTTTGTCGCTGACTTTTTCGTAATGGTTAAAATCAAACCTCAGGTGCGTATCTGCCACCAGCGAGCCGGCCTGTTTCACATGGTCGCCCAAAGTTTTTCGCAATGCCGCATGGAGTAAATGGGTAGCCGAATGGTTCCGCTTAATAGCCTGGCGCCGTTCCGCATCCACCTGAGCCAGCAGGGGTTCGTCATTGATTTGTTCAATATCACCCCGTGAAATTTCCACGTAATGCAGAATCCGATCGCCGTCTTTTTGGGTGTCCGTGACCTTCAGCTCCAGCGCATCATTCCGGATGACTCCCGTATCACCAATTTGGCCACCGCTTTCGGCATAGAAGGGCGTTTCATCCAGCACCACCACCATTTTGTCATTGTGCATCTGGTAATGCCGTATATGAACCATGGACTCGGTTTTCTCATATCCGATGAACCGGGAATGTTCACCGATCGTCACGTCCGTCCAATCACCAGATGTGGTTTGCTGGTGTTTGAATTGGTGCGCGGAACGGGCTTTGGTGCGCTGTTGGTCCATGCGTTTTTCGAAATCATTCATATCCACCGTCAGACCCTCTTCCTCAGCCATCAGCCGCGTCAGGTCTGCGGGGAATCCATAGGTATCGTAAAGTTTGAAGACTGCTTCACCCGGTAGAGAATCGCTTTTTTTGGTGCGGGTTTCGTCCACAAGGTTCTGAAAGATCTCAATTCCCCGGTCCAGTGTCTTGGAGAAGGATTCCTCCTCTGATTGAATGACGCGGGCAACATAATCGGTGCGTTCTTTGAGTTCGGGGAATGTGTCGCCCATGATATCCACGACCGTGGGGACCAGCTTGTGCATGAATGCCTCATTAACTCCCAGCGTACGTCCGAAACGCGCCGCCCGACGCAATATTCGCCGCAATACATAGCCTCGCCCATCATTGGCAGGTAGTGCGCCATCGGTAATAGAAAACGTCAGCATGCGAATGTGATCCGCGATCACACGGTGCGCGGCACCATTGTCAGGTTGATAGGGAACGCCGGAAAGTTTGGCAATATGCTCAATAATTGGTACAAATAAATCAGTTTCGTAATTGGAGCTCTTCCCCTGCAAATAGGCTACAATTCGTTCAAATCCCGCACCGGTATCCACATGTTTGGCCGGTAATTCTGTGAGTTTCCCATCAACATCACGGTTATTCTGAATGAATACCAGGTTCCATAATTCCATGAAACGAGGATTGTCTGTATTCACACCCCGGTCCGGATCACTCCCATGTATTTCCCCGAGTCCGCCTACATCAATATGCAGCTCGGAACAGGGTCCGCAAGGGCCAGTCTCCCCCATTTCCCAGAAATTATCTTTTTTCCCGAATCGCAGCACGTGATCACGGGGAATGTCGGTTTCACTCTGCCAGAGCTCGAAAGCTTCATCATCACTTTTATAAACAGTGGCGTAGAGTTTGTCTTTGGGAATGCCCCATACATCCGTGAATAATTCCCACGCCCAGCGGATCGCTTCTTTCTTGTAATAGTCCCCAAAACTCCAGCTCCCCAACATCTCAAAAAAGGTGTGATGGTAGGTATCTTTGCCCACCTCCTCCAGATCATTATGCTTTCCGCTGACGCGGATGACCTTCTGGGAGTTGTAGGCTCTGGGAACGGTGGGTTGCTCCAAATTTAAAAAAATGTTTTTGAACTGATTCATGCCCGCATTGGTAAATAAAAGCGTGACATCATCGTAGGGCACGACGGGGGCGCTGCGAATGAATTTATGGTCGCGGTTTTTGAAAAACTCGAAAAAATCGTTCCGTATCTGCTCTGCTGATTTCATATCTCACAATTGGTTTTCACGTGCTATCATTTTCGGCGTGTAGTATAAAAGGTTAAGCACGGTTGTGTAAGTGAATTTCTTGGTTAATGAGGCAATTCAGCCCTGTAAAACATTCCCGCTATCACCGCTGCTAAAGCTTCAATTCACCCGGCCAAGTCGTTGCATTTCCTCCCTGTGCCCCTTAAAATGCAGGCAAAGGAAATATTCATTAATACCATGGTCTCAAAAATATCCCTGTACCGTCTATCCATCTTTCTTTTTGCGTTGGCAATTCCAGGAATTTTCACCGGTTGCTGGGAAAAACAGGATCACGATCTGTTGTTGCCTGAAACACCCCATTACCAACTCACTGGTACCGTGGTGGATGAAGTCACCCAACTCCCGCTTCCCGATATTCAGGTGATAGTAAAAATGGGGTATTCCCTTTATAATGTTGAATGGCAAACACTTACCCTCCACACTGATTCCGCCGGTTTCTTTCAAATCGACACCATTTATCCCGGCAGCTATATCATGGAT
>JAIPJQ010000067.1 GCA_021734065.1 Fidelibacterota bacterium | reverse complement strand
GGTACTTCGTGCCAACTGGGGATGTTTTGCAGATTGTAAACAATGCCCCGCTCATGGTCCACCGCGCCGGGTACCGCTACACCGATCCCCTGCACTTCCTCGGTAATAACATCCCGGATTAGCTCAACCAGCGTTTGATAAACCTGACGGCTCTCATTGGTTTTGGGTACGGTACGGGTTTTTACTGCTTTTAATGTGTTTTTATGGACCAGGCCAACCCGCAGATTGGTTCCACCCAGGTCCACCCCCAACCAGCTACCTGTCATACATCAACTCCATCCGTTCGTTTCAACCAGAGTATGCCGGGCAAAGAATACGCCAATACCCGGAGTGTTATCAAGGAATAAACCGGAGGGGCCGGGTCAAAAAAAATGTGGCAGAAGCATGCGAATTTTCTTGCATTAATCAAACGACTGCTTTACAATCTGAACGAATATGGAACAATAAAACCAATATCGTAAACTAAAGCGCTATGGAATCAATCCTCCCTTCCCGTAAAAACAAGCAGCCCCGGTCCAAACATGACCAATTGCTGGAGACCGCCCGGGAGCTTGTGAGTCGCCATGGTGTGCGACGGGTAACCGTGGAAGAAATATGTCGCAAAGCCAGTGTGAGCAAGGTGACCTTCTACAAGTATTATCCCAATAAGCAGGCGATCGTATGGCGAATACTGGACGATATGGTGGAATATGGTATTGCCAGGTTCAATGAAATTATCGGCATGGATATTTCTTTTGAAGAAAAACTGCGCTTAATTATCCAGGTGAAGATGGAAGAGAGTGCCAAGTACAGCGAGGACTTCCTGGAAGAGCTAATCCATGCTGACCCGGATCTAATGCACCATTTTTGGGAAAAAGCCATTGCTGCCCAGAGTATGACCATGGACTTTTTTCGACAAGCCCAGAAAGATGGCGAACTCCGCACTGATATGAATCCGGACTTTCTCCAGTTCATGATGGACCATGTGCAGGATCTGATCCAGGATCCGCGCTTGCAGAAAATTTTACCCTCGAAACTGGATTTGATTCGGGAGCTGATCAATTTTTGGTTTTACGGACTACTGCCCCCTGGAGGTCCACGGTAAAAATGTCTCACGCGAAAATCACACGCGTTGCATGGTTGGTGATGCTGCTCCTGCTGGGGCGGGTGACCATGGCTGGTGATTTTTCCATTAAATTCAGTCAGGACACCCGGGTGGATGACGGCCCCGATTCTCCAAACATCGTGGTGCGATTTTTACCGGAATATTTTGGTCAGGCCGGGCAATTTGGCAACGGGCTGCTGGACGTGGATGTGGCGGCTGACCTGTACTTTAACCTTAAAACCGGCACCCAGAGTATCCAATCACCCTTGGATGAACTGCTCTACAGATCCTGGTTGCGCTGGTCAACCAGTCAGTTGGAAATTCGTCTTGGGAAACAGGAATTGAATTTTGGTCCGGGGCGGATCCTGCGTTCGTTACGCTGGTTTGATGCCCGCGATCCCCTGGATCCGCTATCCCTGACACAGGGCGTCTGGGCGCTCACCGGTCGGTACTACTGGCTGGATAACAAGAATCTATGGCTCTGGACGATTTTCAATCCGAGAGATCTGGTCATGGGCATCGATCTCTACCCGGCTGAAAAGCGTACCTTCCAGCAGGGTGGGCGTTTTCAAATTCCACAAGGGTCAGGGAATCTGGCGGTCACCATTCATGAAAAAGTTCTGGAGGGTAGTGATGAGCCGGAATGGCGCATAGGTCTGGATGGTCAGTGGGATGTGGGTGTGGGGATCTGGTTTGAAGCGGTACGGATCGTGGAGCCGGCGTCTCAAGGCATTGATTGGATGAATCTGATCACGCTGGGCAGTGACTATACATTTGGAATCGGCAATGGACTGTATGCTGTTGCAGAGTATCAATATCTGCAAAGCCCGAACCTGAACGAGTCTGTCCAGACTATGGTAACCCAGGTTAACTATCCGCTGGGACTCATGGATCAGGTTTTTATCCTCGCACTCTACAACAATACCCTCCATTTTTCCGCCTATTACACCGGTTGGCAGCGTCAGTACGACCGGTTGAGCTGGCAGATTCTGGCTGGATATATTGATAAAAAACTCACCGGAGTAGCCATGACACCGATTGCGTTTATCGGACAAAAAAGCCTCCAGGTGACTCTGATGTACACCATCTGATGAGAAAAATGTTAAGCATGCGATATTTTCTGAAAATCTGTAAACACGACCCACCCGCTGACCGCGGATGGCAGGGCAGGAGCAACAGATGAACACAACCACCCAACCGCTGATTGAATTGAACAACGTGGTGAAGCGCTATCCCATGGGCACCACTTTTTTTACAGCATTGGAGGAGATTGACCTCACGGTTGAAAAGGGCGAATTCACCGGAATTGTGGGACCCAGTGGTTCGGGGAAAACCACATTGTTGAACATTATCGGCTCGTTGGATTCACCCACGGAGGGCTCTGCGCGGGTGCTGGGCAATTTCATTGAAAAACTTTCCCACAAGGCCGCCGCCTCTCTGCGCAATCATCACCTGGGATTCATTTTTCAGACCTACAATCTTTTGCCGGTTTATACGGTATACGAAAATGTGGAATTCCCGCTCCTGCTGCTGGGGCTCAGTGCCGATGAGCGTAAGAAAATGGTCATGGATGCCCTGGAATGGGTGGGACTTACGGATAAAATCAAAAGTCGTCCGGCTCAATTGTCCGGCGGTGAATCCCAGCGGGTGGCCATTGCACGGGCAGTGGTGAAAAAACCTGAATTGGTATTGGCCGATGAACCCACCGCCAACCTGGACGCGGAAAATTCTCACCATATTTTAAAAGCCATGGTGCGTTTGAATCAGGAATTAGGAACAACCTACCTGTTCTCCACCCATGACGAAAAGGTGATTCAATATCTGCGGCGCAAGATCACGCTCTTGGACGGCAAAATCGCCACCGATGAGGTGATGACACCGCAAGGGGGTTAACATGCTGCTTTTTAAACTGGCTTTCCGCAATGTGATCGGGGCGGGTTTACGGACCTGGCTGAATGTCATTGTTCTGTCGCTCTCCTTTGTCACCATTATCGCCATGCAGGGCTTGTACAAAGGCATGCAGTACCAGGCGGAGGATGCCATGATGCAGGTTGAATATGCCGGCGGACAATATTGGCACCCGGCCTACGATCCGTATGATCCATTTACGTTAGAGGACAGTCACCAGCCTGTATCCGGTGCTGCCCAACGTGCCGTGGCAGCCGGAGACGCTATTCCCATCCTATTCACCCAGGCCACCATCTATCCCCAGGGACGGGTTTCATCCGCCTTGTTAAAAGGCATTCCTCCGGAGCAGGAGATCATGGAATTTCCCAGTGAGCAGCTCCTGCAGTCTGATCACGCCCTTCCGGCTATCGTCGGAACGCGCATGGCCAAATCAAACCGCCTGGCGGTGGGAGATTATCTCACTGTTCGCTGGCGGGACGCCAATGGCACCTTCGATGCTCAGGATGTGCAGATCGTCCATGTTTTCTCCACCATTGTTTCCAGTGTGGACGCGGGACAGATCTGGGTACCGCTGGAGCGATTGCAATCCATGTTGAAAATGCCCAACGAAGCAACACTGTTAACACTGAGACAGGGACTCACTGACCCACCGGTCCTTCCGGGATGGGACTACAAAGGACTGGATATTTTGATGGCCGATCTTCGGGAAATGGTGACCAGCAAACAGGTCGGTGGGTCTATCATGTATCTCCTCCTGCTGTTTCTGGCTTTACTGGCCATTTTTGACACCCAGGTGCTCTCCATCTGGCGCCGGAAAAAGGAAATGGGAACCCTCATGGCCATGGGGTTAACCCGACGGCAACTCATCGGTTTGTTTACCATCGAAGGCGGGATGTACGGAGTATTAGCGGCTCTGCTGGGAGCGCTGTATGGTACACCGCTCATCGTCTGGTTCGCCACCCATGGTTGGGAGATGCCGGAGATGGTGGATGATTTTGGATTCGCCATTGCCAGTAAACTGGTGCCCAGTTACTCCTTCTTTCTGGTGTTGGGATCAACGCTGCTGGTCCTGGCCACGGTGACCATTGTGAGTTACCTGCCTACCCGCAGAATCGCAAAACTCGAACCCACAGATGCACTGCGGGGGAAA
Organism: Fidelibacterota bacterium; assembly: GCA_021734065.1. Taxonomy (GTDB): domain Bacteria; phylum Fidelibacterota; class UBA8477; order UBA8477; family UBA8477; genus UBA8477. The sequence continues at coordinate 7,761 of JAIPJQ010000067.1, read as the reverse complement.
CTCACATGATTCGATTTTTATTGAAAGGTCTGCTCCGGGATCGTTCCCGCAGCTTGTTTCCAATTCTCACGGTGACAGCCGGCGTCATGGCCACTGCCCTGGGACATTCCTGGTTTCATGGTGCCCTGGGTGGCATGCTCACCACCACCGCCAATTTCCAGACTGGCTATGTGAAAATCATGTCCCGGGCCTATGCGGATCTGGTAGAGGAAATGCCCAACGATCTGGCATTGGTTGATGTGGACGCGCTGCTGGATGATCTGGCGGAAGTGCATCCGGGTTGGCAATTCACACCGCGGATACATTTCGGCGGACTCATTGATATTCCCGATGAAAATGGTGAAACCCGCTCCCAGGGTCCCACCATGGGCTTGGCTGTTGATTTGTTGGATCCCGATGCCGGCGAGGTAGAGCGGCTGAAAATCAGGGAATCCATCATACGGGGGAGACTGCCGGAAAAACCCGATGAAATTCTAGTGGCTGAGGAGTTGGCCCGCAAACTGGAGGTGGAGCCGGGCCAGGTGGCCACAATCATCAGCAGCACCATGAACGGGAGTATGGCATTTTATAATTTCAGGGTGGCTGGTACGGTGAATTTCGGCATTAACATGCTGGACCGGGGAACCATTATCACCGATATCCGGGGCGCACGACAGGCACTGGACATGGGCGACGCAGCGGGTGAAATTGTGGGCTTTTTACCGGGCGACAACTACCGTGACGAAGCAGCCCAGGCATTGGCCGATGAATTCAATGCCCGTTTTTCCGATTCCGGAGACCAGTTTTCCCCCACCATGGTGACCCTGGCAGATCAGAATGGTATGCGCTACATGCTGAATATTTCCAATTCCATGGGCACAATTCTCGTGACGATTTTCATCGTAGTCATGTCACTGGTTCTGTGGAATTCCGGCTTAATGGGCAGCTTACGGCGGTACGGCGAAATGGGTGTGCGGCTGGCGATTGGCGAATCGCAGGGACACATTTATCGCTCCATGCTGGCTGAATCGGTCATGATTGGGATCATGGGTTCCATCATCGGTACGGCGATTGGTGTGGCGCTAGGCTATTGGATTCAGGTGAATGGAATTGATATTGGCAGCATGATGAAAGAGAGCAGCATTATGATGGATAATATTATCCGGACGCAGGTGTCTGCCACGACCTATTATATCGGCTTTATTCCCGGAGTAATAGCCACGTTGATCGGAACCGCTTTTGCCGGAATCGGGATCTATCGTCGGCAAACCGCATCGTTATTCAAGGAATTGGAGGTCTGAGCATGACCGGTGTGTCATTGATGAATCGAACAGGTGGCGTTTTAATTCTGCTTATGTTGTTACACTGGACCCCACTCCTGAATGGTCAACAGCAACCCACAGCAATGGAATTATTGCAAGCATTGGATGAAAACATGGTAGCGGAAAATCGAATTACGGTTTCCACCATGATCATCCATGGTCGGCGGGGAAGTCGCTCCATCCAGTCAAAATCATGGACCCAGGGCAGCGAAAAATCTTATACCGAATATCTGGCACCGGCCCGGGAGCGGGGCACCAAAATGCTGAAAGTAGGAGATCAGCTCTGGACCTACTCGCCTGCCACGGATCGCATCATTCAGATTGCGGGACACATGTTGCGACAATCGGTCATGGGTTCGGATTTGAGCTATGAAGACATGATGGAGGACCAGACGCTCTCGGAAATGTATACACCGGAAATTGTGGGCAGTGAGACGGTGGAGGAACGCGATTGCTGGATTCTGGAACTTACCGCCAAGACTCCGGGAATCACCTACCATTCACGCCGGGCCTGGATTGACAAAGAACGGAATATCGCTTTAAAGGAGACCCGTTACGCTGCCAGTGGTAAATTATTGAAAGAGGCGCTGGTTCAGGAGGTTTTCCAAGTGGAAGGGCGCTGGTATCCAAAACGGATGACATTTAAAGATATGCTTTCTACGGGCGAGGGAACCGAGTTTATTGTGAACTCCATCGCGTTTAATGCGGAGATCCCGGATTATATCTTTACCAAAGCGGTTTTGAGAAGGTGACGCTGATTGATTTACAGTCTGAGTTGTCTGTCTGAGGCATCCGGCTTTAGCCGGGTGATCGAAGACCAATTAGCCAACGCCAGACACGTTGCGCTTCGATCTCACTGCATCCATCACTTCGCCAAACTCAGAGCAGGCACAGCGTGACAGGACTGATTCCACCGATTCAAACAGTCAAATTCAATGCTTCTATTTCACTACATTTGAAAAGCCCGGGTGTCTTTCGAAAAACTCAGGAAGACACGAGGCATTTTTACGTTTAGATTAGGCAAGTCTTAGCTCGTCTCCAGAACCTCCCACGCCAAATTCCAGTCCCACTGGTCAAAATAGAGATTCCCGCCGCGCCATTCCACCTCACCGCGTTGCGAATCAATGGTTTCTGAGCGCGGGAAGATTTTTGCCGGGAAAAATGGCTGACTGACGGCGTCATTAAAAATCAGGCGATAACTATCCATCCCGGAGAGGTAAAACCATCGCAGCGCCTGCTCTTTTGCATTCCGGAGTCCGTAGGTCACATCCATGGGAACCCAGCCGTAGGGTTCAAAATAAATCACGCCCCAGTCATGCATACTGTCATCCGGTGGCTGAAATTCCCACCCCGATTGCCATTTGGCGGGAATGCCATTCATGCGGCACAATGTGATGAACAGCAGCGTCTGAATCCCGCAGTCCCCGTGACCATTTTCATAGGCGTAGGTGCAAATTTCACCAATGGTGGAGTACTCCCGTGCCGATGCCCAGGGAATATTGTTATCCACCCATTCGAATAAAATCTGGGCTTTGCGATAGGGATTTTGTTCACCCTGCAGAAGCCGTTCGGATAATTTCCTCAGTTCCGGTGTGAATACGATGTGAGGCGGCTCTTCCGCCAAATAGGGCGCTAATTTCTCCGATTCCTGGAGCGGTTCAACTGATTCAGCCATCACGGGAGCATACATGCCATAGCTGGTATACTCATAGCTCACCTGAAAGTGGGTGGGTTCGTCGTTCAATGCCGGCGCCTGGAAATAGATGGTGCGCTGTAAAGCCTCTTTGCTGGGCGCCAGGATGTACTGGGCGGGAGTGGCTTTTTTCAGGGAAATGTCCACCTGACGACCACGGATGTAGCGGGGAAAGGGAATCCAGGCGCGAATCATTTCACCCTCCGGGACCACGCCCGGTTCCACATCGATACTCTGGGTAATGCGCATCCGAATTGGTTTTACATACCGCTGTCCGGTGGTTTCAACTGCCCGGATAATCTGGGCGTAATGTTTGTCCAGTTCCAGTTTGGCGCCGGAACCGGAGGTCATTTCCTGTTCCGGGTGTTTTTCCTCCCAAATGGCTTTGGCGGTGGGGTCAATGCGAAAAAGATTGCGCGCAGCCCGGTTGAAATAGCGTTTCTCGCCATCAATGATTCGGAATTCCAGTGCTTTACTTTCCTCCCAACGGCGAATATCCTCATCGGAGACATCCGGTATGGTCTCCTTGATCTCAGCCACCACCGCTTTACGCGTCTTGGTGAAGTCCTTTTCAATACGATTCATTCGCTCCAGTAAAAATTCCATCTCCAGTCGTTCCTGTGGATCCAGCGTTTGGTTGGTGGCAAAAATGTGTGTGATGGACGCCCGGGCTTTGGTGAATTCACCGGCGTCGAAGACCTCCTGATAATTATTCCCTGGTGTGGATTCACAGCTCATGAGTACTCCTGCTATGATGAGCAAACTGCTTAACGAAAAATTTTTTAACTTCATTATACCTTGTCCCATTTAACCCCCTCTGGAATTCACAGTACCAGCCGTGTGGATTGTGAATCGGTGTCCCCTTTGATGTACATCTTTACACTTAATCTAATGTCAGATTGAACCTGGCCAATGGTTTAATCTGGTTCCGCTCGTTGCTTGCGCCCTTAAAAGCAAAACCCGTGAATTCTACCAGAACTCTGCTAATTGAGAATGCTTGTCTGTTTGGATGAAATGATTAATTTTCCACGGGTCACACAACTTTTTGATTTTAAAAACACACCAGGGAAAGAGCATGCGCTATTGTTTCCGGCTTCAACTGTTACTAATCCTTGTATTAGGGACAAATTTCACGTTTGCCGAAGAACCAATCCCCTCCCGTGTTGATTTTGGATTGACGATTCCCATTGGTGCTGATCTGGGATACACGAAAACGATAGGCGGTAATTTTCAACTTGCCACCAAGATTGGGTTTATGCGTTATGATTCCGATTCTGAGTTACAGCCCAGTGGCTTGATTAAAGCCGACCTGGGAATCAGAATTACCACCCGCCAACCGGAAACCGGACCCAAAGCAGGGCGGGCAATCGCCTTGAATCTTTTTGCCCATAGATTTTGGCAATCACGCGTAGAATCTGTAGCAATCCCTACCAGCCATGAATTCCACGAATTGGGTGTCTGGGGACAGAAAATTATTTTTCCAGTGAATTTTTATACCGGGATGGATTTTTTGTCCGGTAACTTTCAATTCTCTTTTGCGGTCCGTCTGACGGACAATCCCGGTCACGGAAGATTTTATGCCACGGGTGCTGGAGATGCATACCATATGATTTTGGTGGATAAGAATGCCGAAGATTTGCCAGCCCCCTGGGTTTCACTGCGATTTGGATATGTATTATCCGGCTTCACCCTTAAACGCAGTTAACCTATCAATCAACCGGAATCCCTGTTTAACTTTCAGCCTCTCAGGTTACATTTAGCCTCAGATGAAGTCCGATAATTTATTCGATCTGATTGTAGTGGGCGGCGGCATCAATGGAGCCGGAATCGCTCTGGAAGCAGCCCTGCGGGGGCTTTCTACGCTGCTGGTGGAAAAAGTGGATATTGGACATGCCACCTCCACCTGGAACACACGCCTGATCCATGGCGGTTTGCGATACCTGGAATATTATGAATTCAGTCTGGTGCGGGAATCGTTGCGGGAGCGGGAACGCTTACTGCATAATGCCCCCCATCTGGTCCATCCCATGACCTTCCGCCTGCCGCTGTATGACCACAGCACGCGAGGGCCGCTGCTCATCAAAGCCGGCATGATCCTCTACGACCTGCTCTCCTATGATAAATCCCTGCCCAATCATGCCATGAATTATCGTAGCAAGACCATTCTACGGGAAAATCCCTATCTGCGGCCTGATGATTTGCGGGGAATGGCCACCTACCATGATTGTCAGGTTCCCTGGCCCGAGCGTTTGTGTCTGGAGCTGGCCCTCACCGCCAAAGCCCATGGCGCCACCATGCTGACCCATACGGAATTAACAGGATTGACAGACATTTCAGCCGAGGGTGTGACCATTGAAACAACGGATACCATCACAGGGCAAACCCGGGAGGTTTCCGGTCGGTATCTGGTGAATGCAGCGGGTCCCTGGGTGGATGATGTCCTGCATGATGTAGATAAAAAGCTGGACCGGAAGATGGGCGTGACCAAAGGCAGCCACCTGGTGATTCAACGCTTTCCCGGCGGTCCCCGGGACGCATTTTACATGGAAGCCCGCTCTGACGGACGACCCTTTTTCCTGATTCCCTGGCGCGATTATTATCTGGTGGGAACCACCGATATTTTCTTTGATGGTGATTTGAACGACATTGCCATCAATGACGAGGAAATCGAGTACCTGTTGAAGGAGTTGAACTTCTTCTTTCCGGTGCACCAGTTCAGCCGTAAAAACATTCTTTACACCTACAGCGGTGTCCGTCCGCTCCCTTATGAACCGGAGGCCAAAAAAGCCAGCCAGGTGACCCGTCGTCATATCATTTTTGAGCATACCCGCGAGGGTGGGAAGAGTAATATGCTCTCCATTATTGGCGGGAAATTAACCACCTACCGGAATCTGGCGGAAGAAACGGTGGATGTGATCCAACGCCGGCTGGGCCAGACGCTGCGCCGTTCGCCCACGAAGGAAAAACCACTTTTGGGCGCGGAAGGGATCGGTAACTGGCCGGTTTATTTTGAACAAAATTCACGGGTTTTGGCGAATCGCTATGGTCTGCCGCTGGATGTCGCTCAACACCTGGTCTATTTTTATGGTAGTCGCGCGGGCAGTGTCACGGCATTGACCGAAAACCACGCCGCTCTGGCCCGGCAGATTCATCCCAACTACCCGGACATCGCAGCGCAGGTCATTTATGCCGTCCAGAATGAAGGAGCGCGCACTCTGGCGGATATCATGTTACGCCGCACCAGTTTGGGGACTCATGCCGGTCTGGGGCTGGATTGCCTGGATGAGGTAATTACTTTGGCAGCACCTTTGCTGGAATGGAACCCGGAAGAGCAGGCGCACCAAAAGCGCGCGTATGAAAAATGGGTGGAAAACCATCATTTAACGGGTAATCTTGTACGGAAACAAACTGTGAACGCATGATGGAACAGGAAAAGACTCAGACAGCAAAACGAGAAGCGGCAATTAAAAAGGCATTCGCCCGGGTCAAAGCGCTCATCTTGGACCTGGACGGAACCCTGTATCTGGGTGATAAGCTGTTTGAATACACACCGAATTTTCTGGATGGGCTGACGAAACGCAACCTGCGCTACATTTTTGTATCCAACAATTCCTCCAAGACAGCGCAGGATTATGCCCGCAAACTCAATCGTATGGGACTAAGTGTCACGGATGAGATGGTGTACACCTCCACGGAAGCCACCATTGAATATCTGGACCGGTTGAAGCCCAATGCCAACATATATCTTATTGGTACGCCGGCGCTGGAGTCCCAATTCCGGGCGGCCGGATATGTGATGGATGATGAGAGTCCCGACTTCGTGGTGCTGGGTTTTGATACCACATTCAATTATGTAAAATTCCACCACGGCTGTTATTGGTTGCGCCGGGGCGTCCCCTTTATCGCCACCCATCCCGATTTGAATTGCCCCGTCACCAACGGTGAATCCATGCCGGATGCAGGCGCTCTGGCCGCCGCCTTCACAGCCGCCACGGGCGTCCATCCCAAATACATTGGCAAACCCTACCGGGAAATGCTCCACGGCATTACCACGCGGATGAAGTTGAGGATTCAGGACTTTGCGGTGGTGGGGGACCGACTCTCCACAGACATTTCCATGGGTTTTCATAATCACATTCCCACAGCGTTGGTGCAGTCTGGCGGTAATTCCCCTCAATTCAACGATCACTCGGATGTGCAACCCACCGTCGTTGTGGACCGGGTGGTGGACCTTTTGCCCTATTTACCGCCGGTGGAATAATCTTCCACGAATTTCTTTAGATGAATTCTTGAGGCTTGGAAAATGTAGCGGTTAGACTGGCCGCACCTGTGTTCTGTTATCTGTCCGAGGCATGAACTGGCCAGAGATAAGTTAATGGTCGGGTGAATAAGCGGGTGGCATGGATTCGAATCGGATTAGAATTAGAATGAACTGATTTCGTTGGCGATGCGGGCACCCAGGCGGATGTTGTTCAATGCCAGTTGGACATTGGTTTTCAGGCTGCGACCACCGGTGAGTTCCACAATTTTAGCCAGCAGATAGGGCGTTACATCCTTGCCACGAATCCCTTGGGTGTCGCATTCGGTCAATGCCTGATCAATTATAGGGTTTAATTCTTCGGCTGGAATTTCATGTTTCTTCGGAACGGGATTGGCTACCAGAATACCGGTGTGAAGTCGTAAGTTCGCCTGCTGCCGATACACCGTCGCAACCTCGTGGAGTCTATTGACCCGCCAGGGCAGTGAGAACCCTGATTCGCGGGAGTA
>JAIPJQ010000066.1 GCA_021734065.1 Fidelibacterota bacterium | reverse complement strand
CCCTGGATGGCTGTTGCCACGGCTGTTTTAATTCTGGCCGTGCCGGTTAATATGCTGGTGGCTAATTATAACGAGCACGACCGTAGCGGAAATTATGTAGCCTGGGAGTATTCCTACAACCTGCTCAATTCCTGTGAGCCCAATGGCATTCTGTTCACCAATGGCGATAACGACACATTTCCTCTTTGGTATTTGCAGGAGGTGGAAGGCATTCGCAAGGATGTGCGGGTGGTGAATTTGAGCTTACTCAATACGCCCTGGTACATCATGCAGTTAAAAACCCAGGAGCCAAAAGTTAAAATCCGGTTATCGGATGATGTGATTCGCAATATCGGCATGGTGCCCTGGGAAGAGCGGGAATATTACATCCCCGGACCTGATCCGGAACAACCTTTCGACCAGATGCAGATGTTACCGGCGGATCGTGAGCTGGGAATCCGGTTTAACCTGAAACCCACTATCGCGCGTCGGCAGAATCCCAATACAGGCAAACTGAGTGGTGGTCTGAAGGTACAGGATTTGATGATCCTGGAAATTCTCCAGGCCAATCGTTGGCAGAAACCGGTCTATTTTGCCGTCACTATCGCCCCCAGTAATAAACTGGGGCTGGATGAATATCTGCGCATGGACGGTCAGGTGTTCAAGGTCTTACCCTACAAAGTTGGGGATGCCATTAATGCCGATGTGTTGTATGACAACATGATCAATAAGTACCGTTACACGAATTTGGATGATCCCTCGGTGAATTTCCCCGACAATGTGCGCCGCCTGTTGCAGAATTACCGCAGTGGCTTCCTCCAAATGGTTTACTACTATGGCCAACAGCAGGGCGACCGGGAAAAAGCGCTGGAAATTCTTCAGTTCATGGACGAGAATCTTCCCGATGAGGTCATTCCCAACACCTATGCTGAATTGTACCTGCAGATCGCCCAATTGTATGCCCAGTATGGTGATTCAGCGGCCGCCCGGGATTATCTGGAGAATTTCTTCAAGCATGGCCGTGGTCGGAATGACATTGTTGCCGTGGCGCGAGTAGCCGGGTATTGGAATGACATTTTCGATGATACGGATCGCGCCATTTCAATCCTTCTACCGCTGACGGAAAACAATCAGCAAAATCCGTATGTGAGTTACGAGTTAGCCCGGGTCTATCTAAAAAAGGGTGATTTAGCAAACGCCGAACGGTGGGTGAACAGCCTGGGACAATTAGCGCCCAACGCTCAGGAGACGCAGCAATTGAAACGACAGTTGGTGCGAATGCAAATGGATACGCTCAGGTAACGCAGACAGATCAGGATGACTACATTCATTCGGTAACGAAAAGTACAAAAAAAATAGCGGGCCGCTCCAATCAGCGGCCCTATTTTATTCTGAATCGATGAATCAGCTAAAATCACAGAGTTCTGGAAGTAACATTGCCCCGTTGGTTTCGGTCATTGTTCCCCATTTTAACGGCATTGACATTCTGGATGCTTGTCTCAATTCGTTATTACAGGATCCCTATCCTGCCTTGGAAATCATCGTTGTGGACAACGGGTCATTGGACGGAAGTCCTGATTTTGTGGCGGAAAAATTTCCCACGGTGCACTTGGTCCGCAATACCGTGAATCGTGGATTCGCCGGTGGCTGTAATGATGGCATGCGCCATGCAAAGGGGACATACTTTCTCATCCTCAATAATGATACCACCCACCAACCGGGGTGGATTGGTGAATTGGTGGATGTAATGGAATCAGCGCCGGAGATCGGAGCAGTACAGCCCAAACTTCTTTCGGCTCAGCAACCGGATCATTTCGACTACTCTGGTGGTGCCGGGGGACTGCTGGATTTTATTGGCTATCCATTTGCGTTAGGCCGGATTTTCTCCATGCTGGAAAAGGACAAGGGGCAATACGATGAGATTCGGGAAATTTTTTGGGCCAGCGGCACGGCTTTCTTACTCCGTCGGGAGGTAGTGGAGCAGGTGGGGGGCTTTGACGAAGATTTTTTCGCTCACATGGAAGAGATTGACCTGTGTTGGCGAATGCAGAATGCAGGCTGGGTGGTGAAAAATGCACCCCGGGCGGTTGTCTGGCATCATTCCGGCTGGACGCTGCCGCCGGACCGGTACAAGAAGAAGTATCTGAATCATCGCAACAATCTCATCATGCTCATCAAAAATTATCCCTGGCGGTATTTGGCGTTGATTTTCCCCCTGAGGGTCACACTGGAGGGCGTGGCGTTTGCCTTTAGTGCCCTGATTCGGGATTGGAAACGAATGGTGGCGATTATCCACGCCGCGTTGTGGATTATTTTTCATCCCCACACCCTGATCCGGAAACACATGGCCATGAAGAATTTGCGAGATAAATCTGCACTGAAGCAGGTGACGCAACGCATGTACCCCGGCTCGGTTTTCTTCCAGTACTTTATCCGTCGCCAAAAGCGTGTGAGTGATTTGAGTTAGAAAACCAAACCACCGAAATTCCTCATCAATTTTCGAGTCTATTGGAGAAAGAAAATTATGTTAGGTAGCGCCGCATAATGGGGCGCGTTTCGGAACGCCGAACCACTTCGGTAAATCCGGCTTTTTCAAATGTTGATGCAATGCCGTTCCAGATAAAAGCCGCTACCTGAACTTTTCCCTGCGGATCCTTGGGATAAGCCTCCACAATTTTGCCACCCCGGGAATGGATAAATTCCACCGCGGCTTCAATGGCGTAATTTGTGAGTCCGCGACGACGGAACTTTTTATCCACAAACAGGCAATTCACCGTCCACACCGGTTGATCATCCACCGGTTTTAAAATACGGCTGCGGGCCAACCGCGGCAGATCCTCCCGGGGTGCAAGTGCAACCCAGGCGGCGGGCGTTTTCCCCACATAAATCACCAGACCGGAAATATAGCCGGCGTCCACCAACTTTTTCATGGCAAGACGATTGTTCTCACCAGCGTTGGCTTCAAATTCCTTTGCGGACAGCCGCCACCACATACACCAACAGCCGGCACACGCGCCCCGCGGTCCAAACAATTGCTCGAAATCATCCCAAATCCGGGGCGTAAGAGGCTCGTAGGAGAGGTTATCTGACATGGGGGACTCCCAATTTTAAGCATCCCAGCGGAAGGCGGCCATGGACAACATGCCGTAGGTGAAACCGTCATGGATCTGTCTTCCTTGAGGAGCGTTGCCGGCAGCTCCCAGCGCCACAATCAGTGGCAGAAAGTGTTCCGGTGTGGGGTGATTCCGGCGTGCTTCCGGAGCCATCTGGCGGTAGTTTAAAATGCCATCCGCATCACCACTCTCCACCGCAATTTTCAGCCACCGGTCAAATTCCCGGGCGTAATCGAATCCTCCTGTATCGGCCGATTGACCCATAAAATCGCGCAAGTTATGGGTGGCCCCGCCACTGGCCAGAATGAGTACGCCTGCATTTCGCAATTTGTGCAGCGCGCGTCCCATGTTGTAATGGTGAACCGTAGATTCGCGGGGCTGGACAGCCAGTTGAAATACGGGAATGTCCGCAGCGGGATACATCATGGAAAGGGGTACCCAGGCACCGTGATCCAATCCCCTTTGCGGGTCTGTGTCCACCATAAAACCTGCTTCTTCCAGTAGGCTGCTTACCCGCTTTGCCAATTCCGGCTTACCTGGTGCAGGATATTGAATCTCATAGAGCTTCCGGGGAAATCCGTAAAAATCATGGATCGTTTCGTTCTGTTCGGTGGTGGAAACCGCCACCCGCTCCGTTGTCCAGTGTGCCGAGATGCATACAATTGCCGATGGTTTGGGAAATTGATGCCCCAATGTTTTAAAAAAATCGGTGGTATGTCCGTTTTCCAGGGGCAGCGTGGGCGCACCGTGTGAGACGAAGATGACCGGTTGTTTTACCTGTTTTGACACGAACAAATCTTCCTGCTATTCAAATCCAACCATGACCGAATTTGTATTTTTAAGGAAATGGCACAAGCAAAATCATGACCCGTGAAAAAATTGATTCCTGGTACAATTTAAAATTTTGTGAAAGGCAAACCTTGCCCGCTCACCGGTACGGGAATTTGGTAAACACAATTGGTTTCATCCTCCGTGAGGAAGAGGGTCTGTAGTTCGGTCCCGCCGAAAGCAACATTACTGGGTTTTTTGCCAGGTGTCACGATTTTCCCCAGGACGCTGCCATCCGGTGAGAAAATCATGACTCGCCCGGCGCCAAAGTGAGCCACCCACAAGTTTCCGTCCGTGTCGAAGGCCATTCCATCCGGATCACCACCCGGCATTTCAGCAAAATGGGTCGGATTCAGTAAATTTCCGTCAGGGGCAATCTCAAAGCGGGTGATGCATTGCCGGGCGGATTCGGCCACATAAACCACCTGGTAATCACTGGAAAAGGCCAGTCCGTTGGGGAATGCCAGATTTTCTGCAACCACCGTAACCTGTTGTGAGCCAACGGCCAGCCGGTACACCCGGCCATCCGGGTTCTCTGTTCGGTAATGACCGGAATCGGTGAAGTAGAGATTCCCCCATTTGTCAAATGCCAGATCATTGGGTCGGATGAACGGCTTATTCTGATAGCCCTTACTCACCACCTCAGAAACACCGACAGCATCAAAACGGATGATCATGCCGTGTTGGAATTCACAGGCGTAGAGTTTTTCGTCAGGACCAATGGCCAAGCCGTTGGTGTGGCTCCAGGGGGATGATGAATCTGCTGCGACCCAGATTTGTGATACGGATTCAGCGGGTGAAATTTCCGTGATCCGTCGTCCGTAGCAATTGGATACCAAAAGCCGCTCTCCGGTCCAGACCGGTCCCTCCGGAAATTCCAGTCCGGATGCCATCAGTTGCCATTCTGAGCTGGAAGGTAATTGCATGCATGCCTCGCTGGTTTTCATGGTTTGATGGAAGGAACAGCCAGCCAGATTGAGAATGACCAGCAGCACAAACGGATAAATATTCACCATTATTCTGTTCCGGATTTTGGTGGTGAAAGGGTGAAGGCCACCAGAACGAATAGGAGGATCGCCAGTATCGTCCCCACCACAAATACGCCGTTCAACTGCCAGAGTGCGTAAACCAATCCCATGATAAACGGTCCCAGGGTCTGACCCAGTCGCAAGACCGTCCCGTTTAACGAGAGAATGGCCGCCCGTTGATCCATGGGTGCCAGACCGGTAAGAAGTGTCAGGATGCTGGGCATGTTGAGTCCCTGCGCCACCCCGAAAATCACCGTCGGGATCAGCAACAACCAGATATTGTGGATAAAGGGTACCAGCACAGTCGTCAATCCGTAAAATCCAAAGGCGATTTTCATGAGCGTACGCTGCGTAAACCATTTCGAGAGATAACCCAGTTGAAATGAGGTAATGGCGGTGCTGATGGAGGAGGTGGACATGACCAGGCCAATGACAAAGGGTGGCGCGTGAAATTGTTCATCCATCAGGAGCGGGAAAAATGTAAGATAAACACCGTAGAGCAGGATGAATGTCCCCAGACTCACGCCAAACAACCCCAGTACCTGCCGATTCATAATGTGACGCCAGGTGTTTTTCAAATACTGACCCAGTTTTTCCGTGGATTTCGGTTCCGGGTTTTTCAGGTGGAATAAAACCAAAAATGCCACCGGCAGCGCCAGGAGCGGCAGTAGAAATGGCATGTACCAACCCAGCGTAGCCAAAGCGCCGCCGATGACAGGGTAAGTTGCGGTTCCCGTGCTCAATACGCTGGCATTATAACCCATGGCGGCAGCACGATTCCGACCGGAATACAAATCACCAATGAGCGTGATATTCAGGGATCCGATGGCTGCAGCCCCCACACCCTGTAAAAACCGAAATGCTAACAAGAGCTGAAAATCCCGGGCAAAAAAGCAGGCGAATCCACCCAACCCGAACATTATCAGTGAGGGTGCTAAGATTCGCTTGCGACCATAGCGGTCCGCCAGAATGCCTAGAACGGGTGTGAGAAAAACGCCCGGGAGTGTAAAGAAAGTTATGAGTAGTCCAATATCCCGGGGAGTGATTTGAAGTTGTTGGGCGATTTTGGGAATCGCCGGGGTCAGACTGGCAACACCCTGAATGGCAATCAGGGTCACACTGAAAACAATAAGCAGGTTGGGGTCTTGCCAGAGTTTGGTCTGCTTATTTGTTGAGTCTGTCACGGGTTCAGATCACGTCATTCCAATGTGAAGTGGAAAACGGAGGCGCGTTCAGTTTACAATTGTGATGTTTTTTTCCACTGCCATGTCCAGTCCGATACTACCTCCTGCCCCAAAGGCGGCATCCATCGTACCCTCGATGGAATAATGCAATACTACCCGTACTGAAGAGATATTGGGGACAATGCTCAGTAGATCCGGCGCCAGACTGTACACACCCGCTTCAGGCTCCCAGATCGAGTAGTTCAGAACACCATAGGACATTTGATTATTCTGGGTGAAAAAATAATAGTATTCCAGAAGCTGCGGACCCACCGAATCCACTTCCTGCCAGGCGATGGGCAGGGCGGAAGAGCGGCTGTGAAATTCCGGTGCATAAATGCGATGTAAATTGGTTTTCGGTGCCTGCAAGGTACAGTGATAAACCGAGCTGTCGGATAACATAATGGCCACGTCATACACCGAGTCCGGCTGGATAAATCCCAGTGAGTCCACCCATTCGTATCCGGAAAGACCGACGCTCAAAACCGAATCATTCACCGTAATCCGTCCGTTTTCAACCAGCAGCAGATTGATGTTTTTATCGTAAATCTGTACCCGGGCCGCATCCACCCGTTCATTGTTGGTGTTGATATAGCGCGACAGGGCAATCACCGGTGAAATGGCGCCGGGGTCGGTGATGGTTTTGGTTTCAAGACCCGATTCCGGTTCAGTACACCGGGTGAAAATCAAGAGTGAAAACAGCAAAACCAGGGATTTTCCAATAAAACGATACGGGGTGGTAAGCATCTATATTTCCTCAATCAACTTTTCGATGAATAGTCTCTTTTCTCCCAGGGAATAATCGGTCAAATCATACATGCCGCTCTCGGAATCCTCCGGACTTGATGCGTGACCCAGCCAGGCGCCTATGGGGGTAGTGATGAGGAAAACCCAAAAATTGTTGTAAAAAACCTCACTTATTAAGCCACTGATCCCCGGGTCTGTCCCTCCCGGGTTACCGGCAATAATGGCCGATACAGGAATCGCTGTGAAAAAACCCATAAGCGCCCCCACGGCCTCCGGGCGCTCCGTTCGGAGATACACCCTGTTTATCCCCACAATATGTTCAATGGGAATCGCCCACCGGTTTGAATGGCGCTGCACGGCCAGTATCGGGCTTTCGCGATTACCGATATAGTCTGTGGATTGGACCCACAGCAGCGTGTCTTCTACTGCTACCAGTCGGATGTTGCGATTCAGACGGGAATCCCCATCACTGGTGGCGGTTACTTCCCAGAGTTGGGCCAGGACAGGGACGGTAAGGAAGAATATTCCCAGAACGGTGCGGCTTAGATATGATGGTTTGAGCATGTTTCGTTTCCTCGAAAATCAGCGCATGGCCAATTGCATTCGGATATAAAACTGATATCCGACACCTGTTGGAACAACTTGCTTTTTAATGTCGATTCCCGCGCTTTGCAATGCCGTGATTACCGCATGAATGTCACAGTTGTCAGCGATGATCTGCCACCGTCCCCGTTCACTCTCCGGGTAACTGGTAAGGGTTTGAAGCGCCAGGTAGCGCTGTTCGCCATCCTGATAAATGACCTGGGTCTGTTGCGTCATCTGATCTTCGTCGTCTCTGCTCATGACAATCAGTGTATCAATAACCAACACTGCACCAAATTGTTGCCGCGCGGTCTCCCGATATCCCTCGGCGTCTTCCGTGGTAATGCTTTCCAAGTGATATTCTTTATGGCGAGCCAGGTCGCTTAAGGCCGAAAGAACGGTCGCGGAAAAATCTTCACCGCTGCCAAATCCCTGTAAGACGTTGTCCGATCGCATGTCCGGCTGGTACCAAAGTGGTTTTGTATCCAGTTGAGCCAGCAGAGGAAAGGTGGCGAGTATTCCAAATACCGCCAGCCGGATTAATTGTTTGGGAAGAAAGGTGTATTGTCGCATACCAGACTCCTTATCGCTATCTGTGGATCAAGTACAAAGAAACTAAACACCCTTTTCCGGATTTGGAACCACAGAATTAAACGTAATAAAAACGCCCCTGGGATCAGAGGCGTTTGAACATCGTTTGAAAAGCCCAGGTTAATACGATTTAGCGAAAATGACCTCATATTTGGCCGGTTCGCCGGTGAAAATACATTTCCCCGGATCATCAGGCTGATCAAACGGGATATTGCGAACAGTGGCTTTCGTGGCTTCCTTGATCTTTTCTTCCACCGCAGCATCACCATTCCAGCCAGCCCGAATGAAGCCACCCTTTTCAGAGATGATGCTCTGGAATTCCTCCCAACTGTTGGCGTGATGGGTGTTGTCTTCCCGGAATTTTAACGCCCGGTCAAAAATAGCCTGTTGAACATTTGCAAGTCGGTCAGGCATACTCGCAGCCAGACCTTTCAGAGGGAGGAATGACTTTTCACCATTGTACCGGGTGACAAGGACCGCCTGCTGTTTTTCCACATCTTTTGGCCCCAGTTCAATTCGCACCGGGACACCGCGCATTTCCCACTCGTTGAATTTGAATCCGGGAGAGCTGGTTTCGTCATCATCCACTTTCACCCGGACGCCATTCTCACGCAACCCGCTGGTGAGTTTATAAACCTCCGCCATGACAGATTTTTTCTGATCGCTATCCCGGAATATGGGAATAATGACCACCTGGTACGGGGCCACTTTGGGTGGGAGGATAAGTCCTTTGTCGTCACCATGGGTCATGATGACACCCCCAATGAGTCGGGTGCTTACGCCCCAACTGGTGGCATAGACGAATTCCGGTTCATTGTTCTGATTTTGAAAGGTCACATCAAACGCTTTGGCAAAATTCTGACCCAGATTGTGACTGGTACCCGCCTGTAATGCCCGGGTATCACGCATCATGGCTTCAATGGAATAGGTCGCCACAGCGCCGGCGAACTTTTCACTCTCACTCTTGCGCCCGGTGATCACCGGCATGGCCATCCACTCCTCCGCGAATGTTTTGTAAACATTCAGCATGCGCTGGGTCTCTTCTTCCGCTTCCTCCGGAGTGGCGTGGGCGGTATGACCCTCCTGCCATAAAAATTCGGTGGTTCGCAGGAATAAGCGGGTACGCATTTCCCAGCGTACCACATTGGCCCATTGATTGATAAGCAGCGGCAGATCACGGTAGGAACTGATCCACTTTTTGTACATGTGCCAGATAATGGTTTCGGACGTGGGACGTACCACCAGCGGCTCTTCCAGCTCCTTGCCGCCGGCGTGGGTTACCACCGCCACTTCCGGCGCGAAACCTTCCACATGGTCCGCCTCCTTTTTCAGGAATGATTCGGGAATGAACATGGGAAAGTAGGCATTCACGTGACCGGTTGCTTTGAACAGCCCATCCAAACCGCCTTGTATCGCCTCCCAGATCGCATACCCATACGGTCGGATAACCATGGTCCCCTTTACCGGACCATAATCTGCCAATTCCGCTTTCTGAACCACATCGGTATACCAACGAGAGAAATCGTCACGCTGTTTGGTTACGCCTTTTGACACCTTGTCACTCCTTTACTGCCGATCTTGTCCCACGCAATCCTTCAAGTTTCTTGGAATCAGGGACTTATTCCCAATGAACCGCCAATCATAACGATTCAGACCCCTGAAACCAAGGGCGAGATGGAGCTGCGATAGGTCTGTCCGTGAATTGAAAATAAGTTGAAACCATTGGTTGTGGCGGGTCGTCATGGCAGGGAGAAGAATTTTTTCTATTTCCCGGACACGTTTTCAATATCCTGTGGATTACCGCTTTAAGACCCAATATCTATTGATTTCCCGGGTGCTCAGGCCTGTGACAGACATTGGTGGTGAAATGATTTCAGTCTATCTTTGCGCTTACCATGAATTGTGTAATCCATCATTCCCAACCTGCCGGAGTCGTGAAATGAAAAAGGCGGAAAAACTTGCCCGGGAGATGTTTTCTCCGGATGATCTGGACGCCATCCAGAATGCCATTAAAACATTTGAAACAAGCACCAGCGGGGAGATTGTGGTGTCGTTTCATACCAGCAGCGTGGGTCAGCCCTACAAAACTGCCCGGCGCATTTTCGCCAAACACAATCTCCACAAAACCAAAGCGCGCAATGCTACCCTGATCGTGCTCTATCCCGGGGAACAGAAATTCGCCATTGTAGGTGACGAAGGCATTCATGCAAAAGTGCCGGAAAATTTTTGGGATGAGGTGGTGGAGAAAATGACGACCCATTTCAAAGCCGGTGAAATGTTGGCAGGTGTGATTGCCGGTATTAATCTGCTGGGCGAGAAGCTGGCGGAATTTTTCCCATATCAGGATACGGATGTCAATGAGATCAGTGATGCCTTCCGATATGATGATAATCCGGATGCGGCGAGTAAAGAGGAGTAGGTCATGAGTACATTAACCCATGTCATCAAGCGTGATGGTACCAAAGTTCCTTATACAAAAGCCCGTATCGCTAATGCCATTTACCGGGCGGCAGTTGCCGTGGGCGGGCGTGATAAGCACCGGGCTGAGGAGCTGGCGGATCAGGTGACCGATTTGCTGAACCAGACCTACGGCTCGAAACGGTTTGCCGCAGTAGAGGAAATCCAGGATATCGTGGAGAAAGTGCTGATTGAAAACGGACACGCCAAAGTCGCCAAAGCATACATTTTGTACCGCGCAGAGCAACGCATGCGTCACCGGGTAAAATCCCATGAACGGGCTACCCATACCGGCAATATTCCCTATAAAAAAATCTGGGAAACCTATGTGTGGGCAGTGGACCACAATGTCCACACCATTCACCAGTTGAACGAGCGCATTTCAAAGGGCGAATTCCCAGACATTGTGAAGGAGTCGGATCAGGCGTACGAAGAGGATATTCAGACCGCTGCGGAGATTATCGCAAACCGGGGTGGTGTACGCATTGTCATCGTAGCCGGACCCTCCTCATCCGGAAAAACCACCACCACCACCAAGCTGGCTGAATACCTGAAAACAAAGGGGTTGGGATTGGTGGAACTCAATGTGGACAATTATTTCTTTGATCTGGAACTCCATCCCAAAGATGAATTTGGTGACTATGATTTTGAAACACCCCAGGCTTTGGATTTGGAACTGATAAATGAACACATCCGCCAATTGTTGGAGGGGAGAGAAATTCTCACACCCCGCTATGATTTCAAATCGGGTAAACGCACGCTGAATCAAATTTCCATGCGAGTTGAAAAAAATGAGATTATTCTCATCGACAGTCTCCACGGACTGTATAGCGCCATGACTGCCGGAATTCGACCGGAGGCCATTTTCCGGGTGTACATCGAGACCCTGCTCCAGATGAAGGGTCCCAATAATAAATTCATCCGCTGGACCGATTTGCGACTCATGCGCCGCATGGTGCGGGATTCGCTCCATCGTGGCTATGCACCGGAACAGACGCTGACGCACTGGCACTATGTGCGCAGCGCTGAATTGCAGCATATCATTCCGGCGGTGAACAGTGCCGACTATATCGTGAATGGCGCCGTTCCCTACGAGCTACCGATAATGCAGCCGCGGTTACTGGACTATTTCCGGGAATGGGAGCAGAAATATGCTAAAGATCCCCGCCGCGCCGATGCTTATGTTCGGGCGAAGCGGGTGCGGGAACTATTGGAAATGGTCACGCCGATTGAGGATGATTCACCTATTCCGCCCACCAGTCATATTCGCGAATTTATCGGCGGGCTGGTGTATGATGTGCATTAGAATAATCGTGGATCCGATAATAAAGCCATCAATGGGGTAAATGGTAAAATATCGACTATATATTGATGAGAGTGGGAATCCGGACCTTGAAAGCTCAGAAAATCCA
>JAIPJQ010000065.1 GCA_021734065.1 Fidelibacterota bacterium | reverse complement strand
AAAGGGCAGCGTAGAATCATGTGGTGGGACACAGACGATCAATTTGAGGATACGCAGGCAGCCACACTGCCGGTGCGGGAAATCTTTCGCCGGATTTTCCCGTTTATCCGGCCGTACCTGAAATTATTCCTCACCGCCCTGCTGCTCTCACTGGCCGGCGTCATCTTTGTCCTGATCCAGCCCCTGATTCTCCGGCAAATCATTGACAACGATATTCCCTCGGGACAATTCAGTGCCGTGGTACGCTCCGGATTCCTTTATCTGGGAACCATGGCCGGGTCGGCACTGGTGGCCTTTTTTGCCCACTGGCTAGCGCAGAAAGCCGGGGTTTTTGCGGTGAATGACCTGAAGGGCAAACTCTTCAGCCACCTGCTGAAACTGGGACTGCCGGTTCTGGAAAACGAGCCCACCGGGAAACTGGTGAGCCGGGTGGAATCGGATCCCCAGCGCATCATCGCCCTGACCTCCACCATGTCCCAGCAAATTCTTTTGTCCCTGGGAATGCTTACCGGTGCGCTCATCGTCCTGGCCACCGTGGATTTGCGTCTGTTCGCCGTGGCGGGTACGGTTCTGCCGCTCATCGTGTTGGGCGCTATCCTCATGTTCAAATTCCTGCGGCCTTATTACCGGGAGGAGCGCGCCCGTTACGCCAAGGTCACCGGTGTGGTGGCGGAATTCGTCAAGGCAGCCCCTATCTTGCAGATTTTCAATCGCCTCCACTGGGCACACCGCCGACTGGATGAGCGGGTGCTGGATTTCAATCGTTTCTCCGGATGGCTGGGATTCACCAATTACGGCATTTTCCGCGGGCTCATGTTCTTTGAAGTGGTAGCGACGGTGCTGGTTTTGTGGAATGGCGCTCACTGGATCGAGGACGGCACCATGACCGTGGGGACGTTGGTGCTTTTTGCCCAATACATCGCCCAGATCGCCTGGCCGATTTACATGTTCACCGAACAACTGGCGGAAATTCAACGGGCTGGCGGCGCAGCCGACCGGATATTCTCCACATTGGATACAGCGCCTTCCATCCAGTCACCGGCAAAACCACACGCCATTCCTGGGACAATAGAATCGCTGGCCTTTGAGCATGTGAATTTCGAATATGACGCGGACAAACCCATTATCCGGGATGTCTCCTTCCAAATATATGGCGGCCAGAGTGTGGCCTTCGTGGGACCCACCGGTGGCGGTAAAACCACGCTGATTAACCTGCTCTGCCGGCTGCGGGATCCAACGGGCGGACGCATTCTGCTCAATGGCACCGATATCCGGGAATACGATCCCCATGAATATCGGCGACTGTTCGGGCTGGTATTGCAGGATCTCTACCTGTTTCCCGTTTCGGTTCTGGAAAACCTGAAGGTCTTTCGGAACGAATTGCCCGATGAAAATGTCATTGAGGCTGCCAAGATCGCCGGGATTCATACGACCATTTCCCACCGGCCGGATGGGTACGACGCTATTCTAGCCGAGCGGGGCGGGGACTTGTCCTACGGACAGCGTCAACTGTTGGCATTCGCCCGGGCGCTGGCGGTAAACCCGGATATTCTGGTGTTGGATGAGGCCACCTCCTCGGTGGATCCGGGGACGGAGCAGCGGATTCAGCGCACATTGGAATCACTTATTACCGGGCGTACCAGCTTTATTGTGGCGCATCGTCTCAGCACCATCCGACAGGCTCACCAGATTTTTTATGTGGAAAATGGCGCGATTCTGGAGCGCGGGAATCATGACGAACTCATGGCCAGGCAGGGTGCCTATTACAAACTGGTCATGCGCCAGACCATCCATCACCCGGATGGGGAGACGGTCTGATGCTGCGGGTTGTCATCAAATGGTTCGCCGGTTACTGGCGCCGGGAATGGCATGGGATGCTGGCGCTGTTCCTGCTTACGACGGTGGGAATTGCCCTGCGATCGTTCTATCCATATGTGTTCAAGTATGTTATCGATTCACTTACAGAGGGTGTTGATTTCACCCGTGTGCGTACCTGGATTTTGGTCATTCTGGGGCTGGGTATTGCCCGGGAGATCACCCAATGGCTGCTCCCGTCCACCCGCTATTTCCTGAATCTGAAATTCGGCCAGGCCATCCGGCTGGATCATTTTGACAGCATCCTGCGGAAAAATCATCGCTTCTTTAACCGGTTTCGCAGCGGCGATTTAATCACCCGGCTCACGGACGACATTGACGGTGATTTGAAATTATCATGGTTTTCTGCTTCCGGTGTCATGCGTCCGGTAGAGGCAACACTGACACTGTTGTTCTCCATCATTCTAATGGCGACGCTGCACTGGCAGCTCACCCTGTTGGCCATTTTACCGCTGCCGCTCATCGTGTGGATTATGACCAAAACGGAGCACTGGCAGGCCAGAGCTTATAGTGAGCGGCAAAAGGCTACCAGTGACACGGTGGACGTGCTGGAGAGTGTGTTTGCCGGCATCCGAATTGTGATTGGCTACGCCACCGAGCAGGCGCAGACGAAGATTTTTCACCGTACGCTGGAGAAGCGGAAAATCAAGGAAGAACGGGTGGTGTTCGTCCGTTCCCTGCTGGAAAGTCTGGGCAGTGTCATTAATCAGGTAGGACTGGTGATTGTACTTTTTGCCGGGGGTTGGCTGGTGATCCAGAAATCCATTACGATTGGGGATTTTTACGCCTTCGTGGCGTATCTCACCGCCATTACGGAACCGATTTGGACCATCAGTTGGTTTTTCGTCTCTTCCAAGCTGGCTGAGACATCGGTGCAACGATTGAAGGAATTAAAATCCGGTGATAATCTGGTCATGGGAACCCGTGAATCGGAGGAAATCCGGGATCGGGCTGATGAAGCGGTATTGACCTTCGAAAATGTGCATTTTGCCTACCCGGATACGGGGGTGCCCGTCCTTGAGGGTGTGGACTTATCGTTGCAGCGCGGTGAGATTGTCGCCGTTGTGGGTGCGGTGGGTAGTGGAAAATCGACCCTGCTCCAACTGGCCGGTGGATTATTAACACCGGATAAGGGAAGAATCGAATTTCAACGGGTACCTGTTCATGACTTGATACCCGAATACCGGGCTCGGATGATTGGTTTTGTGCCGCAGGAGGTGATCCTGTTCAGTGGCAGTGTGGCGGAAAATATCACCATGGGTCGGGAGCATATTGACTCTGTTCAAATGGCATCCGCTTCACGCACATCCGTTCTGGAAAATGAAGTTTCACCGGAGAAAATGGTGGAACAGGGTGGTGTGGGTCTTTCCGGTGGACAACGCGCCCGCACGGCGATTGCCCGGGCGCTTGCCGGGAATCCCCGGTTGCTATTATTGGATGATGTAACTGCGGCGTTGGATCTCACCACAGAGCGACGATTCTGGCAACATCTGCGCAGCGATTATCCGGAAGTGGCAGTGTTGGTGACCACTCACCGGGAAGCGACGGCTTATGCCTCCTGGCGGGTTTTATGGCTGGAAAAAGGTCGTATCCGGGCAGCGGGTCAGCATGGGGAATTGTTGAAAAAATTTGCTGAATACCGGTTTCTCTTCGCGCGGTAGGGTGTATTCACCACAAAGACGCCAGACGCACAAAGTATCAGGAGAAACAGAAGTCACCTAACCGAGAGCCCGCAGAGTAGTATGCAAAGTCCGCTGAGAGTTTTAGCTGCATTTGTTGTCAGAGCAGTAAGGGGCGAAAGCCCAATCTTTTAGTGGGAACCAATACTCCGGGCTGCCTGTCCGGCTCAGACGGAAAGCCCGGAGCCACGCAATTTCTCCGTTGCCACAGGCTCTTTAACTCGTGGGTTGGTGTCTCCCAATATTGACGGGCTTCAGCCCCTAATCTTCCCCGTTACCAGACACCCGGTCTCGATCATTGATATTTGTGATTTTGAATTTGTTTGTGATTTGACGCTTGGGATTTGGGATTTTTGCTCTTCCGCTCCCCATTGATTCCGTATTTGTCCGTCACCAATAATTCCTATTTTTAACCATGCCTGACACGGGTGAGCTCAAAATCGGTACCTGTAGCTGGAAGTATGACTCCTGGCAGGGACTGGTCTATTCTCCCGCAACAAAAAAATCACAATACCTGAAGGAATATTCCCGCCAATTCGACACGGTGGAAATTGATCAATGGTTCTGGTCGCTTTTTGGAGCAGATAAGGTTGTCTTACCCGACCCGAAAATCGCTGAAGATTATGCCCTTAGCGTTCCGGATTCATTTCGGTTTACCATCAAAATGCCCAACAGCCTAACCCTTACCCATTTTTACCAGAAGCAGAAATCCCATCCGCTTGAGCCCAATCCCCACTTCCTGTCCCCGGATCTGCTGCAGACAACGCTGCAAAATCTGGAACCATTACAAGGCAAAATCGGCGCTTTACTGTATCAATTTGAGTATTTGAACAAACAGAAGATGCCGGGACAAAGTGATTTCCAGCACCAATTTGAAAAATTCGCACAGACCCTGCCAAATGACCTGACCCATGCGATTGAAATCCGCAATCCCAATTACCTGAATCGTCGCTTTTTTGACTGGTTCAGGGAACTCAACCTTACGCCCGTTTTACTGCATGGTTACTATATGCCGGACATCGTGGAGACCTATCGCAAAATCTACCCGTCCCTGGAAAAAACCGTTGTTATTCGGTTACACGGCCCGGACAGACAGGGGATTGAAGCGGAGAGCGGTGGTGACTGGAGCAGCATGTTGCGCCCGAAAGATGATGAACTGGAAACCATTGTGAAAATGATTCAGCATCTGCGTCAGCGACAGGTGAATGTCTTCCTGAATATCAACAATCATTACGAAGGCTCAGCACCCATAACCATAAAAAAGGTACGTGATTTACTGGAACGATTGCCCGGTTAGGGATTGGTCATTTCGCTGAATTTTGACGATCTTACCGCGGTCTCAATGGCATTCCGCCTGCCCGGATCCAATGCGTAGATGGTTATCTCGTACAATTTTTCGCCCGATTGGTCTGATGTGCCCAGCCAGGTCACCCGGGGAATCTGATTCACCGCAGACCAGATATGATTGGCAGCTGTCAATCGTATCCATCTCATGGCCTCTTCGGTGGGCAGGTTTTGAGGAAGTTCCACCTGAAACGTGTGGGTCCACACCGATTCGTCCACATCCGCTTTCATAACCTGACTGCGAGCCAGCTTCGCGTAGGGCATTTTCACCCGCTGACCTTCCGGGGTCTCGATTTCCAGCGAACGATACCCTATTTTATAAACCTTCCCGGAAGTGCCGTCCACAGTGATTAAATCCCCCACGGTATAGGTATCTTCCCATTTGAGAATCAATCCACTGACGAAATCCTGAATCGCGAACCAAAAACTCCAGATAACCAACACCATCAGGGCGCTGAAAAGAACCATGAGATAACTGGGCTGATCCTTGAAAATGGCATGGATAGCAGCCATGAGAAATAACAATCCCACCAGCGCCTCAATCAAAGGCAAAGCCCGATTAAGACGGTCGCGGGTTGCCGGTCGCAACCGAGTAAGTCCCAGACCCTTCCGTAAAGCGCTGAGGATGAGCACCAACAGCAGTCCCAGCAGGATATATTTTACAATCAGCATTTCGGACACATCAAAGGCCAGGATATTCATTACAGGTACCCCCGCGATTTCAGATGTCGGATGATGAATGACTCCAGGTAGGGATTAATCACCCAGGCGCCCTGGCCCTGCTTCTGGATGACCCCGGAATTTTCCAGGAACTGGAATTGATTCCGGATATCATCTTCCTGCCAGCGGGTAATCCGGCCAATCTTCTCCCGGGTCAGGCGTTTATGCAGGATAAATTGGAGTAGAAACGCGATGGATTCCACATCCAGCTCCCGCAAAGCACTCAGATCCGGTTCGGAGGGTAATTCCAGAATCAGGCGGCCTTTTTCAACTTTTTGAATGGCTGCGATCCAAGCCCTTAATGCCAATCCCACATTGCCGTGTGAATAATCAAACAGTCTGGTGAACAATTTGGCCATTTTCCACTCCGACAACTCCGCTTCGGGAGTACCTTCCCATACAAACTGGAGACCGGTGGAACGATGACGCAGCAGGATGATATTTTTCAGATCTTCCGCGTCATAGGGCTGACATTCAATCATGCTCAGTGCTAATTCCTGGAAATCATAGAGCGGTGCCAGGGCATTATATGCGTATCGATTCAAATTGAGAATGATGAATACCTGACGACCGAAGGTTCGGATTATATCCAAAATCTCATTCAGCACTGCCTGCCCTTCGCCACTGCGCTCCCACCACAATTCCACATCGTTGAAAATCAACGCATGACCACGGGTCAACCGTCCCATGAGATGGTTCAGATCACCGGTAGCACGGGTAGCCACCTGGAGGTGTTTGATAAATTCCTCCACCGAAATACTGCCGCTTTCGGGCGGGGTTACCGTGAAAATATGGTCTTTGTCGAAATGCTTGCGGGCCGCGAATTGTGCCAGCGCCGATTTGCCCATGTGCTCCTCGCCCACGATGAACAGAGCGCCGCCAAACCCACGGTTAAAGCGCTCCACCGCCCGGGCAGCCATCTCCAGCTCGGTTTCCCGGCCAATCCAGAAATCGTTGGTAATACCGGGTTTGCCAAGAAATAGCTGCTTGTAGTAAAATGGCAGACTGTTCAGCACTGCCGGCTTGGGCGAAATCTGTTCCAGAATATTCAGAAGCTTGTCGCTGATGGTTGGCTCAACACGGGCACCGGTTTGCAGCCGACGGGCGAAGAGCACCCCTTCACTGCGCCGGTATAGCAACCGAACAAACCGTTTACTGGTATAACGCTCCACCTGCTGTTTCATCCGTTGGAAACGGGTCACCACCCCGCGGGTACGTTTGTCCCGGATATACTGCTGATAATCCTCCGCCGAATGCACAATGTTGTACGGATTCAGCTGTTCGCGCGTCTTTTTGAATTGGTGCTGGACAAATTCCGCCAGCTCATTCTGCACCTGTGTGATGTGATCAATTTCTTTTTCCAGACGCTGGACACCATTGGTGAGGATTTTCTCCCTGGTCTCCGATTCTCCCATGTGAGGCAGGGTCTCATCCCCTTCAGCTTCGGTGAGATCAAACGCCGCCAGGCGCAAGACATCCTGTGCGACGGTCTGGGCGGCCTGGAATCCGTGCGGTAGTTGGTTCATCTGTTCCTGTAATGGACCCAGGAATTCTGATTCCACAATAAATTCTGTCAGCCTCCGGAGCGCCACGGTCAGCATTTCCTGCTCATCAAACTGGTTGGTTTCCAGCTCATTCAATGCTGTCTCACTGATGACCTCCACACTTTCGGGCAGGTCATTGGTTGCCAGACGAATTTCAGATAGCAGCTCACCCATCACCCCGGCCGGATCAACCGGATTCGGTGTGTCAGAAGAGAGCTGTAACCTGCTGTTTTCTCCATCCACTGGCGCCAGCATGGCAGTCAAACCATCTCGCAGGGTCGTCAATTCATCCAATATAGTATTCTGGATGCTCAGCATGACCTCATCCTGCATCCGCTCCACGATGGTTCCCAGCCGGTTCTGGAGAGAGAGCAGCTGAATGTCCAGAATGGCCATATCCAGAAATAGCGCCTGGTTGTTGTGCCAATGGAGCGGGACATCGTTGAGTTTTTCCCCAACCCCTTCCGCATGGGCTGTAATTTTGAATTTCTTAGGTAACTGGTGGTTGGCATCTACCCGATTTACCACCTGGCTCAGTCCGACCATGATCTCCCGCGACTGTTTCAGGAGCAGGTGCCGGATCAGTTGTTGATGATTTTCCAACTGCCGGGTCAGTTCACTGCTTTCAGCATTGGCTACCGTTCGCTGCTCTTCAAGCACAGCGACGGGAAAACCCTCGCCAGACAGGATTCGGTTCTCCAGTTTGCCAAAACTTTCCCGGATATGGTTCACACATTTTTGCATGTCAGAGACGATCTGATAACTATACATGCCGAACCGTTCAAGCACACCCAGCAGAACCGGATCGTACTGGTTGACCATGTGACCTTTTACCATCGTCCTGAATTTCATGCGATGGAACACAGGTTTCCGGGTGATTTTCGCGCCAAGACGTTTCCAGAATTTGTACTGGCGACTCCGGAAGCCGTCCGATTTGGTTGCCTTGAATTCCTCGCGTGAAAATTCCAGGACAATGGTTTCAGGCTGGGATAGAATCAGCTCGAACAATTCGTAACGATGATGCTCCAGACCATCCGCTAAAGCCGCTTTTTGGAGTTCCAGATCGGTTTGACGGAATTCAGACAATAGCCGCTGCGACTGGTAGAGAAAATCACTCTGCACCCGGAGCATTGCCCGGCGGTTTCGCAGACGGGCATCCTTACTGAAGTTGCGTTCCAATGCCTCAAAACTGCGTTCCACCAGTTCCTGGAATTGCTCTACCAATTCCTGTTGATAATTCAGCACCTTCTTCAAATGCTGGTCCGTGAAGCGGATGTTCAATTCATCCAACGTCGCAACCAACCGCTCCATGGATCCGGCTGTTACTTCCGCTTCCGGCAAATTTACGGTGGGCAGTGTCGGCGTCTCGCTGGCCAAAACCTGCACCTCATCCGGCGCAGTCTGCCCTTTCATTTCGATGCCAACATACAAATCCTGAAAAAACTGGGAAGCATGGATCAGCAGCACGGCACCAAGGTCATCAGCCAATTTGTTTACAAACGCCACATATTGGAGTGGATCGCGGGTATTCAGAGGTGGAATTCCGGTTATCGTCAAATCCGCGTGAGCCGATTCCACCCGTACAATATCCAGAAAATCCCTCTTCTCAATGGCGTTGTTAATGACCTTCACCTCCGCGTCAATTCGGTATTCCTCCAGTATGTTGTGGGTGTGTTTCATAATGGTTTCGCGGATAGCACTCTCATCTTCATTGACAATCAGCAACCGGATTTTTGCCTCCCGCCATTCATCGGTGGCAGCCAGAAAGCGAATCAGCGCCAGTGCCAGACTGATATTATTCCCACCACCACGCCACCAGATATCAACACGCTCCCGAGTGCCGAAGCCGGTATCTTCATCATGATCCAGTAAAAGGATGTTATAGTCCATCTGCTGCAGTGTTTCCAGTACGCCGATGAATTTTTCCGGCTCACGACTGTTGCGCGCCCATCCCAACAACACCGAATTGGGATCCATGCTGGCAAAGCCATAGAACTTCACAATGTCTTCCATACAGGCGTACACATCATTGGTCTCAACCTGTCGAATGAAACGGCCCATGAAGCTTTCAGTCCCGTTTGCATCCGGATGTTGATTAATTACATCATGCCGGTCGCGAATCACCATACTGGAGACTTTTGGGTTTTCAATCAATTTGAAATCCGAGAGAATGCCTCGACGATTCACCAGCCAGCGCCCCAATTCCACCAGATGAGGCCGCGCCCCCCGGCCACCGCTGAACAGAATGATATTAGGACGCCAGTTTCGCTGGTGTATTTTCCTCTGACGCAACCGGTGCAGGGCGGTGCGTACAAGCGAGGACCAGACTCCCTCCCAGGTATCACCCGATTCCAGCGTTAATTCTTTGCGTTTCAGGTAAAAAAACAGGGCACCCAATATGAGAGTAGCCCCGATCATGGCCACAAAATCGATCTGAATCATCACCAGAAATGCTGCCAGGGCTCCGATAATACTCACCACCTTGGGGATTTTGAAATCGGGGCGGAAATCAGGACTGGCCCAGCTTTCGATGGCGCAACTGGTGTTAAGAAAACCGTACGTGACGATGAAAAACATGGTTACCACCCGGGCAATTACATCCAATTCACCCATCAGGACGCCGGTTTCAGCAATTATAAATGTGAGCAGAAGGGCATTGCGAGGCTCGTTTTCCTTCCCCTTGCCTTTGGCAAAAATCCGGGGTGTAATTTTATCAGCAGAAACGGCCTGAAGAATGCGCGGTGCTCCCAGGATGCTGCCAAAGGACGAAGAAATTGTGGCGCCCCAAATGCCTGCCAACACCACTGGTGGGAAAAAGGACATATCCAACAGAATATTGGGATTGTTCACCAGCTCATACGGATCCACACGATAGGCGAAAAACGCCGCCATGAAGATATACACAACCAAACCCACCACGATCGCGGAAATGGTCCCCACCGGAATGGAGCGCTTGGGATCCTTCAAGTCCCCTGACATGGATACACCCGCTTCAAATCCGGTCACCGCAGGGAAGTAAATCGCAAACAATACCACCAGTGGGACTGCGGTCTGAGGCAGCGTCACATGGGGCATGGCATCGGTACCATGCGTACCCATGAAAATACTCACAAGCGACAAAACAATGGCAGCCATGATGAAATACTGGGTCTTAATGGCTAATGCCGTGCTGATGAAGGTGACGGTGGTGACGGCGATCAGGACGACCGATCCCACCAGACGAATGGTATTTTTATTCGTTTCCCAGCCCCAAAAATTGATGAAACTTTCGGAGAATCCGATGACATACAGACTCACGCTGAAAGAAAGCCCCACAAAAAGCGCCAGGCCTAGCGTCCCGCCAATAGGTAGTCCCAGACTGCGGGAGATCATGTAATAGGTACCGCCCGCTTTAACCTTCTTATCGGTGGCAATGGATGAAACACTTAGTCCGGTAGTGATGGAAATAATGTGAGCAACCAGAATAATCCCAATGGTCGCCAACAAGCCTGCCTGACCCACGATCTGGGGCAGTCGCATGTACATAATCACACCGAGAATCGTTAGAATCGCCGGTGTGAAAACGCCGCCAAATGTGCCGAACTTCTTCGCAAGTGCCATAGGGGTTTACCTTGTCTGGTTCAGAGGTTGCCATTCCATAATGAAACGAAATTTAGCGCAGGTATCTGTGAATTCAGACGAATTTTAGATGGGTATTCCGATTTTTTGGCGGGATTAGCTGTCCAGGACGTCACGCACTTTTTGAGCCAAACCCTTCACCGTAAAAGGTTTTTGCAGAAAATGGGTGCCCGCTTCCAGAATGCCGTAGGGTGTGATCAAATTATCCGTATATCCGGACATATAGAGCACCTTTATGGTGGGATGAGAGATACACATCTTTCGATACAATTCCTTCCCGTTCATACGGGGCATAATGACATCAGTAAGGAGTAACTCGATATCTCCATCAAATTCTTCAGACAGATTCAAGGCAGCCTCCGCGTCGGGGGCGTCCAGGATGTTATACCCTTGTTTGGTTAAAATTTCCACCACCAAACCCCGCGCCAGCTCCTCATCCTCCACCACCAGAATGGTCTCGGTACCGGTCAACCGCTGTCCGGGTTTATTTTCTCTGGCCATACCCAGTGCTCCTTTCCTATCTGAACGTGGCGTCATGGGAAAAACCAAACATGGGGAGTGTCACCCCCATAGGTTCAGATGGCCCTTGCGCCAATCATTTCATCAAGACCAACTGCTGCCCCAAAATTCCGCCCGCAAGTCCTATAGGGAGAAAATCCCGAGGGGTTCGCTTGGTTGGGGTACTATCTGACAACATCATTCGACTGTCCGTGGATTTTTTTTCGAGTTCTAACTTAGAATGAATGTAGGGCGGCAGGGCTTCGATTCAAAGACGAAATGCTATAAGTCTGTGTATTTACGGGCGTTTCCCCGAGCTTTTTCCACCGGATATTTCTCACCATTTTTGATCATTTTTTCCGATGCGGCGGCTACCGGATCAATACCCAGCACATCGCACAGTCGCAGGAGGTACACCATGACATCGCCCACTTCATCACGCACCCGCGCCAGTGTTTCCGGCGACAGGTCACGACTCTCGTCCATTGTGAGCCACTGGAAATGCTCCATCAATTCCGCCGCTTCCACACTGAGCGCCATGGATAGATTTTTTGGGGAATGAAACTGCTCCCAATCCCGCGCAGCCATGAATGCGCGGATGGTTTCAATCAACTTTTCCAAATCAGGATTTGCAGACATACCCAAAGGTACATGGAAAATGAACGATGGGTAGGGGATTTGAAGAGTGAGTGGGTAGGCGGGTGAGCGAAAATCCCAAATAACAAGCATCAAATCACAAACAAATTCAAATTTCCAAAAGTGAATGACCGAAACAAGGTTC
>JAIPJQ010000064.1 GCA_021734065.1 Fidelibacterota bacterium | reverse complement strand
TATCAGGAAATCCTCACCGATCCATCCTACTGCGGGCAAATCGTGACCATGACCGATCCCCATATGGGGAATTACGGGGTTAATCCGGACGATATAGAAAGTGACCGCATTCAGGTGGCCGGTTTTGTGGTGCGGGAAGGGTCAGACAATCCCTCCAATTACCGCTCACAGCAATCACTGCCGGACTATCTCCGAGCCCAAAATATCGTGGGGATCCAGGGCATTGATACCCGGGCATTAACGCGGGTTATCCGGGATGAAGGCGCCATGAACGGTATTCTCAGTTCAGTGGATCTTGATCCTGATTCACTACTTGAGAAGGTACGACAAGCACCCACCATGACCGGACAGGATCTGGCACAGGTGGTGTCCCGTAAATCCCCGGAAAAATGGTCATTTGATTCAGGGAAAGCGCGCTATAAAGTCGTGGCGCTGGATTTTGGCATTAAGCACAATATTCTGCGACAACTGGCCGGGCATGGCTGTGAAATTACCATTCTGCCTGTTCAAACCACTGCAGCGGACATTCTGGCATTGAACCCCGACGGCATTTTCCTCAGTAATGGTCCCGGCGATCCGGAACCGGTGACCTACGCCATTGATGCTGTGAAAAAACTACTGGGGCAAAAACCCATATTCGGGATTTGTCTGGGACATCAGATCATGGCCTTGGCGTTGGGCGCGAAAACCTACAAAATGAAATTTGGTCATCGTGGCGGCAACCATCCGGTGAAGAATCTCCTCACCGGGAAGGTGGAAATCACCGCCCAGAACCACGGGTTTGCCGTGGATGCCGATACATTGCCAGCCGATGTTGAGGTTACCCACTGGAATTTGAATGACAACACACTGGAGGGTTTCCGGTGTACCGATATTCCGGCTTTTTCCGTCCAGTACCATCCCGAATCCAGTCCCGGTCCCCACGACTCCCGCTATTTATTCGAAGATTTTATCCGGTTGATGGATGAGTATGCCTAAACGGACAGACATTCATTCTATTCTCATTCTGGGTGCCGGCCCCATTGTCATTGGTCAGGGAGCGGAGTTTGATTATTCGGGAACCCAGGCCTGCCGGGCGCTGCGGGAAGCGGGTTATCGCGTTATCCTGGTGAATTCCAACCCCGCCACAATCATGACGGATAAACAGATGGCCGATGCCACCTATCTGGAGCCGGTGATTCCGGAAACGGTTGCCAGTATTATTGAAAAAGAACGACCCGATGCGATTCTTCCAACCGTGGGCGGGCAAACCGCTCTGGATGTGGCCGTGAAGCTCCACGAAAACGGCGTGTTGGAAAAGTACGGTGTTGAGCTCATCGGTGCCCGGATTGACGCCATTCAGAAAGCGGAAGATCGCGAGCAATTCAAGGCCGCTATGGATGCTGTGGGTATTCCCACCGCAAAAGGCGGGTTCGTGGGTAGTGTGGAAGCGGCTCTGGAGAAAGTCCGGGAAACCGGATTTCCGGCCATTATCCGACCTTCATTTACGCTGGGCGGGACGGGAGCCGCCACGGCCTACAATGCCGAGGAATTTCGCGAGATGGTGGAAAACGGACTTAATGCCAGTCCGATCCACGAGGTGCTGGTAGAAGAATCGCTGCTGGGCTGGAAAGAGTTCGAGATGGAGGTGGTGCGGGATCAGGCGGACAATGCCATTATCATCTGCTCCATCGAAAATGTGGATCCCATGGGTGTGCACACCGGGGATTCCATCACCGTGGCACCGGCACAGACATTATCGGATAAAGAATTTCAGCAGATGCGCAACTGGTCGCTCCAATGCCTGCGTACCATCGGTGTTGATACAGGCGGCTCCAATGTGCAGTTCGCGGTTAATCCGGAAACCGGCCGTACCATCATTATTGAGATGAACCCGCGGGTGAGTCGCTCGTCTGCCCTGGCCTCCAAAGCCACCGGATTTCCCATTGCCAAAATTGCGGCGAAATTGGCGGTGGGCTATCGGCTGGATGAATTGCAGAATGACATCACCGGAACGACACTGGCAGCGTTTGAGCCGGTGATTGACTATGTGGTCACCAAAATTCCCCGGTTTGATTTTGAGAAATTCTCCACGGCTGACGGCGTTCTGGGGGTGCAGATGCAGTCGGTGGGCGAGGTAATGGCCATCGGACGAACCTTCCGGGAGAGTCTTCAGAAAGCCTTTCGTTCGCTGGAAGTGGGTCTGAATGGGCTGGAGCCGAAAGATCCGGGGGAATCACGCGAACTGGATCTGCGAAAAATGCGGTTAGCCACGGCGTTCCGATTTCTCAAGATTTGGCAGGCCTTTCAACAGGGAACTGAAATCGACGAAATGCACCGGATTACTGGAATAGACCCCTGGTTTCTAAATCAGATTCAGTCTCTGGCTGTTGAAAAATTCCAGGGCATTGAACCCACGACGGAAAAGCTCTTCCGTTGGAAGCAATGGGGGTATTCAGACGCTCAGATTGGCGACCGGGTCGGTAAAACGCATTCAGAAATTCGTGATCTCCGGAAAAAACTGGGCATCCTGCCCACCTTCAAGGAGGTGGACACCTGCGCCGCGGAGTTTGTCGCCAAAACGGCCTATTGCTACAGCACGTATGAAACCGAAAATGAAATTGAGCCCTTACCGGGCAAAAAGGTGTTGATTTTGGGGGGCGGTCCCAATCGTATTGGGCAGGGGATTGAGTTTGATTATTGCTGTGTTCAGGCGGTTTTCGGTCTGCAGGATCAGGGTTACCAATCCATCATGGTGAATTGTAATCCGGAGACGGTCTCCACTGATTTTGATATTGCGGACCGGCTTTACTTTGAGCCACTCACATTTGAACATGTGATGAACATCGTGGATTTGGAGCAGCCGGATGGTGTGTTTGTACAATTTGGCGGGCAGACACCACTGAATATTGCCCAAAAACTGAAAGCTGCGGGTGTCACCATTCTGGGCACCAGTCCCGATGCCATTGACCTGGCGGAAAATCGACAGAAGTTTGGTGCGATTCTGGACGAACTGGACATTCCGCGACCTGATTACGGAACGGCATTTTCAGAAGATGAGGCGTTGGAAATTGCCCAGCGGATCGGCTTTCCCGTATTGGTGCGTCCCAGTTACGTGCTGGGGGGCAGGGGCATGCAGGTGGTGTTCAATGAAAAGGCATTAACCCGCTACATGCGGGAAGCGGCACTTATTTCCGGGGATCATCCTGTTTTGATTGATGCGTTTCTGGAGAATGCCTATGAGTTCGATGTGGACGCGCTCTGTGACGGGGAATCGGTTTACATCGGCGGGATCATGCAGCACATCGAGGAGGCGGGCATTCACTCCGGGGATTCGGCGTGTGTTCTGCCGCCCTATCAATTATTGCCCGGTACCCGTAAACGGATTGAGGAAATCACGCACCAACTGGCCCTGGCATTAAACACAATCGGTTTGATCAATATGCAGTTTGCCGAAAAAGGCGGGATCATTTATGTGCTGGAGGTGAATCCGCGTGCCAGCCGGACGGTACCGTTTGTGAGTAAGGTGACGGATGTTCCTCTGGCGCGATACGCAGCGCAGGTGGCGGTGGGGGTGAAATTAAAAGATTTGAATCTCACCCATCGTAATCCGGGTGTCATCGCTGTGAAAAAACCGGTATTCCCCTTCAACAAGTTTCCCAAACAGGGTGTGTTTTTATCACCGGAGATGAAGTCCATTGGTGAAGTAATCGGGCTGGATCAAGGCTGGGGTGCCGCCTATGCCAAAGCTGAATTGGGAGCCGGGAACCAGCTACCCCGGGCAGGTGGGCGGGTGTTCATTTCGGTGAATGACCATGACAAAATCGATGTGATATCGTTGGCGCGGGATTTCAGTGAGTTAGGGTTTCAACTGGTAGCAACCAGAGGAACCGCGGGGGTCTTGCAGGAAAATGGTATTCATGTGGAACCGGTGAATAAGGTAATTGAAGGACGTCCCCATGTGGTGGATGCGATTAAGAATGGGGAAATTCAACTGGTAGTGAATACGCCTCTGGGTGAAGCGGCGCGGGAGGATGAATTTGAAATCGGCAGAGCGGCGATCCGTAGCAAAATTCCTGTCATCACCACGCTATCCGGCGCTAAGGCGGCCTTGCGGGGCATTCGGCGGCTCATGTCCCAATCCCTGACAGTTTATAATCTGCAGGAGCTGTTCCCGGATTAGTAGCGACGACGACTACCTGGTGCACGGCGGCTTGGGCGACTTGTATAGTCGCGATGTTTCGCCTCTTCCACCTCTTCCTCCGAACCGTTGCGGTGAATTCTCAACCGCCACAGGTAAAAACCAAACAGTGCCGCCAGCAGTCCCAGTTCGATTACGATTAATAAAAATTTACGCTGATACTTGTTGAAGTTGTGCAGGTAATCACCTTCCAGGGTGATACTGATGGCTCCCGCAAAATCGCCCAGTTGGAGTCCTTCCTTGGGAAAACCGGTGGCATCCAACTCGCCGGCCGGGTCACCGTGGCACTCCAGGCAGCCTACGTTAGCGCGGAGTGGCGCCATAAACCGGAACAGGGGGTCCTTCCGTTTTTCAGCCTGCGTGTACTCAAAAGTGTAGGGCTTCATGGGATTGGATTCGAGAAACTCAAGACTTTTTAATTCCCATGTGTCTGGTTTATGCTCGGGATTCCGGACCTTGAAATTGGTGAATTTGATGGTAAAGGGGGTCGCCATGTTATACATATTGGCAGTCTGTAATGCTGCTGTAAAATCACTATTGTAATTCATCAATACTACCAACGACTGGGCAGTTTCCACCGAGCTGGAAAGATAGACTTCCTGTTCCATTTTCTGACGGGAGGAATAAAAATGGACGAAGGTCAGAATTGTTGCCACAACCAAAATCGCGGTAAAAAACAGCACGATATTTTCATCATTTCGTCGGTTGAAGTCTATGTTAGCCATAATTCATCCTCAATTGGATTTTTCCGGGGATTTTGCACAACGGATTCCGATAAGTTCATTTCGCAATTCAGGTCTGGCGGAGGAACGATAACTGGTGCGCAACCGGTCGCGAATGTCAAACCAGCTTCCACCGCGAGCACTGCGCTCCACGCCTCCCGGTGGTCCCTGGGGATTTGCGGGGGCATCCCATTTATAGTAATCTTTATAATACCAGTCCGAGACCCATTCGAAGAGATTACCCGCCATGTCATACACACCGTAAGGGCTGGGACTGTTAATGGTTTTGAAGCCGCGTAAGGTTTGACCGTTATAAAATCCTATTGGTGTGGGTCCCATTTCATACGGGTCGCCACTGTTGCGGTAATTGGCATTGGCACCGGTAATTCGTTCACCTGTTGGAAAGGTACGGTCATCGCTGGCACCACGGGCGGCTTTTTCCCATTCCGCCTCAGTGGGCAGGCGTTTCCCAATCCAGTTGGCGTATGCCTGTGCCGCATACCAGCTCACATAAGCCACCGGCATATCTTCCTTGCCCGGCGCTGCGTAAAATTCCCCATACCGCCGGATAATGCTCATTTGACTGTCATAAAAACCGCTGCCACGGGCGTTGAGGAAGTTAGCAAATTGGCTGTTGGTGACCTCGTATTTATCAATCCAATAGCCATCCAGATAAATGGTTTTTTGTGGTTCTTCACTCTGGGAATATCCCGGACGGCTTCCTCGCGTGAAAGGTCCGGCGGGTATCCAGACCATGTCGCCCATGACCACATTCACATCCACAATGGTTTCCAGCATCCGGTTGCTATCCGCTAAAACCATACGGGTGTAGCCCACTTGATGCCCAAAAATCATCCCGTTGGAATCGGCTTCACAAATTGTGGAATCCTCACTGAGGAACTTGATCGGTGCTCCCAGAACCAGTTCACCATATTTGTTAAGTGTAAAGGCATCAATCCGAGTGCTATCACCTACGGCAAGGGAGAGGGATGTTGGACGAGCATAAATTCGAAATGGTGTGGCGTCCCGTGGCGGTAAGTGATCTATCAAAGTAAGGGGCTGCATAAACCAATAGTTCATGACAATCAGTAAGCCCATGATGGCGAAAATCAGCGAGAAAATTACGGTAATGTTCAACTTCCGCATAGAGGCGAATTTCTGCTTAGCTTTATTCGTTATCGGCGCTTAACGCCAATCAAAGATAGATTCGCTAAACTTGAGATGAAAGCTGATATAAAAGTTATGCAGCTGGTAGTTGAGATAGGAGAAGTCCGGATCGTCATCCTCGAAGTTTTTAAAGATATAACCAAGACCTAACTGTGTATTTTTCATCACCAGATAATTCATTTCTGCAGCCGCTCCCGATTGCCAGCCACCGGCAGGCGTAATGTGCATGTAGCGCACATCCACTGCTGAACTCCATTTCAGCGACCAATCCAGCTCAGCACGACCGGAGATAAAATTTGTGATGACTTCATCACTCAGCACACCCTCTTCATCAAACACCCGTCGCGTGGCAATGCGGCTGCCCAGCTCTAGCCAGCGAGTGGGTTGGTAGTAACCATGAACCGAGAAAATCAACCGATCTTCCCGGGTTGGCTGATCCACATGGGTGTTTTGATCCGTGAGGAAAGCAATTTTACCCACGCTGTTGAATTTGTCCATGAGATCGGGCCGGTATGCCATGCCGAGCTGATAAACAGCGTGGCGGGCGTAGTCATCACCGGCATTGAGATAATCCACATTCATGTGATCCAGCTTGATAATAGTGCTGAGCCCGTGGAATAGTTTGAAATCCGTAGCCATTCCCAATACCAGCTTGTGAGTGGTTGGATCGCGCCGGAACTCAATTTTTCCCATGCTCTTCCAGGGCGCTTCCGGGAGATATTCAAAGGAGAATGCAAAGGCATCGTGGTCCGGTGTGGGCACTTCCAGTGAATCAATGGTGGCCGTACTCTCATACCCCACATTTAATGTGAAATCCGGATGAACCTGCCATTTATTCCGAATACCGATACTGGCACGGTTCCGTGTTTCGCCCGTGGCACCGCCAATCTCATATTTTCCCATGAGCTCCGTGTTTTCCGCAACCTTGGAGTCAAAGCCCAGGATGGTCTGATTTTTCCCGCCAGCCTGGTGCAGGAGACGGTGCTTCAGGTACATGGTAAGTTTTTCAGACAAATCATACTGAAATGCCAGGGCGGTATTGGTGGGCTTCACCAGGTCGGCATTTCCCAAGTTTTGTTCGTGAGAAACTGAGCCGCTGAGTTTGGTAGTCATCTGGTAGGTTAAAGCGCCTGACAGGATGCGTGAATTTTCATCACTGAATGTCATGCTGTCAGCTAGAAATTTTTCCTGTACAGCATCTTCAAATCCCAAATTGGTTTTGAGGCGCTCCTGCAAAAATGCCTTCTCATAGGCAACATTCAGTACATTCACCCGATTTTCATTCACGGTTCCCACGCGATTGAATTGGCGGTAAAACTCAGAAGTCAGGGAGCCGTAGGTTTTTGAATGGAGGCTGGCGTGGGTCCCGTATTTCTCCGAACCACCTTCGTCAAAACCGGCACCACTCTGGGAGGGATTGACAAAACTGCTGTCAACTTTGCGATAATAACCATCCAGTTTCAGGAAATTGAGGAAATTGAATTTCAATTCGGTCCGGTAAGCCTGACCGGTGGCTGCCTGACCACCGATGCCCGGTACGCTGGATTCAGCAAATTCGCCGTTGATACTCAAGCCACGGGTAATGGGAATTTCCCCGTCCACCCCGTACAGCATGTAGGCAGAGGGTGAGCGTTCCTCATAGATCATGGTGGAGCCCATTTTCACGCGCTTCCCGAATGTGCCGGAATAGCGTACCCCGCCGATGGGTGTTTCACTGCGGGTGGTTTGGTATTCGTAAGAAGTCACGATGAAAATCGGATTATTGTTGGCATCCATGCTGTTTACCGGCTGCTTGAACATGAGCGTACCCTGGACATAATTGATGTCATAATCCTGGAAGCGTACCAGATCCTGTGAGCGCAGGACGATTTCGGGGTGGTAGCGGTCCCGGGTTTCCAGGTGGATTTTATCGGAATACTTGGTGATATCCCCCTGACTCAGGAAGTAAAAACCCGAGATACCTTCGCCGCGAATTTCGTCCAGTTGAAGCTTTCGGTTGGTGAGGGTGGCGAAGGACTGGAGTGAGTGGTGTTTACCCTGCCAGTTGGTATAAATGCCATTAAACGAGCGGTTGTAAGCGGTGAATTCACTTCCGGCGAGGTTGGTATTGAAATCGCCCACCAGTGCGAAGGAGGCATCCCGCTCTATTTTGGCAAACAATTTCGATCGTGTCTGGGCGTCATAGCGCAATTCACTGGCATCACCGAAAATAGGATACTGGTCATTGGGATCAATGTCATCAAATAGCTGGTT
Source organism: Fidelibacterota bacterium (assembly GCA_021734065.1). Classification (GTDB taxonomy): domain Bacteria; phylum Fidelibacterota; class UBA8477; order UBA8477; family UBA8477; genus UBA8477. The sequence continues at coordinate 3,742 of JAIPJQ010000064.1, read as the reverse complement.
ATCCTTGTCACGCTCTGAATCGTAGGAGGCGGTGACCTTGTATTTTTCCGCAATGGCGCCCTTGGCGTAAAAGGCCAGCCGCCCATGGTAATAGTTATCCGTGGCGTCAATTGCCGGCAGGTCGGTATCCTCCTGGGGACTGCTGGTCATGGAGAGATTTCCATCCGCCGTACCTACCAGAATAAACGGCTCAGCCGGTACGGAAAAGCGAATGGGAAACTGGAAGTATTCCCGGTTGATGGAAAGCTCCAGAATGGCTTCCCCGGATGTCTCCGGTGCCTGAACCATTATGCTCACCAAACCATTTTTCACGGGAACCTGCTGGCCGGGATTGATTCGATCCGCATCTTCCGTGATGATTTTCCCACGCGTGAGTTTAGCAGTGATATGCTTTACCGATGTGACCGTGTAGCCCCAGTCATCTTCCAGTTTTACCTGAATTTCGCGCTGGGTATATCCGTCGGCAGGTATAACCAGATCATCCTCATAAGGCAGGGCTTTTTTCGGCGGGCCAATGATGTGGATATCGCGTTCGGCGGTGAAAATGCGATTCCGGGCGCCGGGCGCTTCCACCTTGATATGAACCGGGCCTCTGGGGACCTCCACATTCAGAAAGTCGTAAATCCCATCAATCCGGATGGTGCCTTTGGCCGTTTCTTCTTCATTGATGTAAAGGGTGGCATCTTCACCAGGCTTCCCAATCACCGTCACCGCAATCCGGTCGGAGGAGCTCACTGAATTGGCAGGCGGTGACACGATGACCATCTGCGCCCGTACCACACCAGTGAGCAGTAATATGCTAAAGAGAAGCCGGGTTAGATATGTTGACATTCCACGCATATTCAATTTCAATTTTTCTTCTTCACGATAACGGTCTGTTCCAAGGGTTTGCCGTGATACTGACCCTTCATAATAGGTAACACCTCAAAGCGGGCTGCATTTTCGCCGGATTCTTCTCCATCCATCTCCAACATGAATTCCTGTCGAAATACGGAAGGATTTTCGCCCACGGGGAACACCCAGGTTGATGCTTTCTGAGCTTGACTTGCACCATCAACACCGCGGATTGCAATCCCTGCCGGCAGACTTACAGATACCTGGACTGAATCCACATCTTCATAATCCGTAAGCGCCAGATTCAGCAGGTAGGGCGCGGGAATCCCTGGTTTCAACGCGATGGATTGGGTTACCATCCCTGTATCGGTAAGGGCGTGCTCTACCAGGACGCGATAGGCCAAAGAATCCCGGGAGGCATCCACCTTCACCACAAATTCCTGTTGGAAGTCGGAATTCACCAGCAGCTCTACGCGCCGGTTTTTCGCCCGTCCGGACGGCGTGTCATTACCGGCCACCGGGTAGAGCGGACCGTAGAAGCTGGTTTCAATCCGATCCCTGTCGATGGGGAAGTGGTCCAGCAAATAATCTTTCACACGCTCCGCCCGGTTCCGTGAAAGCTGCATGTTGTAATCAAGTGTCCCGGTATTGTCGGTGAATCCTTTGATGGTAATGGTGAAATCTTTCTGCCAGACCATGAAGTCACCCAGTTTGTTCAATTCAATGTAGGCATCGGGACGCAGCTGGGCGGAATTAAGGTCGAAATTGGCTTCCTGCATATTAATGCGGAGCAGCGTCTCCTCAATCTGCGTGATCATGTTGGTCTGGAGTGCTGTGGTGGAATCCCGGTGACCCACGGAATTTTGGAAACTGATATAGCCCTTTGAGTTGGAAATCGTGGGAATGCGGGTATGGTCAATGGGTTCCAGTGCAAACTCAATGGACTGAAGATTTTCTTCGTCAATCCATTCACCCAGCGACCAGATGGCCTTTGTGTCTGTCACCGCAATGGGCTCCAGGGGACGACCTTTGAAGGATGCCGTATTGGGTTTATAAGTAAATCCGGCGGGCAGAATTTCGTGGAATGTCACATCCGTGAGTCTGGCGCTACCCCTCTTCACCATATCAACACGGAAGCGGAGTTCCTGATCATAAGGCAGATCTTCCTCCGGATTGTGGAAGATCATTTCCACGCGGCGATTCAGGTGTTTGCCCTCTTCCGTATCATTGGCTGCTATCGGCCGGGTCGGTCCGTAGCCGTGGGTTGTAATGCGGTGAGCGTCAATGCCCATCTCATCCACCAGAAATTGTTTAATGGCTTCGGCCCGGGCTTTGGACAGCTCAAAATTGTCTTTGTACGCACTGGCATCGGAGATGGGGATATTGTTGGTGTGCCCGTCAATCTCGATAATGACCTGTTTCTGCCATCTCAGGAAATCGCTGGCTTTACGCAGGGCGGAGAATAGTTCAGGTCGCAATTTGGCCTCACCGGAGAGGAAACCCAGTCGGAAGGTGGTACGCCAGGGCTTATAAACCACCTGTCGAAAATCTGTGGTCAGGGGGTGCTGGGTCATGGTGAGTGTGGATACTTCCGTAATAATCATGGCCATATCCACTTCCTGCTCCAGGGCAAAATTGGCTTTGGCCATACCGCCGGGGGAGACGTCCACGGAGCGGGAAATGGCATCGCCCATAAAATCAGCGGAATTCAATATCACATGGGTGCGTTCCGGCAGGCTTTGACGGTTGACACGCAGGACATGCCGTCCGGGACGGACATTGGGAATAGAATACTTGCCAAATTCATCCGTAATCACACGGATACCGGTTTCCGTGATGAGTTCAACATCACCGGCACTGGGTTCACCCAAATCGTGCTGGCCATTCTGATTCAGATCGAAATAAACTTTTCCAAAAATGAAACCCACATCAGAAATGAAACCAGGTTTAATGACCACGGTCGCCCGGTCTTCAGCACTTTGGGTGCGGACATCGGCGGGTGTATTGGCTGTGGCGTAGGCATAATTTTCATTTTCACCATATTTAGCGTTCATACCCACGACCGCCCGGTATTTAATGACGCATTTTTCGCCGGGCAGGAGGATTTCCGGCAGGGACCAGATCATCTCCTGCTGACCGCGCTGGGACTGAACGATGAGCGGATCGCCCAAGGGATCTGTACCACAGTAAGTCGTGTTGGATTTGTACTTAAAGCCCAATGGCATGATGTCGGTCAGATCAATCGCTGTGAGAGAATCCTGATTAGAGCGATTCTGAACAGTCACGGTGTAGGTGAGAATGTCACCGCGTTGGGCTACCCGTTTATTCACGCGTTTATCCACACTGAGATAAGGCACAACAACCTTGGTGATGGCGCGACTCCGGCTATCAGCCACTGTCAAGGTACTGTCATTGGCATTGTAAACCGTTGCCTCATTGGAAATGAATGTGACACCAGCCGGTAAATCGTCCCGGATCCGGGTCTGGAAGACCAGGGAGTCAATGGCATTATGCGCAATGCCATTTCGTTTGAACACGATGCGATAACTGCTGGAATCGTAGCTGAACAAGGACATTCCGTTGGACGCCAGCAGTGAACCAGGGAGATATTCAACTTCTTCCGGCAGATCATCAGAAATCCAAACGGGAACACTATCGGGCAGGGCGCTGAGGGCGCTTCCATAATAAATCCGGTAGGTGAGTGTATCCCCTAACTGCGCCATAGCTTTATCAACACGCTTGTAGGTGTAGAATTGCGCCTGAGTCAGGGCCAGGTTGGCATTCACCACATAGGTCCCCGTATTACCCAGCGTTAAACTAAGGGCATCGTCGCTGAATGACCCTGAACCGGCGTATTCCGTGCGCAGCGTGTAGTCACCGGGTAATAGGTTGGTAAAAAAGTAAAATC
>JAIPJQ010000063.1 GCA_021734065.1 Fidelibacterota bacterium | reverse complement strand
ATGTATCCTCCGGTTGTAAATCGGGCGATACAATGATGACCTGCCCTTCCAGGTTCAGAAAGTAAGCCCTGGACACATAGAAATTAAATGACCACGGGAAAATGCCCGATTTTGGGAAAGGCGCACCATTATTGGCAGCCTTATCCCAGGGGATATTGCCGGCATTCTTGCCGCTGGGAGGTGCATTCAATAGCAGAGCGTCAAAACTATAGATGCCATTATAGAGCGAATCGACATCATCAGCTGTCCCGGTACTGTCCTGCACCATATCCAGGAAACAGGCCGTACCGTAATTGGAGAAGGCCTCGGCAGTTGTGGTGCTTTCATCAAACTGAGCGATAGCCTCATCAACCGCAGCGACACCCAGTTCATCGGATGCTGCGATTGCACGAATCACCGCCAGCGGATCGTCAGGATCTGAATACTTCTCCGTTAAATAGGTAAAGAAGTTATAGACATTGAACAGGTCATCACGGCTCTTCAGGAGATTGGCATTGATGTATGTCAACTCATTGGCAGCGGTGGCCTTGGTATTGGCGCCATCGCCAAAGAACTTCACATTCCCCGCTACCATTTCCTGGAGTTTTAGCGCCACACCATACCGAATCCAGGGTTCCTGGGTTGGTTTGTTGTGCAATGCTGCCATATGGGCGTATTGATAAGCCAGAGCATGTAGCATGGAATGATTCCAGGTCGTGTACGGCGGTGTACCGATTACCTGCGGATCCACATCCAGGTAGATAATGTCACCCTGGTTGGAGTAAGCAGCGTCCGTGGTGTCACCCATCGCTACATAGCCATTTTCGAAGAAACTGTCATTGGTGTCATTCCGACCCAGGTCATATTCATCCAGAATATCAGCCAGGAAAATGATGATCTTTCCGTTTCCATCCGTATCCTTCACCTCGCCATGCCACTCATCCACAATGGCTTTAATGCCCCGGGTGCTGTCCATCGGGGTTCTATCCTCGAATGTCTCAGCGAGCTTAAGGACATCATCCATGGTGATCCGTGTGCCCCATACATTTTCGGCTATGTAAATCTCACAATGTTCGCTGATGAGTTTCAGTGCACCAAAGTGTGTGGCGGTGGGCGTAACGAAAGCCTCGCGGCTCAGGAGGTAAAAATACCGCCCTGCAGGTGCATTCATTGTATCGGCAGCAGAAGCGGCACCAACAAGGTTGGTTAAAGAACCACTTGCGGAAATGAGATCCGGTGCGACAAGAACGCTGTCCGGCAATGCCATAAAGGCATTATAAGTGGTTTCGTCCAAATCCAGGACAAATTGATTGTCATAGTCAGCGCCGGTCAACGAGGACACGGTGCCGCCTAAAGTCACACCACCAAGTTTAAAATCAGCCGGATCGATTGCAGCCGCCTGAACCGGCTCATCCACTTCTAACTCCAGTGACTGGGTAAACACATTCATCTTGGCGTTCGTAATTTCCGGTGCTGTGGTATCGGGAACCACCGTCAGAAAAATACTATCTTCCGCGGTCGTCGCCTTATTGCCATTGAGGAACAAGAATGCATTGAACACATCCCGATCTGCTATCACCCGGAGTGCGTCCACGTGCGGATAGGACTGTATCCGAATCGCATCCGATTGATCCAGACGAACATAGGTGTTTTTCTTGCTACCGGAATAATAAACCTTACCACTCCCAAATGTTATGGAAGAATCGGCTACCGGGTCATAAGCACCAAAGCCGTTGAGATCCTGGCTCGCCAGATCATCCCAGTCTGCGGGCATTCCCGGGAGTGTATTTCCCAGGTAATAACCAACGCCCAGAGGGAGACTCCAGGTCAGCGTCAGGGTCTGGGAATCTTCATCATACGATGCGGCTTCCAATTGGGGTGGTTGTTCATTGCCGCTGGTGGTCTCTATTACTTCCACCGGAACGCCGGTCACATCCGCATTACCATTTCCCAGTTTGTCATAAATCGCGTAGGATTCCATTGCCAGCGTGATGGAGGATCCATTAATCAGCGCTTCCACACTGGCCTGGTCTATAATCTGTAATTTGAATTTGAAACCCGTTGCACCGATGGTTGAGGGGTTACCCTCCACACCGGAGATGGTGTGTGATTCGGTTCCATTGCTCAGGGCAATTTTGGTGTAAACCGGTGCCGGTTGTGTGATTTTAATCTGCCGTCCGGCATCGGCCAGGTTATTAAAAAAGATACTCAGTTCATTCTTACTCAGATTATAGGATGCTGAATCCGGGACAAAATCAACGGTATCCAAAATGGCTGTGACACCCAGGTCACTGACTGCATTAGGATTATAATTCTGATCAACAAAAGCCCAGGGCTGAATATCCAGCTTCAGGCTACTGTCTAACCCGATGGTACCTTCCAGTCGTTTCGCATCGTTATTGGTGAGATACATGTCAATGGTATCATTATCAGCCGTTTGCACAACCCGACCGATATTCTCCAGGGTCATTGCCCCACCGGTACCGTTAAAGCCAATCCGCAGGAATTTGATGTTCTGCTCAAAATCCAGGACACCATTCCCATTGCGGTCTTCACCCGGATCGTTGGTTCCCACCGGGCTCTGGAGTAATCCATCACCAGGGCCACCCGAAACAGAGCGATCCTCGGCAATCTGATCGAACTGGACCACATCGGAAAAGACGAATTGCATCTTATTAATATTGGCATCATAGGTCGCTTCCACGATTTTCGGCTCAGCCGTCACGGGGTCAACAGAACAGGTAACAGATTGGGATGCCGAAGATTCAAAGGAACTATTTACGAACGCACCTGCTCCTACCATTAAAGTCAGATTGTCAGCGTCCATATTCTCCAGGGTCATGAGTTGATCAGGCTTGGCACCCCACAGACGGAAAACATAGGTATTGTTACCATAGTAGGCGCCAACAAAACTATCAATTACAGTGGAATAGAGCAGATCAATTGCCACGGTATCAGACAAACCGGCGGCCGTGAGTACGGAACCGCCACTTAGGGGCAGATCAGCATTCGGACCGCCGTCGTCATCATCAAAGGATAGTTGACCTAACAAGACACTGCCAGCATCCACATCCTGATCGAATGAAAGCACCAGCTTATTCTCATCCGGCACATACCGTGCAGACTGAATCATCGGTCCCGCCGCAGACAAGCAAGTAGCTGTCAGAAAAAGTGATAAGGGTGCGATAAGTTTTAATAGTCGAGACATATTGATACCATCCTTATCCTGAAATAATCATTGAAAACTGATGCACGAAACCAATTAACCCATAATTGGCTACGGAATAGTCAAACCGGCCATTGACGCCGATTTTCTGCAGATCCAACCCAATACCACCCATAACGGAAGCCGAATTGTGATTGGAATAGGCACCACCCCGGATATGGATCGTGTTCAGAAACCGGTAGTCAATTCCAACATTTAGCCGTTCAGCCGAATCGTTGGGATGGACGGCGTCAACAGAAACCGTTAACAACTGATTATCGGAATCCTCTAAAAAATCGTAAGCAAGCCCTACCTGAAAGGTCAACGGCATGGGAAAGGGTCGATATTTTTCCGGTGTGGGAACCACTTCCCCATTATTGAAATCGATAAAGGTCTGCTCGAAATCAATCTCTGGTCCAAAATTTCGAATAGTCATTCCCAGGCGCAATGATCGAAAACCCGTCATATAAAAAGTACCCAGGTCCATTGACCAGGCTGTAGCGTTCAAATCATATTCGGGGACGGATTGATTCAGGTAACCCAGATTGACACCCGCGCTGAAACGATCCGTAAAGGAGCGGGCAAAAGTCACACCCATCAACATATCCTGCCAGGTATAGACATTCCCGGTGCCATTCTGCTGGGTTACTGTGGTTTCGTCAATATCACCCGAATTGAGTCCGCGGTAATACACACCCACGGCACCGGGGCCACCCAGATTATAAGCGGCTGCCACACTGTTCAGACCAATACCGGCGAACCAACTCACATTGCCAAAGTGAGCACTCCAGGAGGGAATGTAAACCAGGGTCGCCGGATTGTAGTGAATGGCACCGGCATTATCTAATACCAGGGCGGTATAGGCGTCACCCATAGCCTTGATTCCGGCATCCATGGATACATCCAAAAAGTGCGCTCCCGATGTACCTACTTTTTCAAAAATTTGTTGCCCATAACCCAACTGGGTCAGGAATAACAGGCTCGCTAATGTTATAGCTTTTAATTTCATTTTATCGCCTCGCTTGCTGCTTGCATTACCGGAAAATCGCAAATTTACCAACTTTTTTCACCATGGTACTGGAGGTCTCACCCACGGTGGATACATCAGGCGCTTCCACCACATAGATGTAAAGCCCGCTCACAACCGATTGATTATTCCGGGAAACCAGATCCCAGAACTCGTAATCCGTACCATTGGTATGATCGATGGTAATAATGCGGTCCCCAGCCAGGGAGTAGATGGTAATTTTAGCCACCGGAGGTAATCCGGCAATTTTCAGGCGATCTTCATACAGTGCCTCCCATGCAGCTGTTCCCAGGTAAGGATTAGGAACAACCCGCACCTCATCCAGGCCAGGAATAGCCTGCCCGGTCTCGAACAATCGTGAAGGATAGACGGGAACCGGTGCGCCACTGAGGGTCTTTTTGTAATTACTCAAAGGCGAATACGCACGGGGCAGATCCTGTCCCGCTTCGGCAGCTGTTTTTACCGGATCATAAGCGGATAAAGCATAATAATAAGGAATACTATTGACTGGCGGATCAACCGTTGAACCCCATGGGGTTGTGCCGCCATAGTCTGTAAAGGTCTGTTGAATACCCGGCAGATCAACCGGCGCGTCACCCAGCGTGTCCCCCGAATTGGTAACAACCCAGACCGGATCGCTGCTGCGATTATCAAACGAAGCAATCAATTCCCAGTTCTGGGGAGCATAGGCTGCCCGATACAGCTGATAACCTTCAAAATCTTCCCGTCCAAGATTGGGATCGGGCGTTGTTTCAGCGCTGGTATCCCACGCCAGTTTCACACCACCATCCACCGGTGAATAAGAAAGTGCCGGCACGTTGGGAGGAATGGGCAGCACCCAGTGGTTATCTTCATCCCAATTACTTTGCGCGTAGGGATGGCTGTTCTCGCTGCCGGAATAATAGGCTCTCACAGCGTTGTCCGCATTGGCACGTAAGCCCTCTACTCCGCGACCGATCACGGTCACATAAACAAGCTTGATAGACTGCCCTTCCGGTAAATCGAACGGACCGGATGTGAGTAAAAATCGATAGTCGAACTGGGGAAATCCCAATTCCAGGGGATTGTTAAGGAATTTTTTGCCCTGACTGGATACATGCTGTCCCTGCATGTAATCCCAGCGATCCTGATCCGTCTTGGGGTCCGATTCCCAGTTCCACCACTGATGCGAGTAACCGATTTTAAAATCCCGGCCTTCAACATTCTGCCAGGGAGCATCGGTAGCCAGTAGCATCCCACCAAAAAATCCGTCAACGATGGGATTCATCTCGCGCTCGCCATAGTCATTACTGGATGATACCGGGTCGTCACCATCATAGATGTAGGACACACTACGGGGAAATTGATAGCCTTTCAGCGTATCACCATCAACCACAGCCGGCTCGCCGGCAACCCGTCCCAGATCAGGCACATCCACCTGCCATTTCAAAGCGGGAGCATCTGCATCAAAAACAATCCCCCACTCGTCATAGAATCCATCGCCCTGAACCATGCTGGGATCATAATTGGGGTTCTGACCGGCGTCTCTGTAGTAGGGAACGCCATATTCATCATACCCTGTGAATCCATCACCATCCAGATCGTACGGGTCAACATAGTCGTAAATATCCGTATCGGAATCAGATTGGTCCCAACCATCATAGTCCACCAGGTCATCAATGGCCAGATTGGTGGCGTCGATGGAAGCCACATCCACATCATACCAGAAACCCACATAGACATCCGTCAGGTCTCCGTTCAACCCGGTGTTGAATACCTCATATTCAAACGCCACCATGTCATCAAAGTCAGGCAAACTCCAGGTCATTCCGCGTTGATTAATACGGACGCCGATGGGCACGTGATTGCTCTCGGAACGCTCATCAGCATCGTCAAAAACCATATAACTGTCTTCCAGTGATTTGGCTTTGGCACCATTGACGGTCGTTCCCACCTCCCCGGGGTACCCCGTGGTGGGTTTGTACTCCACATCAGGATTATAAAAGTAGGTGGTCACCACCGGTTCACCTCCCAGTTCGGTCCCGACCCAGATACCACCATCATAGAGATAGTTATTATCCGAGCCGCCCGGCCACATCATGGAGGGTCTGCCGGTAGCCGAGAAATTGGGATCTCCCACACTACCATAGTTTGTCAGTCCTGTCCAAAGATTTCCCGTAGACATGATATAAAATGCCTTCTCGGGTCGGGCCGATGGTTTGGCCAACCCAAAAAGGTCATTCTCATAAGAATTCATGTTGCGGGCGTAAAGTCCATCAACAACAACCAGAATCGCCAGTATTCCTAATACCCCTGTGACTCTGTGTAATAATGTCCGCTTCATAGATTAGTACCTATCTCTTTATTTAGAAGGCTAACGATATTCCGACTTGGAAACGACGCTTATCTCCATACACCGACGGATCCAGATCTGACCCCATCTCAGGATGGGTTTTATTATAATCAGCCGTGCCATCATTATCAGAATCAACCTGTACCAGATATTCCGCCTCAGTAAGTTCACCATTCTCATAGCGATCGTTGATGGTCTTGTAGGCGTCATACCATTCGATATCCGATACACCCAGAATATTGGTGCGATTAAACAGGTTCGTTACCAGCATAAAGAGGGTGGCCTCTGCCGGGCCAACTTTCTGCGTATAACTCATCCGCAGATCACTACGCGAGGTGGGTGGCAGTGTCTCGGTATTATCCACTATCAAGCGTCCCTGCCCCGGTTTGGTGTACCGGGTACCACTACCGGCGGTAATCACAAAACTGGTGAGGAATCCCTGATACCGGAAATTTACATTCCCGGAGAAGGTGTGCGCCTGATCCCAGTCCAGGAAGGATTCAAACGTGGGCACTATACCACCGGACCACTCGGTCAGATACCCCTGAGCTACCGAGGAAGCCTTACCCTTGGCAATTGAGTAGGTGTAATTGATTTCACCATAATACCAGGAGGGCGGACGCTTCACGAGCGTCAATTCCAATCCCCGCACCCGGCCATAATCAGCGTTGAAATAGGTGGTATACCAATCCGAAACGGTCCAGTAAATCGGGCGCGTATCGGTCAGACCGAAGATGTCTTTGTAAAAGCCCTTGGCTTCAACCATCACCTCAGCCGGGAACTGATGCCGCACACCAATCTCATAAGAGGTGGTCAGCTCCGGTCCCAGATTGGGATCCCCTACGATGGGAAACCCACCACCCATATTATAGGTGATGTTCCGGAAGAGATAATCCAGACGTGGGCGCTGATAATAACGACCATAGTTGAAGTACAACATATCCCGGTCGGTGATGGGATAGGATACACCCAGCCGTGGTGCAAACCGTGTAGTGGTTTCCGCATCCCGTGGATCTTTCAACTCACGCAACGTGTGAATGTAGCTGGATGATTGAGCTGCGTTATAATACTCCGGTGTTCCATCGCCATCCCAATCATCAAAATCATCGGACGTCCAGGTCGGGTCGGTGGAATCACCCGGATGCGGCTGCTTGGGATCAAACCATTCCCAACGCAATCCCAGATTCACGATGATACCGGGGAATTCCATTTTATCATTGGCATAAAGTGCCATCTCCCAGGGATAAACCCGGTATTCTTCCGCATAACCATACCGGTCCGGGGTATCATGGTAATACAAATCATATCCCTTGTATTCAAAACCAAGGTTCACTTTATGGTTCACATTGTACTGACTGGTCAAATCTCCCTTCACCGTATTGGTGATTTTCTGGTCCTCATGCCAGTGATCCCGGTTATAGGTATAGGGATTGTGAGGACCCACACCATAGAAATTCCGATAATAGGTAAAACCCTCATCCACCGGGAAGTCAACCCAGTGAATCCAGTTGGCTTTGTCAGTGTCATCAATAACGCCGTCACCATTCCAGTCCCGCTCCGATTCGTCCACATAATCATTGTTGTTCTCATCATGGAACATGTCATTGGGATCATCGAAGCCCCAGATTTCGTTGTTGGCATCATATGTATCCAGAACGCCGTTTCCGTTTAAATCTTCACCCGGGTCCAAAACACCATTGTAGTTACGGTCCTCATTCACCTGCTCAATCGTATTGGTCTTCAATGCCGTATTGAAGGTAGCAACACGGATTTCATAGTATGTCTTGGGAGATAATGTGTGGGTGAATCCACCGGTCATGAGGTAACTGGTGCGCTTAACCCAGGGCAAACGGTCCCATACACTGTAGGTGGTAAGTGATTTATTCCGATCTACATCCTCCGAATCCAGGATACCATTCCCGTTCAGATCTTCACCATCATCCAGCACCCCATTATTATTGAGGTCTTCCGTATCTAATTGACCATTCCCATACCACCAATCCAGCGGTCCAACCTCAACCTCTTCACCCGAAATCGGGTCGGTATAGGTTTGACCCACTGAATTGGGATTGCCAATCACGTTCGTCACAAACCAGTCCGGAATTTCATTATCCTTGAGGATACCATCTCTCATGAATGGGTCACTCACCCCATCGTAATGCTCCAAATAGCGTGGCATATAAGACCGTAGGCGATCTTCCGAGATTGATTTGCTCCAGGTATGGACATACCCCCACTGCTCGTTGGCATTGGAGTACAGTCCGCTGAGGTTGAATTTTAAAGCGTCACTCACACGATAGGTCAATTTGCCGGTGTAATTCTGCAATCCACTATACTGATTCGGCAGGCGACCATAGTTTTCTCCAACCTCACCGGAAGCGAAAAAACTCAGCTTCTGTGATAATAGCGGTCCGCCCACACTGAATTCAAGCGACTGACGCTCATGGGGATCCTCGCCGGAAAATGCGTTGGCAACACCGTTGGAGGTCGTGTAGCGCAATTTCCCCGAATAACCCCGACCACCTTCAGCCGCCACCACATTGATAACCCCGGACTGGGCACTTCCATATTCAGCGCCAAATCCACCAGATAACACATTGGTTTCGTCAATCGCCATCATGGGAATGTCGGTATCATTGGGATTACCCGTCAGCGGATCATTCAGCGCGATGCCATCAAACAGGTACACCACTTCCGATGCACGCCCGCCACGCAAGTGCAATCCACCCGAACTCACCGCGCCCGCCGTAAGATTGACAGCGCCTTCCACGGAGGATACCGGCATGTCCTGAATGTCATCCGCACTCATGGTCCGGCGACTGGATGTGAGGTCTTTCTGAACCATGGGGCGTTTCGCCTCCACGATCACCGATTCACCAAGCTCCAGTACCGTGGATGTCAACTCGATATCCACCTGGGTGGTGAGATCCGCGTTTACCCGCACTTCCTGTACCGTCACCTTCTGGTAGCCAATGTATTGAGCCTGCAGCGCGTAAATGCCTACAGGGACATTGATGATGAAGTACTCTCCATTCTCGCCAGATGCGGCGCCCATGTTCTCACCCTCGATAACCACATTGACACCGATCAATGCTTCTCCGGTCGTGGCATCAGTTACCCGCCCCATAATCTTTCCGGTCGTACCCGCAAACACCAGGGTCGGTAAAAGGCTGAAAACAAGAATGGCAGTTGAAATTATGAATGAAATACGTCGCCTATACATAGACAAAGCCTCCAGCATCATTGGTTTTGGTATTGCTAAGGATTTTAGAGAATCCCGATTTGGGTGTCAAGGAAATTTCAAAATTATTACGATCATTTTTTTTCACATGAATCCAGTGAATGCTATCATCCGTTTCAACCCCGAGCTGCGTGATCCGGGGCATTATCTTCATTGAATTTACACCGCTTTATCGGATGATAATTGCCAGTATTAATTAATTCTTACGCTGCAATAAAAGCCGAAATCGATATACACCCGATAGCCTCTAATTCATTTGATTGTTAGGTTGGGTTGTATTAACCCTCGCACCTGCACCTAGGCGGTGGACTTGCGATATTTAATTGTGGGACGCGTCTCCCCGGTCACTACCGACCGGGTAATGAGACAGCGGCTTACATTCTCCTGAGCGGGTAACTCGTACATGATGTCCATCATGATGGATTCCAGCGTGGCCCGTAACGCCCGGGCCCCCGTTTTGGCCTCCTGGGTCTTCTCAATGATGGCATCAATCGCCCCATCCTCAAATTCCAGGGTCACCCCTTCCAGCTCAAATAATTTTTTGTACTGCTTGATCAGTGCGTTCTTGGGCTCTAACAAAATCTGACGTAACGCCTCAGGGGTCAGCTCTTCCAGATGGGCAAATACCGGAATTCGGCCCACCAGCTCAGGAATCAGTCCAAATGCGAGCAGATCCTGGGGCTGGACCATCTTCACCAGATTTTTCTCATCAACCCCCATCATCTCTTCCGAACTGCCACCAAATCCCATGACGGTTTTCTTGAGTCGTCTGGCGATAATAGGCTGAATGCCCTCGAAAGCGCCACCCAGGATGAACAAGATATTTTTTGTGTTAATACTGACCAGCGGTTGCTCGGGATGCTTCCGGCCCCCCTTGGGGGGAACCTGGGCTACTGTCCCTTCCAAAATTTTCAGCAAGGCCTGCTGAACGCCTTCACCGGACACATCACGGGTGATGGAGGGATTCCCGTCCTTACGCGAGATTTTATCAATCTCGTCGATATAAATGATCCCCCGCTCCGTGGCAGGCACATCGTAATCTGCAGACTGCAGCAGGCGAACCAGGATATTTTCCACATCCTCGCCCACATACCCCGCTTCGGTAAGTACGGTGGCATCGGCGATGGCGAACGGTACTTTCAGCATTTTGGCTAAAGAACGGGCCAACAGCGTCTTCCCCGTACCGGTGGGACCGATCAGGAGAATATTACTCTTCTCCAGCTCCACACCGTCCAGATCATCCGTGGCCTGGATGCGCTTGTAATGATTGTAAACGGCCACCGAAACCGCCCGTTTGGCGCGCTCCTGCCCAATGACATATTGGTCCAGGAAACCCTTGATCTCATGCGGTCGGGGGACATTCTCCAGAGTGAACTTCTGCCATTCCCCGTGGGATTGGTCATGACTCAGCAGGTCGGCAGCATTGCGTACACACGCTTCACATATGTGGGTTCCCGTCGGGCTGGAAATCAGTACATCCACCTCTTTCTGCGGTCGTCCACAGAAAGAGCACTTGAGATTGCGTTTGTCAGTCAATTCTAACCCCGTTCATCCAAAACTTTGTCAATCAGACCATATTTGACAGCTTCTTCAGCCGCCATAAAGAAATTACGGTCTGTATCCTTGTCAATTTTTGAGATCTTCTGTCCGGTCAAGTCGGCCAGAATCTTGTTGAGTAATTTTTTCGTCTTAATAATTTCCGTTGCCGCGATCTGAATATCAGAAGCCTGCCCTTCCGCGCCACCCAACGGCTGGTGAATCATGACCCGGGCGTGCGGCAAAGCAGCCCGCTTGCCCTTGGTGCCCCCGGCCAAAAGTAACGCGCCCATGCTGGCAGCCTGGCCAATCACGGTGGTACACACATCCGGCTTCACATAACGCATGGTATCCAGAATCGCCAAACCGGAAGTCACCACACCACCGGGGGAATTGATATACAGAAAAATGTCCTTCTTGGGATCTTCCGCTTCCAGAAACAACAACTGAGCAATCACCAGGCTGGCCACATTGTCATCAATGGGAGTGCTCAAGAATATGATACGCTCCTTCAATAACCGGCTGTAAATATCAAATGCGCGCTCCGACCGGCCGGTCTGCTCCACCACCATGGGAACCAATTGATTAATGGGCATGTTTGCCTCCCAATTTTTCCGTACTCACCGTTTTTTCCTTCACCTTGGCATTCTTCAGCAACTCATCAAATACTTTATTCTCCAAGATCTCCTCCCGAATATCGCGCAGGTACTCTTTTTTGCGATACAGTGCTTTCATCTGCTCCGCCTGGTCACCATAAGGCTGAGTCAATTCGTCCAGACGCGCCTCCACATCCTCTTTGGTGACTTCTAATTTTTGATCCTGAA
>JAIPJQ010000062.1 GCA_021734065.1 Fidelibacterota bacterium | reverse complement strand
ATCGCCTTTATCCTTAATTCTCCATGTCGTCATTCCAAAGATCATCCACCGGATTTCGAATCTGATTTAGAGCCCGCCTGGAAACATGAGCATAGATTTCTGTCGTTCTTGAGCTTTTGTGTCCCAACAATTCCTGAATATACCGTAAATCCGTGCCCTGTTCTAAAAGGTGGGTGGCAAAACTATGCCTTAGCATATGCGGTGTGACATTTTTCTTGATTCCTGCCAACCTCGCTGCTCGCTTTAAAATTTTGGATATACTGGTTGGAGAGTATTGACCGCCATCTGCTCCCTCGAATAAAAATTCGCTTGGTTTATAACCCCGATAGTACTGACGCAGAAGATCCAGTGTATGCTCTGAAAGTAATGAAATTCGATCCTTCCTACCCTTCCCATCCAGAATGTTGACAACCATTCGTTCAGAATCGATATCTGAAATTTTAAGATTTATCACTTCGCTACGCCTTAGTCCTGCAGAATAAATGAGCTGCAAAATAGAGCGATGCTTAACATTTGTACAGGCATTTAAAATTTTGCGAACTTCGTTCTTGCTCAGAACTTTTGGCAGCTTGCTCTCTTTTTTAGGTCTGTGGATGGAATAGTAGCGCTTCTCTCGACCCAATACTTTTTCATAATAGAACTTAATGGCATTGATTCTTTGATTCTGCTGGCTGACTGACATGCTCCGATTAGACACAAGGTCAAAAATATACTCATTAATTTGATTTTGACTGATGTGAGGAAGATTTTCCGCTCTAAAATGTTCAATGAATTCTTTGAAGTAGCCTGTATACGTCTTGATTGTATGCTCACTATATTGCTTTTGTATGAGCAATTGATGATAGTGCGTTAAAATTTCGTTCCTGTTATCCATAACCATTTGCGAGTCAGTTGAAATAATATAGGTGAGTGGCGAAAACATCCAAGATCCTTTTCCGTCGTCTTTCGGAAACGCCCCGGTCATGACAAGCTGACAAGTGATTTCACACCCGATTTGACGAGGGAGGGCAGGGAATATTTGGGTATGGTGGTGAGGTCATAATCCGACTCCTGAACAATTGCCTGCGCCACCCGCTGACCGCTCATAATGGCCGCCCGAATGCCTTCACCCATGTCATAAGTGGCCAGTGACGCCGCATCCCCGGCCAGAAAGGCATTCTCATAGCGTACATTTTGCGGTCGGGTGCGGCGGTAATAGTAATGTCCCACTGGTCGGCGCGTGTAATGCCGTAATAACCCCGCTTCCTCAAGTTGCTGCTGCAGCAGATCCCAGTGTGGTTTCAGCGTCTCGCCCTTCTGTCTCAGCGAACCCGCCAGACCACCGATGCCGAAATTCACATAGCCATCGGTTTTGGGAACGAACCAGGCGTAGCCGGGCAGGTCATTCTCGAAAAACCAGAGTCGGCATTGTTGGTCCGTAGTCTGATACGGGAATTCATCCTCCTGGGCGATGATCAGGGCGTCGGCTGCCCGGGGCGAATCGGAATGAAAAAATGTACGATACACCGGACAATGGGTACCGCCGGCACCCACCAGATAGTTCCCCCAAAACTTTCCGTCAATTTCATATCCGCCCGACCGGGCAACGATGGTTTTAACTTCGTGATTCACCACGCTGACCCCGGAGCGACGTAATAACCATTCGTCAAACTCATACCGGCGAATGGCATATTGGCGCACGGGCAGTTTGAATTTGGCGCGGGGGAATGCAATCCGAAACGAGCGGAAGGTGGTCAGGCCGTGGGGATAGTCGGTAGGGGATAGATTCAATTCGCGAAACATTTCCGGCGTAATCCAGCCGGCGCAGGGTTTGGAG
The DNA here is from genome assembly GCA_021734065.1 of Fidelibacterota bacterium. Classification (GTDB taxonomy): domain Bacteria; phylum Fidelibacterota; class UBA8477; order UBA8477; family UBA8477; genus UBA8477. Next base: position 10,907 of record JAIPJQ010000062.1, on the reverse strand, counting down.
CGGGGGAATGGGGCTTTATCCAGGACCAGACAATCCACACCATTCTGTTTTAATACCCCGGCGCAGGCGGCTCCGGCGGGACCGCCACCGACGATGAGCACATCTGTTCTTTGGGTTGACATCTTTATTAATGAATTAACTCACCCGGCAATCCGGTTGCGGTGTCCCAGCCCGCGTGAACACAATTTGCCAGAGCTGAATATTCCGCGCCCGGAAACTCCCGGCACTGCTGAGCAGATAGTACCGCCACATACGATAAAAACGCTCGTCATAGCGGGATTTCAGTTCCGGCCAGCTATTTTCAAAATTGGCATACCAGGCCATGAGGGTTTTGTCATAATCCGGCCCGAAATTATGCCAATCCTCCATGACGAAATGTTTCTCCAGCGCTCTCCCCAACTGTGCGATGGAGGGCAACATGCCATTGGGAAAAATGTACTTATCGGTCCAGGCATTGGTGGAATGGGCACTCTGATTCCCGCCAATGGTGTGCACGAACCCGATGCCGCCGGGTTTGATACACCGATTCACCACCGCCATGTAGGTGGCGTAATTTTTATAGCCCACATGTTCCATAATGCCGATGGAAATTACCGCGTCATACTGGCCGGAAACTTCCCGGTAATCCTGAAGCTTCAGCTCCACCGGCAGCCCTTTACACTGCTCCACGCCCAGGGCAACCTGTTCTTTTGAAACAGTGACGCCGGTGACCCGGGCGTCATATTTTTCCGCCGCGTATTGGGCAAAACTGCCCCAGCCGCAGCCCAGTTCCAGCACCGCCATCCCCGGTTCCAGACCGATTTTCCGGCAAACCAGATCCAGCTTGGCCTCCTGAGCTTCCTCCAGATTGGAAGCCTTTTTCCAATAGGCGCTGGTGTAATTCATGCGGCGATCCAGCATGGCTACATAGAGGTCATTTCCCAGATCATAATGCTGCCGGCCCACCTGAAAAGCCCGTTTGCTGATTTGCCGGTTGAACAATTTGGATTTCAACATATGCATACCAATGCGCCAATTCCTCTCCACCTTTTCATCCAGCCTGGCGCGCAACACCCGGTCAATGAACTGGTCAATGGCGTCGCAATCCCACCAGCCGTCCATGTAGGATTCGCCCAAGCCAAGATTGGCATTTTGCAGGACGCGGTTGTAAAAATTGGGGTTATGGATTTGAATATCCCAGGCTTGAGAGCCATTCACCTCAATCCCGGCGGTGGCGAGTAAATTCCGGATAATGGTTTCTGATTTGGATGCCATGGTTGCCTCCAATTCTCAATGATCAATACGGACTCAAAGGTCGTGTCTCATCGTCGCTCGTACGGTATCACGATTGTAAAAATGTAAGCCCTGAGAATCAGGAATAAAACCGGATTTGCAGGCCGTCAAATACCACAACATATTGATGAATAGGTTGAAAAAACAATTAATCTATTGAAAATATAAGATAAGGATTCAGGAGAGCAGCAGCTCTATTCAGCCGGCCAGTCAAAGCCCTTTGAGGTATCACCTCTGACTGTGTCGTCGTGTGTTGCTTCGGTCTCCAGTCGATCGCTCAACCAGACAGGCCGGTTTACCCCGGTCGATATTTCCTGAAAATACAGAACGGCAAAATCGCGGAAATATCAGGTTTCCTGAATCGTCGGTAACGCCTGACGGGCTTTGAAAATAACCGATGTAATCACCTCGATGAGCAGCCCGTAGATCATGCCCAAAATGAGTGTTGAAAACAGCATCATGGTCCCTGAAAAATCTGGATTTTCCGCCATCATGCCGCTGATTGCAAGAGGTAAGCTGAACACCAGTCCCCATACCAAACCATGGATGCTCCAATGTCCCAATTTCAGTGCACTGATACCGATTGCCACACCAATCAATGTACGACTTAATATGATCTGGAGGGCAATCGGACCTGGTAATGGTTCCGGTCCGCCGGCCGCAAAACTGTAGCACACAAATCCAAACAGTAGTCCGGATAGGGTGGCGATAATAAGGCGTTTCATCTGGAAACCTCCCCTGTTGTAATTCAATGACCCAAGCTGGTGGATTGCCATCAAAGCAATTCGTTCACGCAAGTATGTGAGTTTGACATCACCAATTTTGCCCAAGGTTGATTGGATCGATTTTACATGATCTAAAAGAATAATTCAACGAAAAGTTTGCTGAATTCGAGGCTTTTTGTGCAGGCTTTAAGGGCTACTCTGATCAGATGGCCAATCCTGGTTCAACCAGGCATGATACAAGATTTTTTGTTCATGTGTCGCGGTATCGATTCGGCTGATCTGCCGGATGGCGGTTGGAGCTACCCCCAGGATTACCGGAATATCCTGTAAAATGTCATCCCGACTGACGGTCGCTATAATGCGTTCACCGGGTTTGCATTCCTTCAAATAAGAGGGTGGAAACCGGCGAACCCGAAAGCCATCCAGCGCGATTAATTCGTCGTCCACATTAAGACCGGCCTCCCAGGCGGGTGTGTTTTCAATAACCCGTCGAATCATGTACCGCCCATTGGAATCCCGTGCTTCAATACCCAGAAATGCCGACGAATCTATTTGGGTACTATCGATCCGGAGACCCACCCGGTTCAGGTACTCGGAATAGGGTAATGGCGTAGTACCAGAGATGTAATTTTGAAAAAAATCTGTGAGTTTGGTTCCGGCGACACTTTCGGCGGCCTGTTGAATATCCTGTGCAGAGAAGGGAACATCCCGATCTGAATAATGCTGCCGATATAAAAGTCGCATGACATCATCCAGGGAATTTTCGCCATTGGTGGCTGCCAGAATTTTCAGGTTCAGCAACATTCCAATTAGAGCGCCCTTGTTGTAATAGGAAATCGTGCTGTTTTTCGAGTGTTCGTTCGGCCGGTAATATTTGATCCAGGCATCCCAACTGGATTCGGTGAGCGATTGATGAAATCTCCCGGGCCGACCTTCCAGGCTATTGATCTGCCCGGTCAGCGCCCGAAAATAGTCTTCCGGTTCATAAAATCCAGCCCGCAGCAGCACGAATTCATCATAGTAACTGGTGAGCCCCTCCACCAACCACAGATTTTTCGTATACGCTTCTTCATCGTAATTGAATGGCCCCAGCCCCGCCGGCCGGAGGCGTTTGATGTTCCAGGTGTGGAAAAACTCGTGAGCCACCAGCGACAGCAAGCGATGGTAGGATTTCTGGTCGGTGAATGACCACCGGTTAGCAAACATGACACTGGAATTTTTGTGCTCCAGTCCGCCACCACCATTTCCCAGATGAAAAATGAACAGGTAGTGTTTGTAGGGTAAATCGCCCCAGAGGGCTTTTTCTACCTGGATAATGTTCGTGAAATCCTGAACCAGCCTGGCGTCGTCATAATTACTCAATCCATACAGGGCAATAACGTGGGGTTTTCCGTCCACCTGAAAGCTGATTTCGTGCTGATTCCCCAGTTCCATGGGTGAGTCCACCAGTTCATCGTAATCGTCAGCCGTGAAGGTGGTGTTCCCCGGTATCTGAAAGGGCGGCAGGCTGGTGGAAATGGTTGACCATTGGGGCGGAAGCGTAACATGGACTGTGTGCTGTTCCGACAGGTGATCCTGCCAGTACATGAACACGCTGGCGCCATTGATCAGTGCGTGATCGGCATTGACAAAACTGGTACGCACACTGTGCTCAAAGGCATAAATCCGATAGCGTACCACAATCTGTTTGTCCTGCCAGCTGCCATCGATTTTCCAGTGGTTTTTATCCAGTTTTTCAATGGATAATGTCCGGCCATCCGCTCCCATGGCGGTAATGTCCTGGACGTGACGCTCGAATTCGCGAATCAGGTAACTCCCCGGCGTCCACACCGGCATCCCGATGACCGCATTCCCGCGCACGCCCTCCAGTGTCATTTCAACCTGGATCATGTGAGTGTGGGGTTGGGGAATCTCAATTTGATAGGTGATGGATGCTGCCCACAGGGGCGAACACCACAGGACGACCAGGCTGGTGAAAAGTCTTTTCTTAAGCAGGTTGAAGACAGTTTGGATGTGGGGACGTCGTTGCATCATGAATACCAATTCCGGTAAGGATTTTCATGGGTTTGTATTTGAATCGTGGGGGTTGGGAAATTGGGATTTCCGTTCAGCCATGAGCCGCTCCAATTCCTGAATCTCATGACCCAATTGCCGTACCTGTTCCTTCACAGATGGCGAATTTTCCAGGTCTTCCGGCGCTCCGGCCCAATAGTTGTCCAGAAGGGTCTCCAGTTCATGGGTTTTCACCGCATAGAGATACCGCATTTCCTGCAGGGTTAGATGGTTAAAATCCATTTGAGAAATATGAACACAAATTCATCTATTCGCAACGGGACAACCGAAGATAAAAAAAAGCGCAGGACACGAACCCACGCTTTTTTATTCGCACTTGTTCCATCCGGAAAGCAACCCGTCAGTAAACATCGGCCTTCTCTTTCACCGAACCCGAACCACTCACATTGGATTCCAGCTCATCCGGTTCGCCATAATACCAGACATGGCCGCTGCCGCTCACGGAGGCGTGTAAAAATCGGTCAGCGTTTACCAGACTGCTGCCGGATCCGGAAACACTGGAAGTAACATCCCGGGCGGTAAGCTGTCGGGCATCCAGGGTGCCAGATCCGGAAATATTACACGCCAATTCCGTTGCGTTGCCGCGCAAAATGATTTTTCCTGAACCTGACAGGTGGGAATTTATCTGTTTCGCTTCCACCGGAAGAGCGATATGGCCGGATCCGCTCACCCGCAAATCCAGTTTATCTGTCCGGAATTCATCCTCAGACGCCACATCACCCGATCCGCTTACGGAAATTCCCGCGATTTGGGGGAGGGTAATGTAAATGTTGATGGGGCTGCGTGGTCGTATGTTGAAACTGGGGCGTGTCCCGATATGAAGCGTTTGATCGTCTACTTCAGTACGGATATACCGCAAAATGTTATCATCCGCCTCTACTTTTACCAACTGGTCACTTCCCCGTGAAAGATAGACATTCATGCTGCCGGCAACACTGATCCGGGAAAATTCCGGCAGATCGCGCACCTCGGATATTGCATCGCCGGAACCGATATGATTATCCCCAAGACCAGCACAGGCAAACAGCCAGGTGGTGGCCAGAAAAACAGCAGTGGTTTGATTAAATTGATGCACAAGAACCTCCTCAACTTTTCCTTTAACAATCCTGTTTGGACTGCGTGAGTTGGACAAGGGAGGAACGGTGTGGTTGTCCGCAGGCTGGGAATTGGGCTCAAAATATCGAGGAGAGGACGGGAGAGCTGGTAGGTTAATTCAGCGGAAACATGACCCCGGCGGTGATTTGGCCCGATCCGCGCACTACCCGATTCACCTCTTCCGGCTGGCCGAAATAGGTGATTTCACCGGGACCATCCACATTGGCGAAGAGGACTTTGGATGCGAAAACAGCGCATTTGGAGGGGCCATACACATTGGCGCGGCCCACCTTGGCGGTGAGCGCCCGGCTGTCAAGTCTGGAACGGCCGTAGAGGGTCGCTTCCACAGTGTGGGTGGTGCCCTTTACACGCACAATTTCCGTGTCAGTGAGAAAGACGCGTGTGGTTTTCGCAGCAAGGTCCAGCGCGATAGGACCACTCTCGCGGACCACGGCGGTGAAGGTCTCAGCAGACAGTTGGCTGGAGGTTGCCACCGTTCCGAACCGCGATAGCTCCAACCGGTCAATAACGGGCAGGGTCACCATTACCCGTGGCGGGTTTTGGGAGCGTATAGGCGCCGTGGTGCTGATGATCAGCCGATTGTTTTTCACCTCAGTCTTGATGTGGGGCATCAAATTTTCGTGGCCTTCAATGGAAATGGTAAACAAACTATCGGAGACCAAAACCATGTCCAAATTTCCGCTGGCTTCTATTTCGGTGAACGGTTCCACTGTGCGGTGGGTGGTGATCCTGTTACCAGAACCCTCCACCGGAATGATTCGCAGGGCACATTGACTCAGTATGATTACCAGTACAATTCCAGTTATGATTTTTAATAAGCTGGTTTTTACCATTGCTCTCCTCAATGACTTTTTATGTGCCAGATTGGATAAAATTTAATCGTCAAGAAATTGGTGTACGATTTCTATGAAACGCGCCATTTCACAACCCGGCGCCAGGTGACCGCAGTCATTATCAAACACCACCAATTCCGCGTTGGTCAGCCGGGCAAATTCCATGGCTGGCGTGGGATTCACAATATGATCCTGTTGGGATACGATAACGAGCAGATCCGCCCGAACTGCGTCGGCCGCTTTTTGCATTCCCCCGCCGTAGGGCTTTGAAATATCATGACTTTGCATGGCATACAGTTGAGCTTTCCAGTCATTGGTGCGGAAAAATCTTTCAAACCCGTCATCCACACCCGCCAGGTAGTCGGGGAACGCTTCCGGCGTGGTATTGCGAACACGATAGGCGGGGGTTTGCACCACCATACTCTGGATACGGGCAACGATTTCCCGAATTCCCGCCTCCGGCATACCGCAGGCTTTGCCGTTCCGAATGGCGCTGAGTTCGGCTTCGATGAACAGCAGGTCATTGCTGGTGAGGCGGGTAGAACCCACATAGGGAATGACCTTTTTCATGAAATCAGGATAACTGGCTGCCCACTCAAAAGCCTGCATACCGCCCATGGATCCGCCGATGACGGCATAGGCTTTTTTCAACCCCAGAACCTCCGTAAGTAACTGGTATTGGGACTTCACCATATCCCGGATGGTGAAGCGGGGAAATTTCTCACCGGGTTGCGTCACACTGTTTTCCGGAGATGACGAAATACCATCACCAAGGGCATCCAGGCAAATGACATAATACTTTGTACTGTCGATGAGATTGTCCGGTCCACCCACCAAATTGGCGGTACCGGCGCTGGTGCCTCCAAACCAGGAGGGAAAAATCACCACATTGGATTTCCAGAAATTGAGTTTGCCAAAGGTGCGATACCCGACCTGACAATCGGTGATGACGTTGCCATTTTCCAGTTCAAAATCACCGATATCGGCTACCCGTAATGATCCAGCCATCAATCCCGAAACACTCAGGAATATGACCATCACAAAAACTCGAACGGTACGTCGTAAAATAGAGCAGGTCATGCTAAGAAATCCTTTTCAGCGCTTGAAAAATCATCTGACGATAAAAGTGTATCACGATACACTTTTCCGCATTTTTATAAACCGGCAAAATCCTCACCAGCGCACTTCCAATCCCAAGCCGGTTTGTGGTTTTTTACCCATTGTGAGGAGTGTGGGGAATACCCGGATCTTCGAATTGTCCAGTACATCAGAGCGGAAATCAGGTGCGTTCACCAGATAACGAAAGGCACCATATCCGCCGCCCACCAAGGCGACAATATCCAGCAGGGGCATAATTTCAGCGTCCATTTCATCCAATAAATAAGCCGTGCCCCTGAGTAATGAGTATCCGGCTCCGCCACCCAGCGCAATTATGGCCGCATCACCCCGGGACAGATTCACATGCTTACCCAGCTGGTAAGCGGTGTACATACCACCATCCACCAGCAAGGCCGAAAGAGCCAGTGCATCTTTGTAATAATCAATTTCAAAATAGGTGATGAGCCGCTGGGCGGTAAAAGCTCCCGCAATGCTCCCGGTACCGTAGAAAATGGCATCACCTTCGGTAATATCATCCTGGTTTAACAGTCGCTGTGTCCCCCAGAAACCCAGCAGTGCACCGCCATAAGAAAAAGTAAAAATGCCACGATTAAACGCTTCGTAATTCTCCAAATCATCCGGGTTTTTGGACAGGAGACTATAGGCTGTAAATCCGTTGTAGGCGCCGATGAACAGGTTCGTACTCATCAGTTGGGCAAGTCCGTCGGAGGGCTGCCATTTCTGGTACAAACGGTCGGCAAATTTAAGTCCCAGTGGTGCCGCAACCATGGCATAGGTGAGCATGATTTTTCCGTCATCATCAAATTCAAACCAACGCTCAAAGCCCACCATGGATGTGAGCACGAGGGTTGAATATGTTCCCATGAGTGCACCGGTACCGGCGAAGGCCACCCGCGCTTGAGGCAAATCCAGATTTTTCGTTACATTCCAGGCATAATAAAAACCTGCTGCGGCCATGACTCCCTGAAAACCCAAATAGGTTCTTAATTCATCAGCTTCCAGGATATAGGGAATACCGGAACCATACAGACCATTTCCATAAAGCATGGCCAACGCAATGGCCTGATAACGGCCCTCATGATTCACCGAAGTCCGGGTGGTATCGCCCAATATAAAGCTACGGTTAATCTCCATAACTTCATCTTCCGTTAATGCCAGAGAAATCCGCAAACCATCCAGCATTTTCTGCTCATCCGCCGTAATAACACTATCCGCCATGGCCGTTCTGTAGGCCTGTCGGTAGATATTTCCCTGACCGTTCAGCTGGAGACCTGCGCAGAGTCCGGTGGCCAAAAGGAGGTATCGCATCCAGGTGGCATTTATCCTCCTGATGGATGAGCCCTTCATATTCTGCCAATACACAATCGGCCTCCTTCCCGCAACGAATAAAAGTTGTGACAATACTTGAATATAAAGAGGTCGAATCCTATTCCGGTATATGAAATTGCAGCTCAGGGATTGTTTTTGGACATCGATTGTATGTCCTGTTTACCCGGTGTCAGGGACATTTTGAGGCTTAAAATTCGCTCCCGCACCAAATCTCGTACCACCGCCACATCCTGGTCGGCAAATGTGTTAAAAGCGATGGGCGGGCCAAACCGTACGCGACAAACAGTGGGACGCAGGATCCAACTGTGTTTGCTCTTGTAGCGAAAGGGTCCGTCCATGGCAAAGGGTACGATGTCCGCGCCGGCGGCCAGTGCCAGATGGAAGGGTCCTTTTTTAAATTCGCCAATTTCTCCGGTTAAGGTGCGTGTTCCTTCCGGCAGAATCCCGATATTCACCTTTTCGTCCGTGATTCGCTGTCGTGCGATTTCAAGGCTTTGCTTGGCTGCCTGTAAATTTTCCCGTGGAATGGGAATATTCCCCCAGCGCCGCACAATCCAGCCCCAAATGGGCCAGGAAAACTGCTCGGCTGCCTCCACACCCACAAAGGGCTGGGGAATGCCAACGGGAATGACGAAAACATCGAACAGACTCTCGTGATTGCCCATAAATATCACCGGTCGATCCCGGGGAATGTGGTGTTTTCCGGATACAATGACCGGTAATCCCATCACCGTGGTGAGTATGCGTAAACCACCGCGCATCAGCGGGTAGGTGCGATCCCGACCCAGCGTGAGAATACCCACCGCCACCACCAGCGCTACCAGCAGAAAAACCAGGCTGCCGGCCGTCCAAAGCAGGATGGAAAGTAACGCTCTCATGCCAGATAGTTTACCCTCTGCGGGAGAATGCCCACTTCGGTAGGTGTGGCTCCGAACAGTTCACCGTCCGGCAGAAGCGGTTTTACCGGCGTCGTCCTGACGATTGCTCGTTTTCCCCGGAAGAATTGTACCGCCGGATTTTCCCCGTGGGTGCCTTTGAAGATTTTGGGAAATGTCCTGAGCAGGCTCCGCCGGGTGAGATTTCCCAACACCACCACATCAAAATAGCCGTCATCAATTTTCGCATCCGGCGCAATACACATATTCCCGCCGGTGAAGCGGGAATTGCAAAATTCCACGAAACAGTTTTTCGCAGTGATCAGCTCACCGTCCAGCTCCATTTCCAACTGATGAAAACTGAGCCCCACCGTTCTCCGCAGCACGCCGATTATGTAACTCATGTCGCCCAAACTTTTGAATTTGGCGGCCGTGGCGGCCACATCGGTGACAAATCCGAATCCCATGAGGTTCACAAAATAATGCCGCATGTCACCCTGGGTGAAGTAGCAGACATCCACCGGACGGGTCTCACCGTCTACCACCCGGGCAATTCCCTGATCAATGTTGTGAATCTCCAGATCCAGCGCGAAGGAATTTCCGCTGCCGATGGGAATCACGCCCAGCGGTGGCAATTCAGCATCCGGGTACATTCCCAGCAGCCCGTTTAACATTTGAAAATTGGTGCCATCACCCCCCACGGCTACCAGGGCGTCATATTTCCCGGGATCCAGTTGGGACGCCAGCTCAATGGCGTGGTTATGGCGTTCGGTAAGGAGGAGATCGTAACTCAAATCCCGGCGTTGGAGCGCCAGCTTGATTTCCGGTAGGACGGTTTTGGCGCGTTTTCCGCCGGAATAGGGGTTGACGATAATGGCTATGTGTCGGTGCACGGCGTTTCCATTCTGCGTTTGACTATTTTAGCCTGTTTGGCGAAACATCCAAGCCTTAGGGTGTGGCATCTCCCGTGGCAGAATGTATCTTTCCGCCAACTCAAAACGCTACCGGAGGTGAAGATGCGATCGATATCGGGGATGATGATCACAGGAATTTTGGGAATGCTCCTGGTTTTTTCGTGCGCCACAGTGCCGAAACCGGCACCGGAAGGACCCCTGAAAGACCTGACCATCACGCTGGATCCGGGCCATGGCGATACGGAGGCGTACGACTATTTTCGGGTAGGACCGGCCGGTGAACGGGAGGAGTGGATCAATCTAAAGGTTGCGAAAAAACTTCAAAAATTACTCCTGAATCAGGGTGCCCGGGTGGTGATGACCCGAACCGATAACCGGGATGTGAATCTGGGGGGCCGCGCGTCCGTTGCTATTCAGAATAACAGCGATTTTTTTGTCTCCATCCACCACAATGGTTCGGTGAACGACACGACCCTGGATTACCCGTTGGTGTATATCTGGGGCGATGCGCGCCGAAATCCCGCCTCCGTGGATTTGGCGCAATCCATCCTCGGCAGCGTAGAACAGAATCTGCGGTTTGAAACGCCGATTGGCGCTGGTGTGTACAGTGATTTTCTCATCTATTCTGCCGGCACGGCTGTACTGCGTAAT
>JAIPJQ010000061.1 GCA_021734065.1 Fidelibacterota bacterium | reverse complement strand
GGCCACATGAAGCTGTTGGGATCATTCACACTTTTTTCAGGGAAGTCACCATAGGACATGTAATTTCCCAGACCACCACCATACAACCAGCCTTTGTAATATCCGGCAATGGCAATCAGATCCGGGATGTATACCTGATCGATGAATGTCTGGGTTTGGTCGATGATATCTTTGACCATATTCAGTCGCTCAATATTGATGGCTCGGTCGCTCTCAGGGTTGATCGCTGAAGCCATCCCACCAACCAGATAGTTCGGGTGTGGATTTTTACCACCAAATACGGTATGAATCTTGACGATTTCCTTTTGGAAATCCAGCGCTTCGAGATAGTGTGCGACGGCAATCAAATTGACTTCCGGTGGGAGCAGATAGCCACTATGTCCCCAATATCCTTTGGAGAAGATTCCCAATTGCCCACTTTCCACGAACTTCTGCAGACGCCCTTTTAGATCTTTGAAGTATCCCGGTGAAGATTTGGGCCAGGCTGAGATACTTTGCGCAATACGAGAGGCTTCTTTGGGGTCGGCTTTCAATGCGCTCACCACATCGACCCAATCTAAAGCATGCAGATGGTAGAAATGAACCAGGTGATCCTGGGTCTGTTGCGTGGCATTCATCAGATTTCTGATGATCCTGGCATTTTCAGGGACTGGAATTCCCAATGCATCTTCCACACACCGCACAGATGCCAATGCATGCACCGTTGTACAAACACCGCAAATTCGCTGAGTAAAAGCCCAGGCGTCGCGGGGGTCACGTCCCTGTAAAATAATTTCCAGCCCGCGCCACATCGTTCCGCTGCTGTAGGCATCGGAAATGACATTTTTATCATTCAATTTCGCTTCGATCCGCAAATGTCCCTCAATACGAGGAATCGGATCAACTACAATTCGTCTGGCCATGATCTATTCCTCCTTCTCTGCAGCTTGGGGAATGTTGTTATTTTCCCGATTCTTTTTGATTGCCGTCCCAACTGCATGGGCTGCCATACCAACAGCTGCAGCTCCCACAGCGTAAGCACCGATCTTATCCGCGGTTGAATCAGAACCCACAAATCCAATATTCGCCAAACGTGAATAGAATGGTCCGTTATCCCAAAATCCCGGTGCGGCACATCCGATACACGGATGGCCTGATCCAATGGGAAAACTTACACCCTCATTCCATTTAACAGAGGAACAGGCATTGTACGTGGTTGGTCCCTTACAACCCATTTTGTAGAGGCACCAACCATTGCGGGCGCCTTCATCGTCAAAACTCTCAACGAACATACCGGCATCGAAATAGGCACGACGTTCGCATTTATCGTGAATTCGAACACCATAAAATGATTTCGGGCGTCCTAATCGATCCAATTCCGGTAGTTTTCCAAAGGTCAACAGGTGTGTGATCACACCGGTCATTACCTCAGCGATAGGGGGACAACCCGGCACATTTACGATGGATTTGTCTTTGATAACTTTATGGACGGGTGTAGCCCCGGTCGGATTGGGTTTCGCATTTTGGACACAACCAAATGATGCACAGGAGCCCCAGGCGATCACAGCCATGGCATCCGCAGCCGTTTCTTTCAAGACGTTCAGGAAACTATCACCGCCAACCATGCAATAAACGCCATCATCTTTGGTTGGGGCATTGCCTTCCACGGCCAGAATATACTTCCCCTTGTACTCCTGCATGATCTGCTTCCGCTGGGCTTCCAATTGATGACCTGCAGCAGCACTTAGCGTATCATCATAATCAAGCGAGATCATGTTCAGTACAATGTCTGCCACGATGGGATGAGATGATCGGATGAACGATTCGCTACAGCACGTACATTCCAACCCGTGTAACCAGATAACGGGAATCCGTGGTTTTGATTCCATCGCCTGCACAATCTTGGGTACAAACGCAGGCGCCAGTCCCAGGTAAACCGACATAAGGCTGCAAAATTTTAAGAAATCCCGGCGTTCCACACCCCGGGCTTCCAAAATCTCTGCCATGGACGCATCATTTTTCATTTTTTTCTCCTTATGGTTAACGGTCCTTCAGGTATCTATATCCTGTTTTTATACATCTCCGGGTGGATCAGAATCACCACAACACAACCGTTAAAGGTCATCATGATGCTTCCACTCTTGGGTATGGCAGAGTTGATTACCGCTACAATCAGCGGTGGATTATAACTTGTCTTGACTTTAATAACTTGAGAGCCCCCTCAACCGGTATTCAGGCAGTATTTCCGCCCATAACCCAATCAGTATTTAAATCACCAGATATCCATTCTGAGTTCCGCTGAATTTGTCCAAGATTTGGTCTACCCGACCCTGGCAGGTATTTAATCTTGCGCGAAAAAATCCGATGGACGACTTTGTCAATTTAGCTTGCCTAAGGGCTGGATAATAAATCGATGATTCTGATTGAGGTTGAACGTGGGAAAGGAGATCGGTCACCGGGATGGTGATTAGAGAGTACAACGGGAAACACTGTTTCAAACTATCCTGAACAAGGCCTGGTAAGAAAAGTTCGTTATAAACAAACCTCTCATACAAAATTTGCGGTAGTGCTTTTATTTTCCAGCTAGTTATCATGACTCTTTGCATTTATTAGTCAACAATAGCAGCAAACCCGATTGTTAATTATTGTCAATGGAAATTATCTTTTGCAATTTAGAAATGCAATAATTAATTTGGATCATTCATTTGGCAAACGATCCGAAACGGCGGGGAAAATTTTCTCCGCCAGTGGAATTGCAGATAAATCGCTGACTATTATGGAAAAAACGACACTTGAAATGGTGACCCTTCTGGTGCTCAGTAGCGTTGGCTGGCTCATCGCCAATTATTATTTTCGCGTGCATCGTGGCTATATTGAAGCCCGAGTCTGGTGGATGCTGCCCCTGTTTCAGATGATTAACTGCCGCTGTGACGAAATCGCAGATTCCTATTTTGGAAAAACATGGGGCCGATCCAACGCCTATTGGGGTATGTGGTACTATGCCCTTTTCAATCTGCTAATCATTTTCTACTGGCAATTCAACCTGCCGCCACTGAGTATCATCTTTATTATGGGTTTGCTGGCTTTCGCGCAAAGCGTCTACCTGAGCTGGGGTCTCTTCATATTGAGAGTCTCTTGTCGTCCGTGTCTCGGGACCCATGCCATCAATGGCATTATTTTTATCGTTTTGTTGTATCACACCTATCCGCTTTTGGTGTCACAATGAATTTAGCATTGCCATCTAACCTGCTGCGGATACAAACATGAAGTGCAGGAAAATATCTATACAAGTGATTACTTGATGCAATTTTCCAATCCAACCATGCGCAGTGTTGCCGGCTTAGGGTTCGCACATCCGGTCCTATTCTTGCATCACTACTCCAGTGACTAACCGGGGGGTTCATGCACGAAATGTCCATTGCCTTGAATATTGTTGAATCGGCTGAACTTGCCGCCCGAGAGAATCATGCGCACAGAATTACCCGAATTGATCTGGAAATCGGTGAATTGGCAGGCGTGTTGTTGGATGCTCTCAATTTTTCATTGGAAGTAGCTACGCAGAACACACTTGCTGCCACCGCTCAGATTAACATCGACCAAATTAAAGGTTCGGCCAGATGCAGAAATTGCGGTAAAACATTCCATCTGACCGAGCTTTGGGCCGTCTGTCCCCATTGTGATGATTTCCAATATGAGATCCTTGCCGGTAAAGTACTGAAGATCAAAACCATCGATATTGAATAGGAGTTAAAAATGTGCGATACATGCGGATGCGGTGATCCCAACTCTACGGTGACCATTCGGAAACCGGGAGAAATAAACCACGATCATCCTGTCGAGCACGAACACGATCATAGCCATGAGCATCCACACCCACAAACCCATGAAGATGGACATTCCCATACCCATCCTCATCTCCATCAACATGAGTCGAAAACGATCACGCTTGAACAGGACATTCTCAGTAAAAATAATCTATTGGCCGAACGGAATCGTGGCTATTTCCAGGCAAAAAATATCCTGGCTCTGAATCTGGTCAGTTCACCAGGGTCGGGTAAGACAACGTTGTTGGAACGTACCATCTCTGATCTGAAACAGGATCGTACGATTTGTGTGATCGAAGGGGATCAACAAACCCTGCAAGACGCTGAGCGCATTGACGCCACCGGCGCTGCTGTAGTCCAGGTCAATACCGGAACCGGATGTCATTTAGATGCCGATATGATTCAACGGGCATTAAAAAGCCTGAATCCTCCCAACGGTTCTTTCCTGGCAATTGAGAATGTAGGAAATCTGGTCTGCCCGGCGTTGTTTGATCTGGGTGAAGCTCACAAGGTTGTGATTATCAGTGTGACGGAGGGAGATGACAAACCCTACAAATATCCCACCATGTTCGCCGCAGCCGATGTCTGTATCATCAATAAAATCGACCTGCTGCCCTATGTGGATTTCGATGTCGATAAATGTATCGAGTATGCCAGACAGGTTAACCACCACCTTCATTTTTTTCAGGTCTCAGCCAAAACAGGTGAAGGGTTGACGAAGTGGTACGACTGGCTGAAAGCTGAAGCGGGACCATCTGCTTGACCCAGATTCTGACACAAGATTTTGCCCGGCATCGTATCCGGGTGCATGGAATTGTGCAAGGTGTCGGTTTTCGTCCCTTTGTCTATAATTTGGCGATTAAAAATGGCCTCACGGGCTTTGTGACCAACAACAGCCATGGCGTGGAAATTCAAATCGAAGGTGACTCGCATTCAGTTACAGCATTCATGCAGCAATTGGAAGCCGAGCCACCACCGCTGGCCATTATTACAAAGTTGACGGTCGATCACCTTAATCTGAATCATGATCAGTCCTTTGAAATTATTTCTTCGCATCGTGAATCAAATATCACCACACTCATCTCGCCGGATGTGGCCGTTTGCCGCGATTGCCTGACCGAGCTGTTCAATCCAACTGATCGGCGTTTTCAGTATCCATTTATCAATTGCACCAATTGCGGACCACGCTACACCATCATCGAATCGATTCCCTATGATCGTCCGTTTACATCCATGCGAAATTTCAAGATGTGCCCGGACTGTCAGGCGGAGTATGATAATCCGAGCGATCGTCGATTTCATGCCCAGCCCAATGCATGTCCGGAATGCGGCCCGCATATCTGGCTGATTGATCGGAACGGAAATTCAATGACCGGTGGTTCCGAAATCACCACGGTGGTCGACAATCTGCGGGCAGGGATGATCGTGGCTATCAAAGGGCTGGGTGGTTTTCATCTTGCTGTGAATGCGAGTGATACCAATGCGGTTGATCGTCTACGAAAACGCAAGAACCGCGAAGCAAAACCCCTGGCCGTCATGTTTCCGAATCTGGAAAAGACCCGGCAATATGTGACGATAAATCCTGATGAAGCAGAATTGCTTGTCAGTTATCAATCGCCGATCGTACTGTGTAAAAAATCGGGACCAAGACACGTCAATGAATTGGTTGCTCCAGGAAATAATCGTTTGGGTGTGATACTCCCCTACACGCCTTTGCACCATTTGATTTTACATGAATTTGATGGACCACTGGTCATGACCAGTGCCAACCTTTCGGATGAACCTATTTGTATTGAGAATGATGAAGCCTTGCACCGGCTTGCGAACATCGCTGATCTATTTCTGCTCCATAACCGGGATATTTACCTGCGCAGTGATGATTCTGTTTTTGTTCATATCAATGGAAAGAATCGCCCGGTTCGACGTAGCCGGGGGTTTGTCCCCCGTCCCATTTTTTTAAGTGGCTCAGGACCTTCGGTTCTGGCTGTGGGTGGAGATTTGAAAAATACGGTCTGTCTCACCGCTCAGGAGCGGGCTTTCATGAGCCAGCATATTGGGGACATGGAGAACCTGGAATCCTCTCAGTTTTTCCAGAGGACCATCGATCATTTGGAACGGGTACTCGAAATCGAGCCGGAATTGATCGTTCATGATCTCCATCCGGGCTATTTCACGACTCAATGGGCGCAGAAACAGCACCTGCAAACGCTGGGCGTTCAGCACCACCATGCACACCTGGCTGCCTGTATGACCGAACATGGTTTGGATGAACCCGTTATCGGGATCATTGCGGATGGTACCGGTTACGGAACGGACGGTACGATTTGGGGCGGCGAAATTCTTATGGGAGATTACACCAGGTTCGAACGATTTGGACATTTGGAAAACATGTTACTCCCCGGCGGTGATGCCGCCATCAAGGCACCCTGGCGCACCGCAACGGCCTATCTCTATCAGGCATTCAACGGCAAAAATATTCCTGTCGATCTAATCAAAAAGTGGAACTACCAACTCATTTTTGAGATGTTGGAGACCAAGACCAACACTGCACAAACCAGTAGTACCGGCAGGCTGTTTGACGCTGTTGCGGCATTATGTGGTATCTGTCCTGAGATTCGTTATGAAGGCCAGGCAGCAATAGAACTGATGCAGGCTTGTACAACCACTGATGTCCCACCCTTCACATTTGGTATCAAATCAGAAGGTCCGGCAAAGATACTGTGTGTGAGACCACTCATGCGGGATATTGCATTGGCATTAATGGAGGGAGCCGGATCAATTGAAATCAGCAACCGGTTTCACCGCACTTTAATTGAATGGTTCCTCAAATCAGCCAAGCTTGCCCGACAAGCGTCCGGAATAAACACAGTCGTTCTAAGTGGTGGCGTTTTCCAGAATGAAGTTATACTCGCGGGATTAATCCCGGTCCTGGAACGCAATAAATTTTGTGTCTATAGCCACATACAAGTCCCCACCAACGACGGTGGACTGTCTTTAGGGCAGGCCATGATTGGTAGAAAATATTTGGAAACACTGAAAGAGGAAGGATAGCTAATGTGTCTCGGAATCCCTGGAAAGGTTGTGGAAATATTTGATGAAGGTGGCCTGAAAATGGGTCACATCGATTACGGCGGGACTCAAAACAAAGCCTGTTTGGAGTATGTGCCGGAGATTGAAATTGGTCAATACACCATCATCCATGCCGGATTTGCAATATCTATCATAGACGAAGAAGAGGCTCAGCAAAGTTATGCCGCCTGGCTCGAAGTAGCAGATGCTGCTGAAAAAGCGGGCATTGATCTGTTTGGGGAAGAAGCCGGGGAAAATCGATGAAATATCTGGATGAATTTCGAAATCCTGAAATAGCCCACCAGATTCTGGGAAAAATCCGCGCCACCGTCACGAGACCCTGGGTGATCATGGAGATTTGTGGTGGCCAGACCCACAGTATCATTCGAAATGGTATTGACCAATTGTTACCAGAAGAGATAACCCTGGTGCACGGACCTGGCTGCCCGGTGTGCGTTACCCCATTGGAAATGATCGATCAGGCAATAGCGATTGCCAGTCGGTCTGAAGTTATATTCACCAGTTTTGGTGATATGTTGCGCGTTCCGGGAAGTGACAAGGACCTGCTGCAGGTCAAATCCGAAGGATTCGATGTCAGAACCGTTTACTCGCCCCTGGAAGCCGTCGACCAGGCACGCCAAAATCCGGGGAAAGAGGTGGTCTTCTTCGCTGTGGGCTTTGAGACCACCGCTCCCGGCAATGCCATGGCCATTCATCAGGCAGCGCAGGAAGGGTTGACCAACTTCAGTGAACTGGTGAGCCATGTCCTGGTCCCGCCAGCTATGGAAGCACTACTCAGTTCACCATCCAATCGGGTCCAGGGCTATCTGGCTGCCGGGCATGTGTGCGCTGTGATGGGCTGGTGGGAGTATGAACCGATCGCGGAAAAGTTTAAAGTACCCATTGTTCCTACCGGATTTGAGCCGGTTGATATCCTGGAGGGGATTTTATTAATTGTGGAGCAGCTTGAAGCGGGAAAACATGACGTGGTTAACCAATATTTACGTGCCGTCAAACGCAATGGCAATCAACCGGCGCAGGCACTTGTCAATGAAATATTCGAAATTACCGATCGAAAATGGCGTGGAATCGGGACCATCCCCGCCAGTGGTTTTCAAATCCGTGATCAATATGCCGCTTTCGACGCGGGACGAAAATTCTCTGTGGGTGATATTCACCCCAATGAATCGCCTGATTGCATCAGTGGCTTGGTCCTGCAGGGCTTGAAAAAACCGATCGAGTGTCCAGCTTTTGACAAAATTTGCACGCCCCAACATCCGTTGGGCGCAACCATGGTCTCCAGTGAAGGTGCCTGTGCTGCTTATTATCATTACCATAAAATCAGGATTCCATCTGCATGACAACCGAATTTCCAGAAGCATTATCCTGTCCGGTCCCGAAGACAAATTATGATACGGTTCAAATGGCACACGGTGCTGGGGGCCGCCTAACGGCCGAACTGATCGAGAAATTTTTCCTGCCCCGCTTTACCAACACAATCCTAGATCAACTTGATGATCACGCAATCGTGCATCTTCCGCCAGGTCGGTTGGCAGTGTCCACCGATTCATTCGTGGTGGATCCGATATTTTTTCCAGGTGGAGATATCGGTGACCTGGCAATTAACGGTACCGTTAATGATGTAGCCATGTCCGGTGCCCAGCCGCTCTACCTGACTGCCGCCTTCGTGTTGGAAGAGGGGTTGCCACTGGCGGATCTCCACCGGGTTTTACTCTCCATGGAAGCTGCTGCGAAAAAAGCCGGCGTTATCATTATTACCGGCGATACCAAGGTGGTGAACCGTGGTCAGTGCGATAAGATGTTTATCAATACAACGGGGATTGGGGTTGTCCCGGATCGGATCAACATTTCAGCCTCCAATCTGAAACCCGGGGATAAGATTATTGTATCCGGCACCATTGCGGACCATGGAATGGCAATTCTGACCACACGCAAAGGGCTGTCATTTCGATCCCAGGTTGCCAGTGACACAGCCCCTTTGAACGAAATGGTATCATCCATTCTCAATGTTTGTCCCGAGGTACATGCGCTACGCGACCCAACCCGAGGTGGTGTTGCCACCACCTTGAATGAATTTGCAGCTTCCTCGCATGTGGGAATATTGATTCACGAAAACCGGGTCCCTGTTAAACCGGCGGTTCGTGGCGCCTGTGAAGTGCTGGGACTTGACCCGTTGTTAGTCGCAAATGAGGGTAAATTGATTGCTGTCGTTCCACCTGAATTCGCGGACCCGGTTCTCACGGTGATGCAAGATAATACCCAGGGGAAAGACGCTGTCATGCTGGGTGAAGTCACCTCAGAAAACAAAAATCTGGTGGTGATGCGGACGCAAATGGGAACACACAGAATCATTGATATGCCTTTGGGTGAGCAACTTCCAAGAATTTGTTAAAGTAATGAGATAGCTGAAATGAACTCTGAATTAACCATTCTTCTGGTAACTGCTTTCAGCATTGGGTTCATTCATACCTTAATCGGACCTGATCACTATCTGCCATTTATCGTCATGGCTCGTGCTCGCAAATGGAGCTTGAATAAAACTCTCTTTATAACTGTTTTGTGCGGTATCGGTCATGTTCTGGGATCCGTAATCATCGGTTTGATTGGGGTGGCTGGCGGATTGGCTGTTGGGCTACTTGAGAATGTTGAATCCGTACGTGGTAATATTGCCAGCTGGGTATTAATCGGTGTTGGATTTGCGTATGGTATCTGGGGATTAAGGGTCGCCTGGCGCAGTCGGGAACACACGCACACTCATCTCCATGATGATACCGAACACACCCATCCACATACGCATTCACACCTCGGTAGGCATGTTCATCTACACGGCAACACAAAATCCATTACGCCCTGGGCACTTTTTATCGTTTTTGTGTTGGGTCCCTGTGAACCACTCATCCCGATCCTCATGTATCCGGCTGCGGCCGGTCATTGGTCCAATCTCATCTGGGTTACACTAGCGTTCGGTGTCACCACCATCTCAACCATGACAATCATTGTTGCAGTTGCAACAAAGGGTTTGATGAATTTCCGTTTGGGTTTCTTGGAGAAATATGTGCATGTCCTGGCTGGAGGCATTATTGCCCTATCCGGGTTGGCAATCAAAGCTTTTGGACTTTAGCAATAACCTGTTAGTTCCGGTAACCAGGTGGAATTACGTTTCTCACATTCAATCAAACGCGATTTTTTTTGTATTTAAAAAAGTGAAGTTTGAAAAGGATAATATTTTATTGTAACATTAACACTGGTTTTGAATGACGCATGTGAAAGGATCGTGTAATGAACGATAAAGTTGCCCATGTATTAGTAGTTGATGATGAAAATACGATTCGCGATTTGTTGAAACAACTGCTTGAATTGAATAATTACCGGGTCACCACTGCTTCAAACGGCCAGGAAGCTCTCGAAATTTATAAAACCAATAGGGATAATATTGATCTGGTTATCACTGATCTGGGATTGCCACAGTTGAATGGCAAGAAATTGGGCGAGAAAATCAAGGCGCTCAATCCGGATGCCAAAATGATTATCGCCACAGGATTCGCCGATCAGAATGATCATAGCGCCTTAATGGATATTGGTTTTCTGTATGTGGTATCGAAGCCCTTTGATATTCGGGAAATGATTAACACGGTCGAACGGGCACTGGAGAAATAACCTACGCCGATTCTAAATTCTGAATTCTGAATTCTGAATTAAGGATACAATTAATTAAGGTATTTGTCCCGTTTGGTCGTACCGGAATTAGCGTATTATTTTGGATTTACCGAGGTTAGTCCGGTGTCCGGACGAGAATTCTGACGAAGAATGTCGTACCATCCATCTTGCTGGTTTCAAATCCAACCGTCCCTTTTAAATAACGCTCTGTGAGCAGTTTCATACTGTAGGTACCCAGACCACGGCCTTTGCCTTTAGTTGAGAAGGAGCGGCTGAAAATCTGGAGTTGGATATTGCGGGGGATAAACTGGGGATTGTGTACCCTGAATTCCACGGCATTATCAGCTGCATCGCACGCCAGCGTTATTGCTTCACCCGGACCGGAGGCTTCAATGGCATTTTTCACCATATTTCCGAGTACCCGGCGTAAAAGGCTAAGGTCGCTCCTGAGCGTCACCGAATCATCCATTGGCCTTACTTCAATCTCTCGATTGTTTGCCAGCGGGTGTTGACGGTATTCCCGGGCGATCTCTTCCACGAGTGCTGCCGGGTACACGGGTGTAATTTCCAGTTCCAACTCCCCCTGTTCCGCCCGGGTCAGAAGCTGTTGGGTACGAATTTCATTCATGAGTCGCTCACTCAAAATCCCAATCTGCTCTACAGCTGCCGGAATGTCCCCGGGATCCATACTTTTCAATAGTTGGGTAAATCCGTGTAATGTTCCGGCTGTATTCAGTACATCATGGAAAAAAATGCGCTCTAACACTTCCCGTCGCTTTTGACCACTGATTTCCGTTAGGGCAAAAATGGTGTAATCCTCACCCCGATAGTTGAAATGAGTGGCTTTCACCATCCAGTCCAGAGCTTCATCCGGATGTTTCCGCGTGATTCGACATTCCTGAAAATCTACACCTTTTATGGTCTGGCTGTTTAAAATCGCTTTGGCGGCACCGCATTCACGACAGAACTCGGATGTCCCGCACCCGGCTGTCATTTCATCAGAATGAATGCAGTCAAATATCTCCCCCGGCCGAAATCCAAACACATTCTCGGGAATTTCATCACCCAGGGTTTTCCATAAAGCGTCATTGGCGTACACCACCTGACGGAAACGATTTAATACCATGACCACATTCGGGATTGAATCCAGTAATTGCCTCAACAGGCTCTCTTCCGCCAGTACCAGAGCTTGTTTGGTAATTTCACGCGTAGGTAGACGATCCGGCGGGGCGAAATAGGTCTGTTTCTTCTTCATCGTGCGGCTTTCAGTGTGATGAGATGAATTCTGCTTACCCATGGATCAAATATACAGAAGTTCGATAAGCAAATTGTAATCACTTTTCTGTTTTTCCTGCCCGTCCATAAGCTGTAATTATTTCCATGCAAACAAGGATGTATATGAAGAACAGCTTTTGGATTATCAGCCTGATGTTGGGGATGCTTCCCGGCATGCTCACCGCCCAAACCAATGTCTCCGGCAATGTCTCCGGTATCTGGAATTCCCGCAACAGCCCCTACCACCTCACCGCCGACGCGATTGTGCCGGCTGGTGACACATTAATCGTGGAAGCAGGTGTCCTGATTCGCGCCTTGGGCAGTAGCGGGTTACAGGTGTCGGGCGCGTTGCGCATGACCGGTGCCAGATTCACATGGGGTGCCGGGATTTTCGTGGATGAGGGAACCGCCGAGATCCGGGAATGCACCATTGATTCCGTCACCAATGGCGTGAGGGTTTTCGGCGGAACGGCGATTATTCGTGATTCCGGTCTGGAAACTATTTCCGAAAACGGCATTGCTTTTCACAATGATGCCTCTGGTGTCGTACAGGGAAATGGCATTTTCTTCTGCGGACAGTATGGCATTCGGCTGACCGGCAGTGATCATGTGGTCATCCGTGAGAATTATCTTTCAGGAAATTCCACCAACAGTACCAATTTTCCCGCAGTGTTTATTGATTCCTGTTCGCCCGATTCCATTTATCAGAACCACATCGTGGACAATCACGCCCAAGGCATCGGCATCTGGGCATTGACAGGTACTGCTGCTCCGCAATTGTTCCAGAATCTGGTGAAGGGCAATTTCACGGGAATTACAATCGTGAATGCCACACCGGTTTTGCGTGAAAATATTGTGGTGTCCAATTATGTGACGGGCAATTCAAATTCCGGTGCCGGTCTCTATATTGGTTACCCTAATGGAAACCCC
>JAIPJQ010000060.1 GCA_021734065.1 Fidelibacterota bacterium | reverse complement strand
CCGGCTTCATAAGCCGGGTGTCGGCGGTTCGAGTCCGCCCTCTGCTACAATACAAGTATTATTTTTAGTTGAAAATTATAGAACCCACGATTAATCTGTGAAGTAGCTGATAGTTAATACGACGCTGACTTCGACTCCGCTCAGCCAGCGGATGAGTAAAAAGGGCACAGCCAGCAGGTAAGCGAAAGAGGCTCAGTCAGTGGAATGAATAAACTCTGCGTCAACTATATGGTCACGCTGGCTGAGCGGAGTCGGAGCCAGCGGAGTCCATCTTGCGTCATTCTTCAACAATCGCCTCGCTATCACCTTTGACCATCCATCTGGTTATAGTATATTTGATAGCAACAAACAAAAAAGGGCCGGGTAAGCATTTGAGAATCAAATTTTAAGATCATTAAGATCGCTCCCAACCCATGATTTATCGAAAAAAATAGCATAGAGGTAATCCCATGAATTTGCGTGGCTATGTCAGAACTGCCGGGGGGCAATACGACACCACACAAATGTACCGATCTTCAGTTATTATCCACCTGGTGCACCTGCTGATCGGACTAAGTCTGGTTTGGAACAGTGCGGTATTCGCTCAACTGACCTTTTCCGATGCGAAAAATCCGCATCATGGTGGAGACTGTATAATCTGCCATCCTCCGGGGCAGGAACCGACTCGGGAGAATTATCAACCGGGTTCCTGTGAAAAATGTCATTCTGCTGCTGCGGTGGATGTTGACATTCATCCATTGTTTAATCTGAATTTAACCGCCGCAGGTATCACCATTCCCGACACCTTCCCATTACTCGATCAAGATTCCGTGACATGCATTACCTGCCATATCATGCCGGTAAAATATGACCGATCGAATAGCTCTTTTTTACGGGGTGGTCCCTATAAAGAGGAAATCGATTTTTGCTATCAATGCCATGAGCGCGAGCAGTATGCGAAATTGAATCCACATGCAGCGATGATCACTGACGATGGAAGTGTAGACCGTAATATTTGCCAGGTGTGCCATGTGAACCCACCCAATCCGGAGACACCCGCCAAAGTGGCACGCGAGATGAGTCTCACTATGGAAGCGACCTGCAACAAGTGTCACGCGCTCCATACCCATGAGAAAAACCACTGGGGTATCAATATCTCCAAAGCGAAAAAAGGCATTTACGCCCAATTCCAAAAATCAGAACAAGTTTATAACATTATATTACCACTTGGACCGAATCATCAAATTCAGTGTAACACCTGCCATTATGTCCATGGGCGGCTGGGAATCGATGCGGTTGCTTTTGGTGGTCCTGGTGATAATCCGTACTTTCTGCGGATGCCGCCCGCTAAGCTGTGCTATATGTGCCATAATATTTAGCACATAGCGAATAGGTACAACTGTACACCAAGGCGAATGAAACTCCCCACCACAAGCCGCAGGCAGGGTATTCTGACGAAAGCGAATAAACAAACCAGATTCCTGACCTAACCCTAAGCCGATGATAGATTGGGCTGAATCAATAATTGCAGCCGCCGACCAGTCGGGATGTTTTTTTTCGTTTGAAATGATGTTAGCGGATGATCGGTCGCGAAATTCAGAGAATCATTTGTTGATCCACTCGCCGGGCAGGTTGTCGGGGTAGGTTATTTCATCATGACAATAGAAACAGGTGGGTGGCTCGCCAAATTTCCGATCAAGATGGCAATCGCCACAATCTGCTTCCTGATGAACCTCATATAGGTCCAATCCCGTGCGACGATGGTCAAATTCACCGGGTTCAAAGTTCTTATGACAATTGGTGCAGGTTGGGTTTAAGCGTTCAACCGGTTTGGTTGCATCATGGCAGGCCGTGCAAGATTGTTCTTGGTGAAAACGGTTCAACAGCCAGCCGGTCATGTCATGGGTGAAACCGCGGGTAGTTGGTTGTTTTTTGTGGCACTGGGTACAATTTGATTGGTCATCTGTCGCGTGGCATTTGCTGCAGGGGACATGCGGTTTCGTCAGTTTAGCTACAATCGGAGAGACATTGGGTGGCTTGTAAGCGTGACATTTGAGACAATCCTGGTTTTCATGACAGGTAACACAACTGAATCGAAAGGTCTCAACATGTTGTTTGTGGCGAAAGGTTACCATGGGATTGACGGATTTAGGTGTATCGAAATGGAGAATATCCGGTCCCCGCGTTGGCTTAACCGGTGGCAGGGCAGGCGTCGGTTGATCATCTAAAACGGCTTGTTCCGGATTGAGATGGCATGACCCACAGACATTTTGTGGATTCCATTGGCGATGACAACTCACACACACGCGATGGTATGCGGCAAACAATGTAGGTACATCCTCGGAGAAATCAGCCGGGTCGTTGCTATGACATTCATAACACGGATCATAAACCCCTTCGTCAGCAAAATGATGACAATTGCCACACGTGACGCCCTGCGGAGATATATGGGAATGTGCCCGGTGTGGAAAATTGACCGGATGGAAAATGAATTTAGGCACATTTAACGGGATTGATTCAGGAATTTCGTCCAATATACCTGAATCTTGAGTAAAAGCAGTCGCCCCCGCCAGTAAAAGCAGTATAGAAAACACGATTACTTTTGGGGACGACATCGGGGGGTATACAACAGCTTTATTTATTGTGCTTTTTCCGGGTATGGGTGAGCGATCAATTTGACCGCTTCTTCGAACACGAACTCTTTATCGGTTGGGCTATTTTCATTATGACATTTTTTACAGGTCGCCTCATCGGGTAGAACCAGTCCGACAGTGGCGGGATCAATTGTACCTGCGGTAATGGCTTCCATTACCTTTTTACCCTTATATTCACTACCGGCACCGTGACAGGCCTCGCAGCCAACATTCTCCAGAGCGGCATTTTTTGCCATGGCGCGTCGATCGTTTGGGTCCACAGTCAACTGGTAACCAGAAGGATCACCCCAGCCGGTTACATGACACTGTAGACATTCGGGAGATTTATCCGGAGCCGTTTTAATACCCCTGTCAACAGCGATCTGTTTTGCAGCATCGGTGGCAAGCGTCGCTAAAGCCCTGGCATGGGATGATTCCAGCCAGACCGTATATTGTTGGCCGGTTTTGGCTTTGTTGTGGCACATCTTGCACATTTTTGTTCCGACATAAGTGGTTGTAGGTTCCTGTGCCGTGGCAAGTGAGAAACATGTTATGATACCTAATAAAAGTTTCAACTTCATCTGTTTACTATCCTTTCAAATATTTTCAGGTTTTAATTGCGTTATCTCAAGCATTATCATTTTGATTCTGTTCGTGTTAATCATTGTTGTTTCAGCATTTCATCACGTTGCCTGATTTTCAGGAAAACCGCGATGGCCAGAATAACGATGGCCAATGTGGACAAGCCATATCCGACCCGGCGCGTTTGGAATTCTTGGATTTCCATTTCAGCTAAATGGATCGCTTCTTTTGCGGTTTTAATTCCATCAGCTCCTTTGGCTTTTACCTCTTCTGTGTCAAACGTGTGAATCAAGGTTCGCATCTGAATCAGATTCTGTTTGGTTTGCTGTAGTTGATAATCAATTTCAGCGTAATTCATCCCACTGGTTTGACTCGCTTTCAATTTGGTTTGAGCCAGCGTGTATAGACTATCCACGGTTTCAATGTCCCGGTACATGGCAAATGCGGTGGCAGCTCCGGCATCTCCCACTGAGTGGCAGGTAAGACAAATTGCCGTGTCTGAATCGGTATTCAGCATTTGATCGGTTGGCGGTTGAATATCATGGTTACCATGACACTCCTGGCAACTGTGAATGTCAAAGTCTTCCGCCATCTGTGATTGTTTAAAGTAGGTTAGATTATTTAAATGACAGGAACCACAGATATTAGAAATGGATTCAGCATCTGGTGGGGTCGCACCGTGATTACCATGGCAATCATTACAGGTCGCGACTCCGGTATCTTTGCGTTCCAGCAAGGCTTTACCGTGCACACTGGTGGCATATTTATCATATTGATCGTGCCCCAATCCATATTGGTCCATCAACTCAGCATTGCCGTGGCACTGACGACAGGTGTTGGGAATGTTGATGGCATAGGTCGTGGATCTGGGATCATCAGCCGGGAAAATCGCATGACTTGTATGGCAGCTGACACATTCAGCCACATTCTGGTCACCCTCTGCCAGCTTTTTTCCGTGAATGCTCTGGTTATACTGATCGACCTGATCGGTGGCGATACGCGGCCGAAAAGTACGCATATAATCTATATGTGAATGGCAGCGTCCACACAGTTTGGGAATATCCTGTCGACTGGGAATACCGATGTATCCGGCAGCCGGTGACATAGACTCATCCATGTCATAGTTGGTGGCATCACCACCATGACACCCTACACAGGAAGTCGCCGCAGCCTGGTGAACATCATCGGCTGAATATCCTTCTGGCATGACTTCCAGAACTTCATGACATTCGAGACAGGTATTAACCTGGCTTTCACCCGGGCTTTGCGACGAGTCTTGTCCCATTAGATAATAGGGGGTCAACATGAAAATTGTCAGGGCGGTGAGGTGCTTTAATAGCTGTAGTTGACTTTTCATGGTTCCCCCTACACCAAATACCCGAGAATGGTCATACCCAGCATAAATGCCAGCGTTGCCAACCCGAAGTAGGTGAAGAATTTCGATTCGTTGATTGATCCGTTTTGTAGTTTCACGAACGGGATCAGCATCCAGAAAATTCCCGCCACAGCAAAGAAAAGCACACCCAATGTTTCCCCTTCGAAGAACAGGATGTGTGGCGGAAGAAATTTCAGCGACTGAAACATGAACATGAAATACCACTCCGGTCGGATTCCCATGGGGGCGGAAGCCAGCGGATCGGCTTTAAGCCCCAGCTCCCATGGAAAGAATACCGCCAGTGACAGAATGATGATGAGCACCACCAACCATAACAATGCATCGCGTAAGACGAAATCGGGGAAGAAGGGAATGTAGTGTTTTTTCGCCTCCGGCAGTTCTTCGAAGAATTCCGGTTCACTCATACCCTGACGCTGCACAAACAGTAGATGCAGACCGAGTAAAACCGTGGTAAGGGCAGGCAGAATGGCCACGTGAATACCAAAAAAACGGGAGAGGGTCGCGCCGGTGACATCGTCGCCACCCCGCAATACAATTTTCAATTTTTCACCAATGATTGGGACGACGCCAGCGATATCCGTTCCGACCTTGGTGGCGAAAAAGGCCAGTTCATTCCAGGGTAATAAATATCCGCTGAATCCAAATCCCATGGCCAAAACCAACAATATAAATCCGGTAGCCCAGGTCAGTTCGCGCGGGCGCTTGAACGCTTTGGTAAAAAAGACGCTGAACATGTGGATAAAGGCAAACAACACCATGATATTGGCACCCCAGGCATGGATATTCCGTATCAGCCAGCCAAAATGGACCTTGGAGGTAATGAACTGCATACTCTCATAAGCACTGTTCTCACCGGGTCGGTAGTACATCAATAACAGAATGCCCGAAAACACCTGCACCAGAAACAGAAAGAGCGTGACGCCACCCATGTAATACCAAACGGTATGATGATGGATGGGGACCTTTTTATGTTCCACCAGATTTTTAATTGGTGACAGATCCAGACGATCATCCAGCCAACGGGCAACACGGGAATCAAAAAAGTTACTCATACTCAAGCCTTCATCTGTGAGATGACGATTTCTTTATCAATTACCTTAACTGCAAATTCCGTTAGCGGTTTCGGTGGAGGACCGGAGACATTCTTTCCGGTAAGATCATACACACCATTATGGCAGGCACAAATAATTTGCTGACGATCTTCACTGAACTGAACAATGCAGTCCAGATGGGTACAAGTGGCAGTCAGAGCGTGAATATTTTCACCGCTGTCACGAATCAGGATCACCGGTTTCCGCCCAAAACGCACAATCTTTGAACTGTTTGCCGGAAATTCATCTATACTCCCAACTTTAAGCGTGGTCGGTTCAGCTTCACGGATTGGTGGTGGCACCAGGTAGCGGCCAATTGGATAAAAAATCGCAGCTATGGCACTAATGCCGCCAAAACCCAACAGATAATTGACGAAATCGCGTCTGCCAATTTTTGTCATAACAGCTCCAATAATAGTTCTTTGGTCAAGGTCACACGTGTTATCCGGTAGATAAATTTTGTTTTTCAGAATCCAGCTTTGAGTGAAAGTGTGAGAACAGGATGGAGAGCCCGATCAGAACCAATCCCAGTAAAACAAATGTCAATATACGGTAGGTTGGTTCAAATCCGGTGGTGGCATAAATCAGGATGTAGAGGATGGTGGCAAAGAGTGTAAAATGAGCCATCCAGCGATACTTTCCATTCTTCAATAACAGTCCCATACCATAGTACAAAACAGTCAAAGCCAGCCAGGCAAGTCCCACAAAATGACCTGGCAGTGATTTCCAGAGGGTGAAGGGAATGGAGATGAATGCAACAAACAGATAGGCATTACGCATGAGCTCGGTTTGAATGGTTAGCCGATTTTTTTGCCAGTTAAGTAATCTGGCACTGATTAATGCCACAATGCCAAAGCTGATGCTGATAATACCGTCAAATCCGGCGACCGCGGAATAACGGGCAAACACCAATAGGAAAATGAAGAAATTGGCTGCTACAATAAATTTCGACCGGAACCAGATCGCGGTAGCCAGAACCAGCAGACTTTGCCAGATCAGATAAATGTATAGATCGGGCGGCTGGGTGGCACCGATGACACCAATACTCAAGGCACCAAAAGCGATCAGCGTGAAGGTGATGGTGTAGATATTGATCTGGATTTTCCGCCAGAGCGCTACTGCTAATGTGAAATAGACTGCAAACAGAGTGAATTCTGCAGGTATGATTGAGGGCAGTTTGTGAAGGACCAAAAACACACTATAAATAATGGCGCCCACCAAGCCGTTTGCCAGCGCGTTGGCGTAAAGTGTGATTTCCCGATCGGCTTCCGTCTCATTTTCCGCCGGTTCCGGTTTGAACCAGAACAACGCGCTGGAAAAGATGATGGTGTAAAGCAGTAGGAACATCAGGTTCAGATTGTATTGACTGACCAAGGCGATTTTTTCGCCCAGTAAGGGATTTCCCAATGCCCAATGCAGATGAACCAGGTATACCAGCAGACTTCCATAGATAAAAACGGAGAGCCGACCTGACCTTTGGTAGGTGAAAACAAAAAGTGCTGCAACTGCCAGATTGAGAGTCAGTGTGATCACCGGTTGGTTTATCACCAGAGCCGCAAATGCCACCAAGGTCAGGCTGACAACATTTAAATAAGCGGACTTATGCCGGATGGAATTCATCCAGGTCAAAATTCCAATCAACAGGAGTGCGGAATCCTGGAACCAGGGAATTGTTGCTGTTGACATGCCAACTGATTGGAATAATCGAAAGGTGGCAAAAAAGAGCAGGATATAGGCAGCACCCCACAAATGGAGGGCAATAAATTTATAAGATTCACGCCAGACGTGTCCAAAGTAATACATGCCGACTGCCACGAGGAATCCGGTAATGGTGGGGATGACGGGATGAACGGTACTGACCGGGTGACTCATGAGCAACAGACAACCGACCATGAGAACGAAAATTCCAATATAGGCAAACCAGAATTCACCCAGATTAAACTCAAAGGAATCCGGCATTTCATCGTTAATCGGTATTGGCGCGGGCTCGGTTTCAGAAATTGGTTCAGAGGCGACACTATATCCCATCTGTTCTTCGATCTTCGAAATGCGTTGGTCCAGGCTCTTCAGGTAATCGATGACCTGATGGGAAGCACCGTCATATTTACCGTCCGCCATAGCTCACCTCAAATGTTAATTCATATAGATTTTACTCATACTGATGTCAAGGGCTGTGCCAACCCTTAAGACGGATATATAAGCATCTGTATATAATAGATATATGAATGTAACCAAAATATGACAAATCAAGTCATGACGTGACGGATAAGGACACAGAATCAAATTGATAATTAGCCTAACTATTTAATTAATAAAAAGATAGGTGAGTTAGTGAAATGAAATGACACTGTGAAAACAATGTCACACTTTGGGATGAATGATGATTAACGCCAATGGTCCGGTTTAATTTTGTACTTATCCAACAGGCGATAGAGGTTGCGGCGGGTCATACCCGCTTCTTCCGCCAACCGGGTCACATTACCGGTATGTTTTCGCAAGAGATAGAGCAGATAATCCTTTTCGACCTTTTCAACGGCCTTGAGTTTGGCTTGTTGTAGGGAAAGTTCCTCAAAAGCGGGCTCCCGGGAGTCGGTCTGTTGAAAATTCGGGGGGAGATCGGTGATTTCAATCCGCTGACTTTTCGTGAGAGCAATGGCTCGTTCCACCACATTTTCCAATTCCCGGACATTACCGGGCCAATTGTAAGTTTCGAATGCCTGGAGCACATCTGGTGAAAAATCCTCAATCTCTTTGCCGGTCTTGCTAAGGCCCAGTGTTAAAAAATGGTTCGCCAGGAGCCGTATATCTACCTGCCGTTCCCGCAGAGGGGGAATATGAATATTGATAACATTGAGCCGATAATACAGATCCTCCCGCAGGTAACCATCGGTGACAAAGGCCTGAGGATTCCGGTTGGTAGCTGAGATGATCCGCACATCTACACGAATCAGATCATGTCCACCCAGTCGTCGGAGTTCCCGATCCTGGAGCACACGCAATAACTTGCTTTGAATACCCAGGGGTAATTCGCATACCTCATCGAGAAAAAAGCTGCCGGTATTGGCATATTCCAATAATCCGATCTTACGCTGCGCTGCGCCAGTGAAGGCCCCCTTCTCGTAGCCGAAGATTTCCGATTCAAACAAATTGTCGGGAAAAGCACCACAATTTACCGGTACAAACGGACCTGTTTTGCGTTTACTGCGGGTGTGGATACTGCGGGCGATTAGTTCTTTGCCGGTCCCGCTTTCACCTGTAATAAGAATGTTGGCATCGGATTCGGCCACACTGTTGACCATGTCAAAAATACGCAGCATGGCATCGCTTTTACCAATGATGTTCTCAAATTGATAACGCGATTCCAATTGTTGTAACAGATGGTTGCGTTCATTCACCAGATTGGTGTATTTGAGAGCTTTTTCAATAACAATCTTGAAGTGGTCCGATTCAAACGGTTTTTCAATAAAGTCAAATGCACCAGCTTGCATGCAGGTGACTGCCCGATCGATGGAACCAAAGGCCGTGAGAATAATGACGGGTAAATTGGGCTGGAGTTGGTGAGCGGCTTTGAGCAACTGGACGCCATCCATGCTGGGCATGAGATAGTCAGAGATCACCAGGTCAAAATCAATATCCGATAACATCCGCAAGCCCAAATCGGCGTCTTCGGTAGCTACGCAATCATATTTGAAGCGTTGGAGCAACTTCTGACTGGCTGCCAGAAATTCCGGCTCGTCATCAATTAAAAGGATTTTTGGAATACCGTTTTTCACGCAGCGCCTCCATTTAAAGGTAAACAAATGAGAAAGCTGGTGCCCTGATCAGGTCCGGGCTCAATCTTGATTTGACCGTTATGGCGTTCAATAATGGATTTGGAGATTGAGAGCCCCAATCCGGTGCCTTTTGATAGTGGTTTCGTACTGTAAAATGGCTCAAATATATTGGCCAGATCCGCCGGCGGGATGCCTTTGCCATTGTCCGTGATGGTAAGGACTACCTGATCGGGGCTGCCGCTGTCAGAGCCCTCGATCGTCTCCAGATGCAGCGTTATTTTGCCCGGATCCTGCACAAAATCAATGGCATTATTCAGTAAATTAATGATGACCTGCTCCAGGCGCGCCCGATCGAATGTGAACTTTGGAAATTCTGTGGGCAGGTTTTGAACGACCTCCACACGATTTGCCCGTAAGCGGGGACTCACCAGGAACAGACATTCGTCGATTAATTCCAATATTTCGTTGGGCTGGGGTTGGAACGGCATCCGGCGGGAAAAAGCCAGCAGACTCTTGGTGTAGTTTCTAATTCGATGAACCTGGTTCTTAATAACGCTGAGATCTTTGGCGCAGCCGAGTTGAGCACAATCTTCCATCATGATACCATCAGTGACCGTAGCAATTATGCCTGTGGGGGTATTGATTTCATGGGCGACAGAATCCACCAATTCGCCGATCGACGCCAATTTTGCAGTCTGATCCAATTTCTCCTGGATCTTCTGAACCTGGTGAAAATGTTTCTGAGCTTCGGTGGCGCGTGCCCGTTTCAGGTTAAGGTAATACAGCGCCAAACCAGCTACGATCAGTAGCAGCAGGAAAATTGCTGACAAAATAAAAATGGGCAGGAGGGTGTTCATAACGCCCTTGACAACGGCTGGTCGGTATGTTGAGATCGCTACCACCCAGCGTTGATTGGACAGGCTAATCGGCGCATAGGCCATGATTTTCGGTGCTTCACCTTCAATGAAATATTCACCGCGACCACTGCCAGAGGCGATCATGTTGTCCTGAAAGGTGAATGACGTGTGACAATCCATACAGTCTTCCCGCATCTCTCCCGTACTGCGTAGAAGCATCTCCTGATGGTTGGGGTGATAGATTAAGCGGCTATTGCCATCCATAACCCAGGCGAAATCATTTTCCGCCAATTTAAGCGGTGAAATAAATTTCTCCATCAACCAGTCAAAACTGATCAACGCTCCCAGATAGGACGAATTCGTCGCGGAAGACGGATTCCTCATGGGAACCAATGCTACCAGATAAAAGGGACTTTCTGGTTTAAACTTCTCGAAGGGATACACCTTGGTGAAAGCAGCCGTACGCTGATCCTTTAAGGGAAGCGAATTAATTTCCCCCGTCAACCATTCCGGCAGACGCTGACCCCAGTGGGCAGTGAAGTGAAGTTGATCATCCACTAGAAACCAGGCTTTAATCGCCTCGTCCGTACGATTGGACAGATCAGGCATCTGTGTTATTGAGGTGATGGGCTGCTGAGCTAACCATTGAAGGTCGTGGGTCAGATGCTCCGTGTAGTAAGAGATACCGTGGGCTGCCGCTTTAGCCATTTCCAATTGCTGTTCCTGATGGGTGGTTTGAGCTTCATCCATTGCAATTTGATAAAAATTACTGACGAGGTAGAGAAAACTGAAAACCAATACCAGCGTGAATGCTATAATGCCGGTGCTGGTAAATTTTAAACGAAGCATTTAAGATCGCCCTATGTGAGAAATTGCCCGGAGCGGAAGCGTTCCGGGATTGCCAGGACAGGTTTCAGATATGAAAAGGCAAATATCGCAATCCAGGGTCAGGTATCAGAACAAGCTGCAGTGAGATTGCGCGAGTTGGAAGTTTTGTCCTTGGTGAAGTCAATGTTAATGGTATTCGGTGGCATTACAAAATTGTAAATAGTCAACACACATGTTTAGATAGGTGAGGTCCGGCTGGCTTCGACTCCGCTCAGCCAGCGAATTCAGTCTATGATATTTTTTCTGGTGGTTGAGCGGAGTCAAAACCACGTTTATAATAAACAAAAAGGAGTCGCACAATGAAGGTAACACCGGAACAACAGGGGGAGTTACTGGACATTTTAAAACACCGTTTCGAGGAAAATATGAAGCGCCACAAAGAGCTGGATTGGTCTGCTGTGCAGCAAAAGCTGGAGGCGAATGCAGACAAGCTGCAGGTTCTGTATGAGATGGAGCGCACCGGCGGTGAGCCGGATGTGGTGGGGTATGATGCCAAAACGGACGAATACATTTTTTTCGACTGTTCGCCAGAAAGTCCCAAGGGCCGGCGGAGCGTTTGTTATGATCAGGCAGCATTGGAAGCTCGGATGAAACACAAACCCAAAGACAGCGCTGTACGCATGGCTGAGACAATGGGTATCCAACTGCTGTCTGAGGAAGAATACCAGACCCTGCAAAAATTGGGTGAATTTGATCTGAAGACTTCCAGTTGGGTACAAACACCGGAGCGCATCCGGGCGCTGGGGGGCGCGCTATACTGTGACCGTCGCTACGATACGGTTTTTGCGTACCACAATGGCGCTGACTCCTATTACGCCGCCCGGGGCTTTCGTGGCTCACTGAGAGTTTGAGGATTTTTCGGGGAAATGTCCTGACCTGCAGGTCTTCCCATGAATCTCCACCTTTGATTCAAAAATAATTGGCCTAGATTTTCTCTATCCACAAATGGTGAGAGGAGGCACAATGGGGCGTAAGCTGGATTTGGATTATTTACGCGACCAGATCATCGGGAACAGCTACTGTTTTGAAACGCCATTCGGCAAACGGCTCATGACTTACGCCGATTATACCGCCAGTGGCCGCTCTCTCAAATTCGTCGAAAATTACCTCATCAAAATCCAGGCTTATTACGCCAATACCCACACGGAAGACGATGCCAGCGGCCGTTCCATGACCCATCTGCTGCATCAGGCCGAAGACTCCATCAAACGTCACCTGAATGCGACGGAAAATTGTTACCTCATTCCGGTGGGCACCGGCGCGACCGGGGCCATTGGTCGCCTGCAGCAGATATTAGGTGTCTATATACCGCCGGCTACCCGGAAACGATTATTGGAAATCGCAGACAAAATCAAAGCTACCAAACCGGAACATGGCGAAATCAGCGCCGAACTGGAGGCTGAATTTGCCCAGGCCATGCCGGTGGTGTTTATCGGTCCCTACGAGCACCATTCGAATGACATTTCCTGGCGGGAAAGCTTCTCCGAGGTGGTGGAAGTTGATTTGAATGAAGCGGGGGAGATTGATCTGGATGACTTACAAAAGAAGTTGTCCGATCCCCGCTACGCCGATCGGCTGAAAATCGGTTCCTTTTCGGCTGCAAGTAATGTCACGGGTATTATTTCGCCGGTGTATGACATTGCCAAAATCCTGCATCAGCACGACGCTCTGGCCTGTTTTGATTTTGCCGCCAGCGCGCCCTATGTGGAAATTGACATGAACCGGGATGGGGAATGCTATTTCGACGCTGTTTTTCTCTCACCGCACAAATTCATCGGCGGACCGGGATCCATGGGCATGC
>JAIPJQ010000059.1 GCA_021734065.1 Fidelibacterota bacterium | reverse complement strand
GATTACGCAGGCGTTTGATATAGGATTCCAGCGTATCTCCGCGAGCACCGCGACGGCTCCCGCTGATGGCATCTGCTGCCTGTACCAGTGCGGAGAAGGGTGAAGTCATTTCAACCTCTTCATGGTGGCTCTCGATAGCGTTAATGACCTCCCCCGGTTCGTTGTACTTACGCGCCGCTTCACCGCCAATCAGGGCGTGGGTCCCGTCGGTGTTGCGGTCAATGGCTTTGCCAATGTCATGAAGAAAGCCAGCCCGCCGCGCCAACAGGCCATCCAAGCCCAGTTCAGCCGCCATCAGTCCGGATAACCAGCCCACTTCAACCGAGTGTTTCAAAATATTCTGACCATAACTGGTGCGATATTTCAATCGCCCAATAAGCTTCACAATCTGGGGATGGGGTGGTGCGATCTGCAGTTCATTCAGTGCCTCTTCGGCAGCAGCCTGCATCAATTCTTCCACCTCGGCGGTAGCTTTTTCAATCATTTCTTCGATGCGTGTGGGATGGATCCGCCCATCCTCAATCAAATGAGTCAATGCCACCCGGGCAATCTCTCGTCGCACCGGATCAAATCCGGATAGCACCACTGCCTCCGGCGTGTCATCCACAATAAGCTCTACACCGGTAAGATGCTCAAAGGTGCGGATATTGCGTCCTTCACGGCCGATAATGCGACCCTTCATCTGATCATTAGGCAATTCCACCACCGAAACAGTGGATTCGGCCGTATGATCAGCAGCCGAGCGCTGAATCGCTGCAATCACTATCTTTTTCGCTTCTTTATTGGCATTCAGAATCGACTCTTCCCGGATCTGCTTGGCTTTTGCACTGCCCTCAATGCGGGCCGCTTCAAGCATATTATCCATGAGCAGTTGTTTGGCTGCATCCTGACTCATCCCGGCAATTTCTTCAAGTTTACGATTCTGTTCCTCCAGTACTTTATCATACCGGGCTTTGCTCTCTTCCAGATCCCTTCGGGTTGCCGCCAATCGCTGTTCCAGCTTTTCCAAATCCTGAGCCTTGCGATCCAAAAGGTCGGCTTTGTTCTCAATTTTCAATTCCCGGGTCTGCAGGTTGCGTTCCGCCTCTCGTACCTCCCGCATTTTATCCCGGGCTTCCTTTTCGGCATTCTGCACAATTTGGAGCGACTCATCCTTAGCTTCCACCAGCTTTTCCCGCTTGAGGGATTCTGCTTCCTTTTCAGCGGACTCCAGGATCTGCCGGGCGGTACTCCGGGATTGCATCATTTTTTGTTTCTGCAGATATATCACGATGGGAATGGTGATTGCCACACCCACCAGGAAAGCAATAACCAGGTAAAGTACAGTGTCCATATTTATCTCACTTTCAGGTACAAAAAAACCTCAGGCATCTCTTCATTCGGTTGTCGAATCAAGAGAACCCTGAGGCTTGGTAACCAGGGTAATGTGCTATGGGGGACTAGGTACTCAGCGACTCATCAATTAAGTCAGATAAACTCTGAATCCTGTCCTCGAACTGAGAAAGTTGTTTTTCGTGCTTACGGCGCAGGCCAAACAATTCATCCGTAACAGTCATGGCAGCCAGGATAGCCGTCCTGCTCTCTGATTGTACATTGGGTAGATTTTCTTCCACTTCATGCATTTTTTTATCGACATAATTGGCAACATTGGTGATATAGGAAGGATCGGCCATCCCCTTCACCGTATACGATTTGCCAAAAATGGTTACCTGGACTTGGTTGTTACTTGAATCAGAATGCATGTCTCGTTCAGTTCATTTCAGTCTGCTTCTGATGACTCAAAAGCAGGATAGCATCACATTTCAATTGGCTACGAAGCCCCTAACTCTGTATCAATCGCCCGGATAATATCTTTGATTTTGGAAACGATGACCTGTTTTTCAGGAAAATCAGATCCACCGCATTCCTGGGCTTGTTTACGGAGTGTGAGGTTCTCTTTTTTAAGTAATTGTAATTGAGTAACCAACAGCTTGATTTTCTCTTCGAGAATGCTTAGTGCGTCTTCAGCCATCGGTCCTCACCTCTTCATTCAATCAACGCAAGTTGGCGTTGAAGTCGGTTTTCAATGACCACACGATTCGGTCAAATGCCTGATCCACCTCGCGTTCAGTCAGGGTGCGATCAAGGGTTTGAAAAACCAGCCTAAATGTAAGACTTTTTTGTCCCGTTGCAATTGTATTTCCCTGATACAGATCGTATAAGTAGCTTTCTTGCAGGAAGTTACCGCCTTTTTCTTCAATCACTTTCTGAATCTCCGCATGGCTTATTGTCTCGTCGATTACAAGGGATAAATCACGCTCCACAACGGGATATGGCGAGAATAGGATAAAACTTTTCTCGCGATTCCAGTACGCTTTTTCCAGGGCGGCAGTGGTGATTTCCGCATAGAATACATTTCCCGAAATGTCCAGATTTTCCAATCGATTTTCCGGTAATTCACCCAGATAACCCACAATCTCACCATCCAATAGAATCCCATAACAATGCTTCAAAATCGCATGGTCCACGGTCACAAACTTCGGGTCATCACCGGTGAGACTGCGCCATAACTTCGACAAATCACCCTTCAGATGATAAAAAGTGGATTCAATCTCAGGGGTAAGCCAGGTTTTTTCCTGCACCAGTCCCTGCTGCAGAAAAGCTATATGGGTCGATTCCCGGGCGCTTGTATCTGAATTCTTATCTACCGTACTCACCTGACCAACTTCAAATAGATGGATATTATTCTGCCGGTGACGCCGATTATAGGCCAATGCCGTTTCCATTCCCGGGAGCAGACTGGATCTTACCGTTGTCATTTCCCGGCTGCTGGGATTCAGTAATTCCACCGGTTTCTCATCACCAAACAAACGCGGATGTTGGTTTTCCATCACCAGGCTCACAGACATTATCTCATGATAACCCATCCCCACCATGATTTCACGCAGGGCATTTCGGAATTTGTTGGACGACTTCCCCAATGCCTGACTGGTAACCCTGAAATGGGTATTTACCGGGACATTATGCTGCCCATACACCCGGAGAATCTCTTCGAACAGATCGGCTTCCCGGGTAATATCCGGTCGAAATGTGGGAATACGAAAGGCGGTTTCCTGATCCGATGATTCCAGCGTCTCCATACCCAGATCTGTCAGAATCTGACGCTGTGTTTCAGCGGGAATATCCACACCCAATAAGTCACTGCAACGCTTATAGCGTAAGCGCACTTCTGCTGGTGAAATTGGTTTGGGATAAGCATCCACCACACCTTTGGAGACTTGACCACCAGCCAATTCCTGAATCAATCCTGTCAAGCGCTCAAGTGCGTAGATCACACCGCTGGGGTCCGCTCCCCGCTCGAAGCGTTTGGAAGCTTCGCTTGACAAACCGAGGAATTTGGCGCCACGCCGGATGGTTACCGGGTCAAAATAGGCGCTCTCAATCAGGATATTGGTGGTCTGTTCCATCACCTCAGAATTTTCACCACCCATTATCCCTGCGATAGCTACCGGTTTTTCACCATCACAGATTAAGAGAATTTCTTCATTGAGCTGGCGTTCTTTACTGTCCAGGGTGGTCATTTTCTCATTTTTATATGCGCGACGGACAATAATCTCGTGTCCAGCCAACTGATCATAATCAAAAGTGTGGAGCGGATGACCCGTTTCCATGAGCACAAAATTCGCCGCATCCACCACATTGTTGATGGAACGCAATCCTACCGCCTGGAGCCGTTCCTGAAGCCATTTTGGTGACGGACCAATGGTGACACCCCGGATCACCCGTGTGGCGTACCGGGGGCAGCCATGCGTGTCCTCAAGCGTTATCCTGGCTGATGAATCCGTGGATTCCGCGGATTCCCGGAATTCAGGCTTGGGTTTAGCTAAGGTTTGCTTGATTAATGCCGCCAAATCCCTGGCAACACCAATATGGGACATGGCATCCGGTCGGTTGGGTGTGAGATCAATTTCAATTGCTGTGTCACCGCCGGTGAGATAATCCACAAAGGAGCCGCCGACGGGCGCCGTGTCATTCAATATCAAGATGCCATCATGGCTTTCGGATAATCCCAGTTCGCGCTCTGAACAAATCATGCCGTTGGATTTTTCCCCGCGCAATTTTACCGGCTTAATTTCCAACCCACCCGGCAAGGTTGTCCCCTGTAAGGCAACGGGAACCCGCTGGCCTTGAGCCACATTGGGCGCACCACAAACAATTTGTTGAATTGAATCCGCGTTCACCTTTACCTGACAAATGGACAGGTGATCCGAATTGGGATGGGGAACGCATTCAATCACTTCACCGATGACGATTTCATTCAGGAAAGGTTCATACTGACTGGCAACATAAGCTTCCAGACCCAGGTTGGTTAATTTTTCACAGAGCTCCGCGGGTGTAAGATCAAAGTCCACATAGTCCCGGAGCCATTGGTAGGAAATTATCATCAGAACTGCCTCAAAAATCGCAGATCATTTTCATAGAACATCCGGATATCGGGAATGCCGTAGCGCAAGAGGGCTGGTCGTTCAATACCGATTCCAAAGGCATAGCCGGTCACCTTATCCGGGTCGTATCCCACCGCTTCAAAAACAGCCGGATCCACCATGCCACAGCCCAGAATTTCCAGCCAGCCCGTCTGTTTACAGATGCGACAGCCTTTACCGTGACACAAAAAGCAGGAAATATCCACTTCGCTGCTGGGCTCGGTGAAGGGGAAGAAACTGGGCCGAAAGCGTAATTTTACATCCTCGTCAAAATACTCCCTGCAGAACAACTCCAGCGTCCCTTTCAGTTCGCCAAAGGTAACCCTTTTGTCCACATAGAGTCCCTCCACCTGGTGAAACATGGCGTGGGAGCGGGCACTTACAGCTTCGTTGCGATAGACTTTTCCGGGCATGATACTGCGAATGGGGGGCGGCTGGGATTGCATAAGTCGCACCTGTACCGGTGAAGTATGGGTGCGCAGGACATGACCGCTTTTTGTGAAAAAAGTGTCCTGCATGTCTCTGGCAGGATGGTCGGGCAGGATATTCAATGCGTCGAAATTACGCCATTCACTCTCCACCTCAGGACCTTCAGCCACGGAGAAACCCAGTCGTCCGAAAATATCAATCATATCGTTGAGCGACTGGGTAATAATGTGATATGTGCCGGCGGGTGAGGCAATTCCGGGAAGCGTCAGGTCAATTTTAGCTTCTTCAGTCGAATGTTTTTCAGCTGCTGCGGCACTTTCACGCTCATCCAGCGCTTCTGTCAATTCCTGCTTCAGTTGATTGAGCGTTTGGCCGAATGCGGCCCGTTCTTCCGGTGCCACCTGCCCCATCTGTTTGAACAGCGTGGCGACTTTGCCCTTGCGACCCAGATATTCAATGCGGAGTGCCTCTAAATCAACACGCGCCGGATCTTCCTGTAATGTATTGAAGAACCCGGCGCGTACTTCGTCGGCTTTTTTTAAAAGCGACATGCGCTACCTATGTGATTAGTTACGCTGCTTTTTTAACGATTACGCTGAAGCCGGCCGGATCGGTGACAGCGATTTCCGCCAGCATTTTGCGATTCAGCTCAATCCCATTCTTCTTCAAGCCATTCATCAACTTGGAGTAGGATAACCCGTTCAGCCGGGCCGCGGCATTGATACGGGCAATCCATAACTTGCGAAACATGGATTTGCGTTTACGCCGGTCCCGGTAGCTATAAGCCCAGGCGCGTTCAACCGTTTCCCGTGCGGTACGGTACAATCTATGACGCGCACCATAGTACCCTTTTGCAGCTTTTAATATTTTTTTGTGTCGGCGTTTGCGTGCAACGCTACTCTTTGCTCTTGGCATGAAACCAAACTCCTCTTTCCGTTACGCAGAGATACTTTTCAATACTTTTTTTGCGTCACCACCGGTCAGTAAACCGGATGAGCGCAATGCGCGTTTTTGTTTCTTGGTCTTGTTCAACAATTTGTGCCGTTTATAAGCTTTACTCCGTTTCACTTTACCGCTTCCGGTTAGTTTAAAGCGTTTTTTGGCAGCCCGGTTCGATTTCATCTTGGGCATTTTATTCCACTCTCCTATTTGGGGGTAATAAAGGTGGTCATAAAGCGGCCTTCCATGACCGGCTCCCGTTCCACAGCGGCAATATCACCCAGCAGTTCCATGATTTTATCAATTAAAATATAGCCGTTATCCGTGTAAGCCATCTCCCGTCCCCGGAACATGACCGTGATCTTAACCCGAGCGCCCTCTTCCAGAAATTCGCGTGCTTTGTTGACCTTGGTCATCATATCATGCACATCAATGCCCGGTCGGAAGCGCACCTCTTTATTCTGGATAACATGCTGTTTTTTCTTACTGTCTTTTTCTTTTTTTGCCCGATCGTATTTGAATTTGCCATAATCCATCAGTCGACACACGGGTGGGTCCGACTGGGGGGCTACCTCCACCAGATCCAACTCGCGCTCATTGGCAATTGCCAGTGCATCACTTGTCGTTATTACTCCCATCTGAGTGCCTTCTTCATCGATGAGTCGAACCTCCCTGACTCTAATCTCCTGATTTACACGGGGTTCGTTACTGTTGGCCTTGGTAGGCGCTTGTCTACCTTTCTTAATGGGCTTTCTCCCTAATTTCGTTCAATAGTTGCTCCAGCAGTTCATCCAGCGACATTGCGCCAGCGTCACCCTGCTTGTGGCGCCGAACACTTACCTGCTGATTTTCAATCTCCTTGTCACCGACAATTAACATGACCGGGACTTTTTCCAATTCAGCCTGGCGAACCTTCTGACCTATTTTCTCATTCTTCCGATTGACCTCTACCCGGAAACCGGCTTTAAGCAGTCGGGAAGCGATCTGATCGGTGTAGTCAAAATGCCGATCCGCAATCGGCAACAATTTAACCTGAATCGGCGCCAGCCAAAGGGGGAAACTCGCTGCATAGTGTTCAATTAAAATACCCATGAACCGCTCCAGACTGCCCACCACTGCCCGATGGATCATCACCGGCGTGTGGTCCTGGCCGTCTTCCCCGGTATAACTGATGCCCAATTGTTCCGGCATTGAGAAGTCCAACTGCGCCGTTCCGCACTGCCAGCTCCGTCCCAGCGAATCCAGAATATGGAAATCAATTTTGGGACCGTAAAAGGCGCCATCGCCCGGATTCAGCTTGTATTCAATGGCTTTATCCTTCAAAACGGCTTCCAGTGC
This sequence comes from Fidelibacterota bacterium, assembly GCA_021734065.1. Lineage (GTDB taxonomy): Bacteria > Fidelibacterota > UBA8477 > UBA8477 > UBA8477 > UBA8477. Next base: position 5,880 of record JAIPJQ010000059.1, on the reverse strand, counting down.
AGCTTCCGATTTTTCCCATACTTCTGCAGAACCAATTGACTTTTCCGGTCGGGTACTCAGTTCCACATGGACATTGTCGAATCCGAAGGTGCGGTAAATCTCGAAAATCTGATCCAGCACCAGACCGACCTCTTTTTGAATGTCATCTTCGGTACAAAAAATATGGGCATCGTCCTGAACGAAGGTGCGTACCCGAAACAAACCATGCGTCACACCACTGCGTTCATGCCGGTGAACCCGACCAAATTCGGACATGCGCACCGGCAAATCACGGTAGGATCGGGGCGTTGATTTGAAAATCAACAGGTGCCCCGGACAATTCATGGGCTTCACCGCGAAATCTTTGTCATCAACCTTGGTGAAGTACATGTTTTCACGGTAATTATCGTAGTGACCCGATTGGTGCCACAGGGAGACATTCATGATCAGCGGCGTATTTACTTCCTGGTAACCATAACGCAGATTGGATTGGGCTACCGTATCCATGATGAGGTTGTAAACCGTGGTTCCCTTCGGATGGAAGAACGCATTGGCGGGTGCTTCATCGTGAAAACTGAACAAATCCAGCTCTTTCCCCAATTTGCGGTGGTCGCGGCGCTTAGCCTCCTCCAGCATGTTCAGGTACTTCTTCAACTCTTTTTTCGTGGGGAATGCCGTACCGTAAATGCGGGAGAGCATTTTATTGCGTTCATCACCACGCCAGTAAGCGCCGGCAACGCTTAGCAATTTGAAAGCACCAGCTTTTCCGGTTGCCGGCAAGTGAGGTCCGCGACACAGATCAATGAATTCACCCTGGCGATACGCGGAAATCGTTTCCTTCTCATCAATTTCTGAGATGATCTCCACCTTATAGTTCTCACCCATGGAGCGGAACAATTCGATGGCGTCGTTGCGTGGAATCTCTTGACGCTGAACAGGGATATTCTCCTCCACGATTTTTTGCATTTCCGCTTCAATCGCTGCCAGATCATCATCCGTAAAGGGCTCATCCCGGTCAAAATCATAATAGAAACCATTTTCAATGGCCGGGCCAATGGTCACCTGGGTATTGGGATAAAGTCGTTTTACCGCCTGCGCCATGAGGTGAGCGGTACTGTGCAGCAGAATTTCGTGACCATCTTCAGAATCCGGTTTTAAAAACTCAACATCCACATCACGAGCCAGCTTGTACGCCAGATCTACCGGTTTTCCGTCCACTTTGGCTGCGATGAGTTGATTGAGAAAATTGGGGCTGATCTGAGCAGCCAGCTCGGCTACAGTGATACCAGGCGATACCTTTTCTGATTTACCGCCGGGATATTTAACCGTGATGTCCCCATTGCTACTGCTCATATTTCTTTCTGTGGGCGATACTGGACTTGAACCAGTGACCCCTTGCATGTCAAGCAAGTACTCTAACCACCTGAGCTAATCGCCCGCTTCCCTATGGTTTATTACAAACGCATACTCTCCAAAAAGCGGGCAAAAATAACGGCACACATGAAGGTCAGCAAGGAGATTATTACTAAAAAATATTCAGTTTACCACCTGGAAATTCAGGCATGTGGATTCATCATTCAGCGGGAATCGTTTCTGCCACAGATTCGCCGTGGAGAATTGAAGCCACAGCGCTTGGTTGGCGGATCAACCCCAGAGCTTCCTGTAGCACCAGATCTTCATGGATACCGGCTGCAAATCGGGCGCTGGTACCGCCCACTACCGCCGCCACTTCCCGCTCAATCCCCAGTCGAATGCGATCATAGTTGGCATCAAAGGCTTGTTGCTCCATGACAGACGCCAGATCGCGGGCGCGTTCCAGTAAATCCACAATGGAGTCAGAAACACTCACGGTCGTGTCCACCAGCGACAAGCTATTATCCAGCCAATGCATAAAATCAGTGGCATAATGGTATTCTTCATCGGTTAGCCAATCCCGAAACGCCTCTACATCACTGTCCGCTGCTTTGAATGGTAATGCCAAGTCATTACGCCCGTTGACATATTGAACGGCGAATTGAAAAAACAATCCCCGCTGCCATAACTGACGCTCATAACGATCCACCAGTAACGGCGCTACCTCCACATCCGGGGTGATGCCACCACCTCCCTGTACCTTACGGCCCTGCCGGGTCGCATATCCCAGCGAATCCACCGGATAGGCATCCTCCTGAATCAAATCCTCCCCATAAACAGCCTTCTGGATCAATCGCCCCGAAGGCAGGTAATATTTCGCGGTGGTGAGTTTCAAAGTAGCACCTTCATCCACCGGATAGACCGTCTGAACCAGCCCCTTCCCAAATGAGCGACTCCCCAGCACCACAGCCCGGTCTAAATCCTGCAATATCCCGCCAACAATTTCCGAGGCTGACGCACTTCCCCGGTCCATTAATACAATCAAGGGTGTTTCCGGCAGGATCGGTCGGCGCGTGGTGTAGTATTGCTTATTGGCGGACACCAACCGTCCCCGGGTTTCCAGAATCAACTCATTCTGTGGCAAAAAAAGATTAGCGGTCTGGAGCGCTACATTGAGTAACCCACCCGGATTCCCACGCAGATCCAGAATAAACGCTGTCATCCCCGCCTGCTGCAATCGATGGATTTCCTGCTCCAGATGAATGGCGGTGTAGCGGGAGAAAGAAGCCAGTTTCACATAGCCCACATCACCGGTGAGCATGCCTGAATAGGTAATATCTTCAACCCGGATAATTTTGCGAGTTAGACGAAATTCCAGCAGTTCATTCACACCGTAACGCTTGACCAGCAACGTCACCGGCTCACCCTGCGGTCCCCGCACTATCTGAGCCGCGTCCCTGGAACTCAGGTCACGCGTCCACACGGAATCGATCTTGACAATAACATCCCCGGGACGGATCCCCTGCTGCTCTGCCGGACTCCCCACCAAAGGTGTTATTACCACCAGACTATCATTCTGACGACCCAATTTCAGTCCAATCCCACCATACTGTCCCTTGGTGAGGACATCCAGCCGATACTCATCTTCCTTTAAAATGTATTCAGAATAGGGATCCAGCTCCTCCAACAGGGCGGCGATTGCGCGATTACTCAGCTTTTCCGGATTAATCTCCGCCACATACCGATCTAGCAATTCCCGAAATACCTTATCAAAACGCTCTTCCGCCTGACGCTCCTCTTGCGGCGCGAGTGCCAAAAGCACCAACGGCACCCAGAGTGCCGCTACCATCAGGATTTTATTCGTTTTATACATGGATATCATTTGTCAGGTTGTTTCAATAATTCCTGTACCCTTTGCTTAATGTGCTTGAACAATTCATCAGGTGTTTTACGACCATCAACCACCAGATAACGCTCCGGTTCCTTTTTCGCCAATTTGAGATAGCCGGTTCGAACCTTGCGTTTGAATTGCATGGATTCAGATTCAAACCGATCCAGATTCTTTTCGCTCAAGCGATCTTCCGCAGTCTCCAACGGCAGATCTACCAGAACCGTCAACTCCGGTTTCTTGTCGTACGTGGCAAATTTGGTCAGGTAATTCAGCGGCCGCATGCCCAATTCACGACCCACGCCCTGATAGGCCCGACTGCTATCCACGTACCGGTCCATGAGGACAATTTCACCCCGCTCCAGCGCTGGTAACACCTTCTCGTGCATCAGCTGATTGCGGCTGGCGAAGTAAAGCAATACTTCGGCGATGGGTGTCATTTCCTCATTATTTTTATCCAGCAAAATAGCCCGGATTTTTTCAGAAATGCTGGTTCCGCCCGGCTCCCGAAACAGATGAACGATATAGCCCTCGTTCAATAAATAATGATACAGCATTTTGATCTGAGTAGATTTGCCCGACCCGTCAATGCCCTCGAAAGAGATGAATAATGCGCGATTGGTTTTCACTTTTTACCGTGCTTCATAAACTGAATAATGACCCATGTATAATCATAGAATGTCAGTGCAAAAAGAAACCAGCCTCCCAACACCGGCCAAAGATAAGCACGGGGACGATCCAGGGCACCCAGAATCACCATCAATGCCAGCATGCCCAGCCGGTCCCATCTCAGAAAATAGAGTTTGGGGATTTTCAGCGATTCCAAATCGTATTTCATCTGCATGGCTGACAAAAGATACATACCACTGAAGCCCAACAGTGTGGCCAGACCCGTGAAAAAATACCCCTGTAACCAGAAATGAATCGCCAGTGCCAGCACGAAGGGACTTTCCATTAAAACATGTTTCAAATGCCGGTTAGGCGCTTTTTGCTCCACAAACAACCGTAAGTGGATTTGATCCGCATAAACCCATAAGCCCAGCAGCAAGCCCGCCCAGAAATACATTCCCAACAAAATGGATATGACATAGAGTCCGGCAAATCCCCATAAAACATAGTCCATCTGCTGGTGAGTCAACCCGGCTTTTTGGACCATATCTCCGGCTTTATTTACCAGGAAATCCAAAATGCGGGTCATCCATTTGGGATACCGGAAATCATCCCGGGCATATTGATACTCAGTCTGTTTGGTCGATTTATCGGTCAAGTTTACCTCCAATGATGAGGACGATTTCGCCCTTCAGGGTTTTCCCTTCCAACTTCTGCATCACATCATTCAATTCCCCACGGATGAATTCCTCGAATTTTTTCGTCAATTCACGGGCAATCACCACCGGTCGGTTTCCCCACGCGGCACGAATATCGCGCAATGTTTTTTCAATACGCTGCGGTGATTCATAGATGACCAGCGTACGCGGATCAGCAGCCAATTGTTTCAGGCGGGTCTGGCGTCCCTTTTTACGGGGTAAAAAGCCCTCAAATACAAATCGGTCGGTGGGCAATCCGGCACCCACGATCGCTGCCAGTAAGGCGGACGCTCCGGGAATGGGGACAACTTCAATACCGGCAGCAATGGCAGCCCGGGTAAGGAAAAATCCCGGATCACTCACCATGGGCGTTCCGGCATCCGTAATCAGCGCCAGATCGTCACCTGCAGCCAATTTTTCCAAAAGCCGTGGTGTGACATGCTCTTTATTGAAGTCGTGATAACTGAGCAACGGCGTTTTGATTTGATAATGGTCCAGCAACCGGCGGCTGGTGCGGGTGTCTTCCGCTCCGATGAGCGCCACCGACTTTAGAATCTCAACGCCCCGGTAAGTCATGTCTCTAAGATTACCGATAGGCGTTGATACAATGTAGAGTTTTCCAGTTGCCAATCACACTCCGGCCGTTATCTGTTAATCACCCAGGTCGAACTTGATGCCCTGAGCCAATGGTAATTCCTTACTCCAATTAATGGTGTTGGTCTGGCGGCGCATGTAAGCTTTCCAGGCGTCGGACCCCGATTCGCGACCACCACCGGTCTCTTTTTCACCACCAAAAGCGCCACCAATCTCAGCTCCGGATGTTCCGATATTGATATTGGCAATACCGCAATCGCTGCCCCGTGCGGAGAGAAAATACTCAGCATGTTGCAGGTCACGGGTGAACATGGCTGACGACAGGCCCTGGGGAACGGCATTATGGATTTCTACCGCCTCTTCAATCGTTTTGAATGTAATGACATACAGAATGGGCGCGAAAGTCTCATGCTGCACAATCTCCCAGTGATTTTCGGCTTTCACAATCGTGGGTTTCACGAAGGTGCCATCGCGATCAATCACATTTCCACCGTAGACAATTTCACCACCAGCTTTGCGAATCTCGCCAAGAGCATGCTTGTAGTCTTCTACAGCACCCTGATTCACCAACGGTCCCATGAGGGTATTGGAATCCAGCGGATCGCCAATGCGAACCTGTTTGTAGGCACTCACCAAGGCATTCACCAAATCATCCGCAATGTCTTCCTGGACGATGATCCTGCGGGTGGAGGTACACCGCTGTCCTGCCGTTCCCACAGCGCCAAATACGATCGCCGGGATCACCAATTTCATATCTGC
>JAIPJQ010000169.1 GCA_021734065.1 Fidelibacterota bacterium | reverse complement strand
GGTGTTGTAACCGAGATTATCGAGTAAGGGAAGGATTCAGAGCATGCCTTCTCAGACCATACGGATTAGTTTGAAAGCGTACGATCATAACCTGCTGGACAAATCCACAGCGAAAATCGTACAGACAGCGAAATCAACAGGTGCGGTTATATCGGGACCCATTCCCATGCCCTCCAAGCGCTCGATTGTTACCGTCCTGCGATCACCCCATGTGAACAAGAAATCGCGCGAGCAATTTCAGACGAAGATCCATAAGCGGCTCGTTGATATTCATAATTCCTCCCCGAAAACGGTAGACGCGCTTATGAAGCTTGATCTACCTGCTGGTGTGGATATCGAGATAAAGGTATAAATTGGTAGAGTTATGCAGGGATTAATTGGACATAAATTGGGAATGACTCAGATCTGGGATGACGAAGGTCGGGTGATACCCGTGACTGTCATTCAGGCCGGACCTTGTGTAATTGCACAGGTAAAAACGGCTGAAAGTGATGGGTATGAAGCCGTTCAATTAGGTTTTCATGAAGTGAAAGAAAACCACGCGAATCGACCGACGGCTGGTCATTTTAAAAAAGTAGCGGCGACACCAAAACGCTTTTTAAAAGAGTTTAGAGATATGTCCATCGGCGATAAAAAGGCTGGCGACGACTTAACGGTCGAACTGTTCCAGGCTGGCGATGTGGTCGATGTCATTGGTTCCTCTAAGGGACGTGGATTTACTGGTGTGATGAAGCGCTATAATTTTAAAGGTGGTCATAAAACCCATGGTAAGTCCGATCAGTTACGAAAAGGTGGTGCAATTGGTGCCAGTTCGGATCCCTCTCGTGTTTTCCCGGGAATGAAGATGGCCGGTCGCCATGGTGGAAATCGCGTGACAACCCGTAATTTGCAGGTAGCCCGGGTTGATGCTGAGAAAAACTTATTGATGATTAAAGGTGCCGTCCCGGGACCCAGTAACGCTTTGGTATACATTACGAAATAGGTCTGTAAAGATGAAATTTGATATTTATACAAACGAAGGTGCCCAGACGAAGAAGACTGTTGAAGGATTCGACAGTGTTTTCGGTGTTGAGCCCAACAAGCACACCGTCTATATGACTGTACGGTCTGAAATGGGTCACCTTCGCCAGGGATCGGCTAAAACCAAGACCCGCTCGGAAGTAGCCGGTGGCGGAAGAAAACCCTGGAAGCAAAAGGGGCGCGGTGCGGCACGCGCCGGTTCTACCCGTTCACCCATTTGGGTTGGTGGGGGGCGTGCGTTTGGCCCCGCTCCACGGACCTACGATGTGAAGGTCAATAAAAAGGTCCGCCAGAATGCCCGGCGTTCGGTTCTCTCTGACAAAGTAGCCAATTCGGCTGTGAAAATTGTTGAATCTTTCGCCATTACCGAGGCCAAGACAAAATTGTTTGCTCAGATAATCAAGAATCTGGAAGTGCAGGACAAGAAGGTGTTGTTCCTCATCGCTGAGTGGGACGATAATTTTTATCTGGCCGGCCGGAATCTGCCCAATGTGGCAATCGTGGAAACGGCTTACGCTTCCGCCTATGATTTGCTGGATAACGATGTGATCGTCATGGACGAAGCTTCCGTAAAAATCTTGAACGATCAATTAGGGGTATAAGAGGTAATATTTATGTCTAGAGACATCATCGTTCGACCGGTTTTATCGGAAAAAATGAGTGCCCTGGAAGAATCTCAGCGCAAATACGCGTTTGTGGTCCGCAAAGATGCCAATAAAATGATGGTCAAATCTGCGATTGAAAAGCGCTTTGATGTGGCGGTTGAAAAGGTGGCCATGATTTCTGTAAAAGGTAAGGTGAAACGGTCCACCGTTCGTAGTGGCGGTCGCGTCATTCGTACCGAAGGTCGACGTTCAAACTTGAAGAAAGCAATTGTGACCCTCAAAGAAGGGCAAACAATCGATTTGTTTCGCGGTGAGCAAGCGGTTTAAGCAGCAGGATAAGAAATGGCTATTAAGAAATACAAACCCACGACTCCTTCCCAGCGCTACAAAACAACGCTGGTTAACGAAGAAATTACCAGCTCCGTCCCTGAACCGTCATTGCTGGCGCCCTTACATAAAAAAGGCGGCCGGAACAATAATGGCCGCATTACAATGCGTCGCCGGGGTGGTGGTCACAAGCGTCATTACCGCATTATTGACTTCAAGCGGAATAAAGTCGATGTACCGGGTCGGGTGGATTCCATCCAGTATGACCCGAACCGTTCCGCCAATATTGCTCTGATCATTTACGCCGATGGTGAAAAACGGTATATCCTGTCGCCCAATAAATTGAAGGTGGGCGATTCAATCATTACTGCTGATAACGCACCGATTCGTCCGGGTAATGTGATGCCTTTGGTGAATATTCCGGCGGGTACGGTCGTGCACAATCTGGAGATGAAACCCGGTAAAGGTGGTCAGTTGGTACGAGCCGCCGGTACCGGTGCCCAGATCATGGCGAAAGAGGGTGATTATGTCACACTCAAACTCCCCTCCGGTGAGATGCGTATGATACATAAGAATTGTCGTGCTACGATTGGTGAGGTGGGTAATCGCGATCATGAAAATATTTCCATTGGTAAGGCCGGGCGCTCACGCTGGCTGGGACATCGTCCCAAAGTGCGTGGTGTTGTTATGAACCCGGTTGATCACCCCATGGGCGGTGGTGAGGGCCGTTCATCCGGCGGTCGGCATCCGGTAACACCCTGGGGTAAGCCTACCAAGGGCTACAAGACTCGCAAAAAGAACAAACAGTCCAACCAGTACATTGTTGCTCGTCGCAAGAAGAAGTAGGATAAGCTATGCCAAGATCTGTTAAAAAAGGCCCCTTTATTGACACGAAACTGCAGCGTAAGGTTGATGTGGCCGGCAAAAGTCAAAAACGGACGGTCATTAAAACCTGGTCTCGCCGCTCCACAATTATTCCTGAATTTGTGGGAATGACATTCGCAGTTCACAATGGCAAAAAATTTATTCCGGTTTTTATTACGGAAAATATGGTGGGGCATAAGCTCGGTGAATTTTCGCCAACCCGTACATATCGGGGACACGCCGGCGATAAAGCGAAGAAAAGGTAATTGATAGATGAAAGCTGTAGCAAAAGCACGATTTATCCACCAGTCACCCCGCAAAGTGCGTCAGGTGCTGGATGTGGTTCGTGGTAAGCAGGTTGAGCAGGCTCTGAATACCCTGCACTTTATGCCCAAAAAGGCAGCCCGGGTGATTGAAAAAACAATTCACAGTGCCGTGGCGAATGCTGTAAACCGCGATGGGCAGAAGGTAAATGCCGATAATTTGTATGTGGAAACAGCCTTCTGTGATGAAGGTCCGCGCTCACGCCGGTTTCGTGCCCGCGCAATGGGACGCGTGAACATTCGGCAGCGCCGCTCCAGCCATTTAACCATTATCGTGGCCGATAAGACAGCAAAGAATTCAGAGGAGTAATACTTGGGTCAGAAAACACATCCTGTTGGCTTTCGCTTAGGCTTTAATAAGAATTGGGTCTCCAACTGGTACGATGAGCGGAATTTCGCTAAGAAATTGACCGAAGATCTGATGTTGCGCAAATACATCCACGCGCGCCTGGATCATGCCGCCGTGGCCAAGGTTGAGATCATGCGGACCACCAAGCGCATTACCATTACCATTCATACTGGTCGTCCGGGTATTGTCATTGGTAAAAAGGGTGAGGAGGTGGACCATCTGCGGGAAGAAATTCGCCGCCTGACTAAGATGGACATCCAGATTAATGTTCAGGAAATCAAAAGACCTGAATTGAGCGCCGCGTTAGTGGGGCGCAATATTGCGGATCAGCTGGTACGGAAAATCTCCTTCCGTCGTGCCATTAAAAAGGCGATTCAGTCCACCATGCGCATGGGCGCAGACGGTATTAAAGTGACTGTCTCAGGTCGTCTCGGTGGTGCTGATATGTCACGGACCGAAACCTTTCATGAGGGTCGCGTCCCCCTGCATACCCTGCGGTCTGATATTGATTATGAACTCTCAGAGGCACGCACAACCTATGGAGTCATTGGTGTGAAAGTTTGGATTTGCAACGGTGAAGCTGTTGGGATCCCGGGTTAAGGAGAACGACTTATGTTAATGCCGAGAAAAGTAAAATATCGCCGTCAACACCGTGGTCGTCGGCATGGCAATGCTGCCCGGGGAAATGAAGTATCGTTCGGCTCTTACGGGTTGAAGGCGCTGGATGCCGGATGGATCACCAGTCGCCAGATCGAAGCAACGCGTGTGGCGATTGTGCGCCAGGTGCGGAAACATGGTAAGATGTGGATTCGGATTTTCCCCCATAAACCAGTGACGCAGAAACCGGCCGAAACCCGAATGGGTAAAGGCAAAGGTACACCCGAATATTGGGTGGCCGTTGTGAAACCCGGTCGTGTCATGTTTGAGGTGGACGGAGTCACTGCTGAGATGGCTGCCGAGGCATTTCGCCTGGCTGGTCATAAGTTGCCGATTCGAACCAAGATGGTTGCGCGTCGGGATTTACAGGAAATTTAGGGTTGAGATAACGCATGATTAAACAATCGAACATAGCTGAATACAGCGTAGAAGAATTACAAACCAAGCTTGCCGATAACGAGTCGGAACTGGCCAATTTACGGTTTCAACAAGCGCTGCAGCAGTTGGAAAAGCCGTCTCAAATCCATCAAGTCAAACGGGAGATCGCCCAGATCAAGACTGTTCTGCGGGAGTTCGAATTGGGCATACGGAAAGGTAAGGAGTAGTTTCAAAAATGGACGAGCAGAGAGGTCGTAAAAAGGTTTTACAGGGCGTGGTGGTAAGCGTCACAAACGATAAAAGTATTGTGGTACGCGTAAACCGTCGTCTGCGGCATCCCGTTTACGGCAAGTTCGTGAACCGGAGCAAGAAATTCATGGCCCATGACGAGGAGAATGCCTGTCAGATGGGTGATGTGGTGCGCATCGTTGAATCACGTCCTTTGTCGAGACGGAAACGCTGGCGCCTGTCTGAGATATTGAGACACTCGGTTGAAGCTTAAGTAAGCAGTAGGTTAGGTAGATAGAGCTATGATTCAGCAAGAAACCAGACTAGCCGTTGCGGACAACACGGGGGCAAAAGAGGTCCTGTGTTTCAAAATCCTTGGCGGTACCCGGAGACGGTATGCATCTGTTGGTGATTTGATTGTGGTGACGGTGAAACAGGCTGTCCCCAACGGACAGGTGAAAAAAGGTGATATTTCCTGGGCTGTGGTTGTACGCACCCGCAAGGAGATTCGGCGCAAGGACGGCAGTTATATCAGATTTGACGAGAACGCGGCCGTTTTGGTGTCACAGAATGGTGAGCCCAAGGGGACCCGTATTTTTGGACCCGTGGCGCGTGAGTTACGGGATAAGAAATTTATGCGCATTGTATCCATGGCGCCGGAAGTCTTGTAAAAGCGCAGGAGATAAGTTATGAAAATTAAAAAAAATGATACTGTGAAGGTGATCGCCGGCGAATACAGGGGCAAGCAAGGCAAGGTTCTGGCCGTCTTCCCGGACAAAAACCGGGTTTTGATTGAAGGTGTGAATTTTGTCAAACGCCATCAGAAGCAGACTTCCGCCCAGTCGCCGGCCGGTATAATTGAAAAAGAAGCGCCGATCCATCTGAGCAATGTCCAGATCGTCATTAGTGACAAACCGATCAGGGTCGGTTATAAATTTCTGGAAGATGGTCGTAAAGTCCGGTACGACAAAGCAACCGGCGAAATAATTGATCGATAGGGTGTGATTTCGATGAATGAATATACGCCGCGAATGCGACAAAAATATGTGGATGATGTAGTGACGGTCCTGATGGATAAATTCAAGTATGTGAATCCCTTACAGGTACCGAAGCTGCAGAAAATATCAATTAATATCGGTTTGGGAAATGCCAAGGAAGATCCCAACGCATTGAAAAACGCGCAGGCTGAACTGGAAACCATTACCGGCCAGAAACCGGTGGTCACCAAAGCCCGGAATTCCATTTCGAATTTCAAAATTCGTGAGGGAGACCCGGTGGGTGTGAAAGTGACCCTGCGTGGCAAGCGGATGTGGGAATTCCTGGATCGCCTGACCTCCATGGCCCTGCCGCGTGTGCGAGATTTTAACGGTGTTTCGGACAGGGCGTTTGATGGCCGGGGGAATTATACCCTGGGTGTGAAAGAGCAGATTATTTTCCCGGAAATCGATTACGACAAAATTGACAAAGTCCGCGGAATGGATATCAATATTACAACATCAGCGGAAACGGATGAAGAGGCCCTGGAGTTATTGAAACACCTGGGTATGCCATTCAGGAAAAGACAAGGATAAGTATCAGATATGGCAAAAAAATCACTGATAGCAAAAGCGAAGAGGACACCAAAGTTCGAGGTCCGGCAGCACAACCGGTGTGGTGTGTGTGGACGCCCCAAAGGGTATATCCGGAAATTTGGGGTCTGCAGGCTGTGTTTCCGCGAAATGGCACTACGGGGAGAAATTCCCGGCATAACCAAAGCAAGCTGGTAAGGAGAGCATGAGCTATGTCAATGACTGACCCCATCGCGGATTTTTTGACACGCATTCGGAATGCCTCCGCCGCGCGCCATCGCTGGGTGGATATTCCCGCGGCTAATCTGAAGGTTCGTATTGCAGTACTGCTGAAGCTGGAAGGGTATATCAAGGACTTCGTTCTGGTTGAAGATGATAAGCAGAACATTTTACGGATCTATTTACGCTACAGTCCAGATGGCGGACCCGTAATCGAGCGGATGCAGCGTGTAAGTAAACCCGGTCGTCGTCATTATGTGAATGCCGGTCAATTGCCGCGCGTGCGTAACGGTCTGGGTGTCGCCATTTTAACAACCAGTCGCGGTGTTATCACTGACAAGCAAGCTCGGAAAGAGCGTGTCGGTGGTGAAGTTCTGTGTTACATCTGGTAGTGATAGAAGAGGTCTAACGTGTCACGAGTTGGAAAACAACCGATTGAAATTCCTCAGGGTGTTGAGGTAACCATTGAAGAGGGGCTGGTAACCGTGAAAGGCCCTAAAGGCCAGGACCAGGTGAATTACAATCCCCTCATCAATGTGGAGCGGAAAGAAAGCGAAATTGTTGTGACCCGGCCGAATGATGAGCAACAGTCCCGGGCATTGCATGGATTGACTCGCATGTTGGTGAATAATCTGATTGAAGGTGTCACCAAAGGCTATCGTAAAGAATTAGAAGTGATTGGAACCGGCTATACCGTTCAGGCCAGAAACGAAGGTTTGCTTATTACTGTAGGCTATTCCCACCCGATTTTTATCGGTCCTATGGAGGGAATTACCTATGAGGTAACGGGAAATACCAATTTCGCCGTATCCGGAGTGAGTAAATACATGGTTGGTGAAATTGCCGCCAAAATTCGTTCACTTCGTCCGCCCGAACCCTACAAGGGCAAGGGAATTCGTTACAAGGGCGAGTATGTCCGTCGCAAAGCCGGTAAGACTGTTGGGAAATAAAGGAAGTTAGCTGTGAGTGGGAAAAAGAGTATTCGCGAACAAAAACGCCTGCGCCGCAAGAAGGCAATCCGCCAGATCATTTCCGGCTCAGCCGAGCGTCCGCGTTTGGTTGTGTTTCGCAGTAATCGGCATATATTCGCTCAGCTCGTGGATGACGGCGCTGGTAAAGTGTTGACAGGCGTTTCATCTTTGAATGCTGATGTGGTTAAGTCTGTCAAAAAGGACATGACGAAATCTGATGTGAGCAAGCTGGTTGGGACAGCCCTTGGCGAGAAAGCCGTTGCTGAGGGAATTAAAGAAGTGGTATTTGACAGAAATGGCTTCGTGTATCATGGGCGTGTGCAGGCATTGGCTGATGCAGCCCGCGAAGCAGGACTGGAGTTTTAATGGCCCGTATCAATCCCAGTGAGATAGAATTCAAAGACGAAAAAGTCGTCAAGATCAATCGTGTCGCCAAAGTCGTAAAAGGTGGCCGCCGCTTTCGGTTTAATGCCATCGTTGTCGTGGGTGACGGACGCGGACATGTTGGCGTTGGTCTGGGTAAAGCTAATGAGGTGATGGAAGCAATTTCCAAAGCCAAAGAAAACGCCAAAAAAAGCGTGTTCAAAATTCCCATTATTAATGGAACTATTCCCCACGCTGTGGTGGGACAGTTCGGAGCCGGCCGGGTCTTGCTGAAACCCGCATCCCCCGGTACCGGAATAATTGCCGGTGGTCCGGTGCGTGCGGTCATGGAGCAGGCTGGAATTTCTGATGTCCTGACAAAAATCCTGGGTACATCCAATCCCCATAATGTTGTAAAAGCGACCGTTGAAGGTCTCAAGAGTCTGGAAGATGCCATTGAAGTGGCACGGAAACGCGGTCTAACCATTCAAGAGTTATTTAATTAATCATGACAGCTAAATCAAAAATTGACAGAGTGAAGGTGACCCAGATTCGAAGTGTCATCGGTCAGGTTGAAAAGCACAAACGGACCATTGAGGCTCTGGGTTTAAAACGAATTCGACATACGGTCGATCACGATCTGACACCAGCCATCCAAGGGATGCTGGAACAAGTGAAGCATCTGGTAACTGTGGAGAAGGTCTAATGTTGAGTCTGGATAAATTGACGCCGGCCGATGGATCATTACGCAATCGTAGGCGTGTGGGTCGCGGCCATGGTTCAGGACACGGAAAAACTTCCGGTCGCGGTCACAAGGGGTACGGATCCCGTTCCGGCTCCAAGAGCGCTGGCCTGTTTGAAGGCGGTCAGATGCCGCTGCATCGTCGCCTGCCGAAACGGGGATTTAAAAATCCGTTCCGCAAAGAGTATCAGGTGGTAAATCTGCGCGATTTGGATCGGTTAAAAGCGGGCGCAGTCACGCTGGAAAGTTTGAAAGAAGCCGGACTGATCCGTCATGCGGATGGTTTGGTGAAAATCCTGGGTGACGGAGACGTGAATAAAGCCTTTGAGTTGACGATACACAAAGTCAGCAAATCGGCGCAGGAAAAAATTGAATCTGCAGGTGGGAAGGTTACCCTGCTATGTTAGATAAATTCCGGAATATTTTCAAAATTCCAGAATTGCGGAAACGCATTCTATTTACGTTGGGTCTCATTGCCGTGTACCGGTTGGGTGGTCACGTACCTCTGCCTGGAGTAGATGCGGAAGTGTTGGGCGCTGCCATTGCGAATTTGCAGAAGGGCTTCCAGGGCTTTCTGGGGTTGTATGACCTATTTGCCGGGGGCAACCTGAGCAAGGCCACGGTATTTGCTCTGGGAATTATGCCCTATATCTCAGCTTCAATTATCATTCAGCTCCTGGGCGCGGTCGTACCATATTTCCAAAAGCTCCAGAAGGAGGGTGAGGAAGGCCGGAAAAAAATTACCCAGTTAACCCGCTATGGGACGGTTCTCATCTCACTGGCTCAGGGGTGGAGTATTGCGGTATTCTTAACCAATATGGAAGCCAATGTGAATGGCGTGGCCATGAAGGTGGTTCCCAGCGGTGGTCTTGGATTTATGCTGCTGACAGTGCTTACGCTGGTTACCGGCACGATTTTCCTCATGTGGCTGGGTGAACAGATCACTGAGCGGGGAATCGGAAACGGTATTTCGCTCATCATCATGATTGGTATTATCGTTGGATTACCGCAAGTCATTCTGAAGGAAGTCCATTATGTTCAGAATGACGTCCACACCATTTTCACAGAATTTCTCCTCTTGGGCATTTTGCTGTTTGTGGTGGCCGGCGTGATTCTGCTGACTCAGGGTATGCGCAAGATACCGGTCCAGTATGCAAAACGCGTTGTGGGACGCAAAGTTTACGGTGGACAATCCACACACATTCCCCTGCGCATTAACACAGCGGGTGTGATGCCCATCATCTTTGCCCAGAGTATCCTCATGATCCCGGGTATGTTCGGTACTTTTTTGTCAGACAACGCGTTCATGAACAGTGTAATGCGCTGGTTTGATTTCAACCATCCGTTCTATTGGGCCACTTTTGGGTTGCTGATTATTTTCTTTACCTATTTTTACACAGCCATTGCCTTCAACCCGGTTGAAGTGGCTGATAACATGAAGAAGCACGGTGGATTCATTCCCGGAGTGAGACCAGGGAAGCGCACCGCTGAATACATTGACAATATCCTGACGCGCGTAACTCTGCCCGGTGCCTTTGCTTTGGCATTCGTGGCGATTTTCCCGTATATCATCACTTCGGGGATGGATGTGGATTACGATGTCGCGTCCTTTTTCGGTGGCACCAGTCTGCTCATCGTCGTTGGTGTGGGACTGGATACCCTCCAGCAAATTGAATCGCATTTATTAATGCGTCATTACGATGGTTTTATGAAAAGTGGTCGCATGCGTGGCCGGCGTCGGATGTAAGGAATGGCTTTTTAAGCAAATGATACGGTTAAAAGCAGAAGACGAAATCCGGAAAATCCGCAAGGCGGCCAAGATCGTTTTTGAAACCCTGCAAATGGTGGGTGAAAATGTTCGTCCCGGCGTGAAATTGGGTGATCTGGACGAAATGGCGGAGAAGTTTATCCTGAGTAAGGGCGCTATCCCCGGCTTTAAAGGTCTGTACGGTTTCCCGGGAACGCTGTGCCTTTCACCCAACGATATGGTTGTCCACGGCATTCCCAACGGACATGTATTGCAGGAAGGTGATATTCTGAGTGTGGACTGTGGTGCCATCGTAGATGGTTACTATGGTGACGCTGCCCGGACGTTTCCTGTGGGTGAAATCGATGATGAGATCCGGAAACTTCTGGAGGTGACTCAAACATCCCTGGAAAAAGGTATTGCAGAATGCCAGCCCGGCAATCATCTATACGATATCGGTCATGCAATCCAGACGTATTGTGAATCTTTCGGGTACGGCGTGGTTCGGGAACTGGTGGGACATGGTATTGGTACCAAACTCCACGAAGATCCGCAGGTACCCAATTACGGCGTGCAGGGCACAGGTCCGATTCTCAAAACAGGTTTGTGCCTGGCAATCGAACCCATGATCAACGCCGGTGTGAAAGATGTCTACACCGCGAAAGACGGTTGGGCTGTTCACACACAGGATGGTAAACCATCCGCCCATTTTGAAAATACGGTGGCAATTACTGAAAATGGTCCTGTGGTCTTAAGCCAGGGCGGTGAAACGATATTCGATTAATGATAGAGGTTCTCCAAATTGGCTAAAGAAAAGATGATAAAAGTTGACGGGACGATTGAGGAAAATTTGCCCAATGCCTCTTTTCGGGTGCGGCTGGATAATGGGCACGAAGTCCTGGCCCATATCTCCGGAAAGATGCGGATGCATTACATTAAAATTTTGCCCGGTGATAAGGTGATGGTTGAACTCTCGCCATACGATCTGTCCCGCGGGCGAATCGTCTACCGTTACAAATGAAAAGGTGTAGGTAGGATTTATGAAAGTAAGAGCGTCGGTGAAACCGATTTGCGACAAATGCAAGGTGATTCGGCGGCACGGGAAAGTGCTGGTAATTTGTTCGAATCCGAAACATAAACAGAGACAAGGTTAGGGAGGCGTCAATTGGCTCGTATAGCAGGTGTTGATTTACCCCGTACGAAAAAGCTGCAGTACGCCCTGCGGTATATTTATGGCATTGGATTACACACCGCTGGTGAGATTTGCCAGAAAGCCGGTGTGGATGCCAGCACGCGTGTGGAAGACCTGACCGACGAACAAGCCCGTGACATTCGTGAAGTCATCAACCGCGACTACAAGGTCGAAGGTGCTTTACGGACCGAAGTGACCATGAATATTAAACGGCTCATGGATATCGGTTGTTACCGCGGATTGCGTCACCGGCGTG
This sequence comes from Fidelibacterota bacterium, assembly GCA_021734065.1. GTDB lineage: Bacteria > Fidelibacterota > UBA8477 > UBA8477 > UBA8477 > UBA8477. The sequence continues at coordinate 1,240 of JAIPJQ010000169.1, read as the reverse complement.
GATTGCCTGCTCACGGGCAGCGCACCCGCACCAACGCACGCACCCGCAAGGGTCGGAAACGGACCGTCGGATTAGGTAAAAAGGCAGCGAAGTAAACATCGTTAAGAACTCGAAGGAGTGACGTAATTGGCCAAAGCGCAAGCAAAGAAAAAGAAGAAACGCGGTAAAGTAGACCCTGAAGGGGTCGCCCACGTCAAAGCCAGTTTTAACAACACGATCATCAGCCTGACGGATAGTCAGGGAAACGTGATCGCCTGGTGTAGTGCCGGCATTGCCGGATTTAAGGGCTCGCGTAAAAATACACCCTATGCTGCCTCACAAGCGGCGGAAAAAGCGGCGAAAGAAGCCATGGATTTGGGATTGCAGCGCGTGGAAGTGCGCGTGAAAGGACCAGGAGCTGGTCGTGAAGCTGCAATTCGCTCTATTTCTGCTGTGGGATTGGATGTCACTGCGATTAAAGACATCACACCAATTCCGCATAATGGCTGTCGTCCGCCCAAAAAGCGCCGGGTATAAGCAAGGAGTATTTGAAACATGGCAAGATATACAGGACCACGCGGAAAGATTTGTCGCCGGTTGAATTTTCCGGCGTTTGAATCTCCAAAATTTGCTGCACCAAAAAAAGCATATCCTCCGGGACAGCATGGCCCAACCAGTCGGCGCAGAACATCCGACTATGGCTTGCAGCTGCAGGAAAAGCAGAAAATGAAGTATCTGTATGGCCTGTTGGAAAAACAGTTCCGTACCTATTTCAAAAAAGCGGCAGCTAAAGAGGGAATCACAGGTCATAACCTGGTGCAGTTACTGGAGTCACGGCTGGACAATACCGTGTACCGGTTGGGATTTGCCCGCACCCGCCGTCAGGCGCGGCAGCTGGTAGCCCACGGACATTTTCTGGTGAATAATCGCCGGGTGAATATCCCCAGCTACCAGACCAAGCCGGGAGATCTGATCCAGGTTCGGGAAAAGAGTAAAAAAATGGATTTCATTCACGACGCCATGCGCCGGGTTCAAGGCGAGGGCGCCTATCCCTGGGTGCGGTTGGATAAAGCCAGCATGGCGGGTGTCTTTGTGGATTACCCCAGCCGTGACCAGGTCACTGAAGATTACAATGAGCAGCTCGTGGTCGAGTTGTACTCGAAATAGTCATTAGACGCAGAGAAGGGTAAAGATGCCTAATTTTAACATACCGAATTCTTACACCAAACTGGAGAAAGAAAGCGGTCCGAACAAGGAAACC
>JAIPJQ010000058.1 GCA_021734065.1 Fidelibacterota bacterium | reverse complement strand
TTTCCGCTCCTCCATTTGGTTCCTCTCCTTCCAGGGCATGGTCAACCTCCTTAATATGGTGTTGACCGATTTTAACCCTTTTAAAAGTGTTACCTATGTCTTGACTCTTTTCTGTTACCTATGTCCTGGGACCGGACCGAACGGATTGAAACAGATAAAATTTTTAAGAATGGATTGGTAGGGACCGATCTCCGAGCGGTCCGTAATCTACGCCGTGACCAGACAGCGTAAGAATCAAGTACGATCACGAGTACGAGACCTGCATGTCATCCCGACCGTAGCGAAGCGAAGCGGAGGGATCTCGGGCTGCAAACCGAAAGCGTTGTTTTATAAAATTAGCACCACAATTCATTGTGGTGGTCGCTGAAAAACGGTTAAAACCGTATTCGTTATTTGACGGGTAACCGCACCACCCGAATAAATTCGGGTGCTAATTTTCCCAAGAGACGATCGAACCGTTCTAAAGCTGTTGCCACTGCTACTTTAACCCTGAATTTACCTGTCGTGTCGAAGCCCTGCGATGGCTGGTTTCAGGTTCCCCGGTTGTTTCCCTGAGCGGGGCCTGCCCGTGCGGAGCAACGCGGAGCAGGGTCGAAGGGCAACCGGGGTTAGATGAAGAAGAAAACCACAACCCGTATGAAGTGGAAGGATCTCACCTGCAGACTGAAATCGTGGGACCAATAGATACAATTAACACCACAATTCATTGTGGTGGTCGCTGAAAAACGGTTAAAACCGTTTGTATTATTTGACGGGAAACCGCACCACCCGAATAAATTCGGGTGCTAATTTTTCGAAGAAACAATCAAACCGTTCTAAACCTGTGGACACCGTCACCCTGAATTCATTTCAGGGTCTTCGGATTTGACAAAGACGGTCACCATTTTTTACAGGAACCTGGATCGATATCCCCGGGGGGAGGAGAAAAAAGAGGAAAGAAGAAAAAATAAGACTCGGGCAGAGAATTGAATGTGGTGGTGCGCCAATTGTCATGGGATTAGGAATCAATCGGTCTCCGTTTATATTGAACGCCATGGAATCAAAACAGCTCATAAAAACCCTGAAGGAAATCGCCGCTCTCATGGCTTTGGCGGGTGAGAATCAATTCAAAGTCAGGGCTTTTGAAAATGGCGCTCGAGTGGTTGAAAGTCACAAGGCCCAAATCGAATCGCTGGCGAAGCAGGGACGGCTGGAAACATTATCCGGCATTGGGAAAGGATTGGCAGAGGTCATTACTGAGCTGGTCCTGACTGGCAAATCCACCGTTCATGGCGAACTGAGGCAGCTCATCCCCGCTGGGATGTTGGATATTCTGCGCCTGCCGGGTATGGGCGTGAAACGGGTCCAATTACTGGCTACAGAGCTGGATATTACGACCCTTGGCGAGCTTGAATACGCCTGCGTTGAAAATCGATTGGCCAACATGAAGGGCATGGGGCAGAAACAGCAGGCACGCTTGCTGGAGGCGATTCGTTACCGGAAGCGATTCAGTAGTCATTTTCTGCTGGGAGATGCGCTGAAAATAGCTGATGCCATTCTTTATACATTGCGAAAAAGCGACGGTATTCAACGGGTGGAGCTGGCAGGTTCCGTTCGCCGCTACAAGGAGGTGGTGAGAAATATCAACTTCGTCTTAACCACCACGCTGGACCCACAGGGCCTGGCGGAGATTTTGACCGGATTGCCGTCCATAGATACCATCGCGTCGGTGAGTGGTGAGGTGATAAATGCGATTACCGATTTCGGTATTCCCGTGCGTATTCGCCTCACCGATAATTCACATTTCCCAGCGGTTTGGCTCTATGAATCCAACAGCTCAAATCACAACGAGTATTTGAAACAACTCGCCCGTGAAAAAGGCTATTCCTGGCGTCAGACGGGTTTGCATCGTAACGGCAAACCTGGACCCGCGGATTCAGAGGAAGCCATTTACCAGAAATTGGGGCTCCGGTTTATACCACCTGAATTGCGGGAGGAGGGAGAACCCGATTTATTCCCGGATTCGTTGGTCAACCAAGAGATGATTCAGGGCTTTTTCCATTGTCATACCACATACAGCGATGGTGTCCACACATTGGATCAGATGGTGAATGCGGCTCGCAAGGCGGGATATCAGTACATGGGTCTTTCCGATCATTCCCAATCCGCCTATTACGCCAATGGTCTCAAGACTGACCGCCTGGAAGAGCAGTGGGCGCAGACTGATGCATTGAATGCCAGTCTCACGGACTTTCATATTTTTCGTGGGATTGAATCAGACATTCTGCCGGATGGCAGATTGGACTATGAGGATGACATTTTAGCGCAATTTGATTTTGTCATTGCCTCAGTTCACAATCACATGGGGATGGACCGGGTGAAGCAAACGGCACGAATTATCAAGGCCTTGGAAAATCCTTACACCACCATGCTGGGACATCCCACCGGGCGATTGTTGCTGTCCCGGGAAGAATACGCCCTGGATATGGACAAGGTAATTGACGCGGCGGCGGCTAACGGCAAAATCATCGAGATTAATTGCTCACCTCAGCGACTGGATTTGGATTGGCGTTGGATTCGCCTGGCGCGTCGTCGCGGTGTCATGTTGGCGATAAATCCTGATGCCCACAGCATGGAAATGATTGATTCTATTCCGTTGGGTGTGGGTATCGCCCGTAAAGGCGGCCTGGCAGCTGAGCATGTCCTGAATACCCGATCCACAGCGGAAGTCACCGCCTATTTTAAGCCATAGATAATTCACGCCATTTCTTTCCCACGAATCATTTTCCCGGCATGCTTCCAAAATTAGATTAACGGCATGAAACCAATCTTCTCCTTGGGAAATACACAGGTGATCCGGGTAACTGGTGAACAACGCCACGACTTCCTGAATCGTATAACGACCAATGATTTGCAGAATCCGTCGTCCAATTCAGTCGTTCCCACGCTGCTAACCACCGAGAAGGGGCGTGTAGTGGACCTGATCTGGTATTTGGAGTGGGGACACGAAAGCTGGCTGGTACCGTCACCCGGTATGTCAGCGGAGATTTATCAACGCCTGGACCAGTTTTTATTTCCCATGGATAAGGCCGGGTTGGCGCTTGACGCGGATTCATACCACCTGATCATCACAATGGAGGATGCCGGGTTTTCGGAAACCGGTATGTGGAAGGAAACGGCGGCTGGAATAACCTGGCCGGTGGAAGAATGGTTTGGCGGTTGTGGATTGATGCTCAGCCGGGATGGTGAATTAGACGCCACAGGTATTCAACAACATCAATTTTTAGCAGAGGACGAATTTCACCAATTGCGCCTGGAACGGGGTGTGCCTTTAACTGGCTCAGAAATGAATGGTCAATATCATGTTCAGGAGTTGGGTCTCTTGTGGGCAGTGAATTTTTCCAAAGGCTGCTATCCGGGGCAGGAGGTGGTGGCGCGGATATTTAACTATGAGAAGAATCAGCGTCGTCGGGCTTTAGTTTCGTGGACTGAGTTTGTTGCACCGGAGCTTCCCGCGAAAATAGTCTGCGGCGCTGAATCTGCGGGTATCATCACTTCGATTGCACGGACAAAGGGGGGTTTCCTGGGGTTCGGCTTACTACGGGAGAAAGTGGTAACAGGAGGGTGTAAATTAAGCCTGGAATTCGATGGCCGGCTGGTGCCGGTTACTCACGAATTTTTCCCACCATCTCAACCCAAAGGGTTAAAGAAAAAGGCGGCTTTGTAATGCGGGAATCTTTGACACGCAAGCGCGCCCGAACGGCGGAGATTGTGGAACGCCTGAAACGTGAGTATCCCGATTCGCGATGCTCACTGGAATTTCGAACACCATTCCAGCTTCTGGTGGCGACCATGTTGTCTGCCCAATGTACCGATGAGCGGGTGAACATGGTGACACCGGTATTATTCAGCCGGTTTCCCGATGCAGAATCCATGGCAGCAGCACCGGTTGATGAAATTGCAGCGATCATTCGGTCAACCGGATTTTTTAACAGCAAATCCAAAAACATTTCCAATATGGCAAAAACTGTTGTGGTTGAATATGGTGGTGAAATTCCGATGGAGATGGAAAAATTGGTGAGATTACCTGGTGTGGGGAGAAAAACAGCCAATGTTTTACTGGGAACGGGGTTTGGTGTACCAGGCATTGTGGTGGATACCCATGTAACCCGGATTGCCAATTTGTTGGACTTGACCCGGCAGAAGGATGCGGTAAAAATTGAGCGGGATTTGGAGAAAGCTCTGGACAGGGATGAGTGGATTCTGTTCACCCATCTCATCATTGACCATGGCCGGGCAGTTTGCAAAGCACGACGTCCCCGGTGCGAGGAATGCGTCCTGAATGACCTGTGTCCCTCGGCTCAGGGCATTTGAAATGACGGGTACAGTACGGGGAAATGAGAGGAAAGAGGAAAGAGTCGATTACGCGTACGAGAACGAGAATAAGAACGAATCCGGGTAGTCATCCTGAGGCGAGCACTGTCCAAATCTGCCCGGCGGCGGTTGGGTACTTCGGACAAGCCGATGGACAATATCTTTCAGACAAATAAATGAATGGGAGTGAAATATGGGTTTAACATTCTACGACAAAACCACCTGCGGGACCTGCAAGAAGGCGAAAAAGTATCTGAATGAACAGAATGTGGCATTCGAAACCATTGATATTGTGAATGAACCGCCCTCCCGGGAATTTTTGGAAAAGCACATTGATGAAGCGAATCTGAAAGCATACCTGAATTCCCGCAGTAAGCCGTATCGGGAACATAAAATGAGTCAAAACCTGCCCACCAAAGCCGAAGCCATTGATATCATGCTCCGGGATCCCAATCTGATAAAGCGTCCTATCATTATCCGGGGCGGGACAGTAGTATTTGGTTTTAATGAAGATGAATACCAGGGGAAATTGCTATAGATCGTAGCGATCATGTCTGATATCCGACTCAGATTATCCATTCAGGGTGTGGTCCAGGGCGTTGGTTTCCGCTGGTTCACAAAACATACGGCTGACCACTTCAATCTGGCCGGTTGGGTTCGCAATGAACAGAATGGTACCGTAACCGCTGAGGTGGAGGGCGATGGCGGTCTGGTGAAAGAATTTCTCAGCGAATTGAAAACCGGGAACCGCTATGCCAGGGTTACCCGAATTGATGAACAACCCCTGGAATTAACCTTTGAAGCACCGCCCTTCAATATCCGGCATTAGGGCAGGATCTTTTCTGATTTCTTTATTCCTTCCCCCTTCCGGTGCATCTACATTTCCGGCTCCATCCCGTGCGAAATTCCTGAGGGTGCGCGGGTAACATTCAGCAGGGCAGGGCGATGAATTTCTACCGGAATCCTAATTTTTATAAAATCCTGGCAGTGTGCGGATTGTTGTATCTGTTCCTCACCGGTATCGGTCTTTTGGGGGCTGCTTTTAAAATGATGGGGAGTGGTTTTTCCGATAAAATTCTCCAAACCACCACCAATCCGCTGGATGGTTTATTTATCGGAATTCTGGCCACGACTTTGGTACAGAGTTCATCGGTGACCACGTCGCTGGTTATTGGATTGGTGGCCGGAAATGCGCTGACATTGGTGAATGCCATCCCCATTATCATGGGTGCCAATATCGGTACCACAGTCACCAATACGCTGGTGTCATTGGCTCATGTGAATCAAAGGGAAGAATTCAAGCGCGCCTTCTCGGCCAGTACGGTGCACGACTTCTTCAATATCATGGCTGTGGCGCTATTGTTTCCGATTCATCTGGTGACCAGCCGCTGGTTGGAGGGGGGCATTCTGGGATCGACTGCCACGGGATTGGGCAACGCGTTTCACGGGATTGGCGGACTGAGTGTTGTCAGTCCAATCAAGCTGGTTACCGAACCTGCCGTGAATTTATTTAAACAGGGATTAGGCGATCATCCTACCCTTCTCATCATCATCAGTATTCTGTTTATTTTCAGTGCTTTGCGTTACCTGGTCAAGATTCTCAAGTCGTTGGTGGTCACGCGCATGGCGACATTCTTTGATGATGTGTTGTTTGCAAAGCCTTGGCGTAGCTTTGTTTTTGGCTTAATGCTTACCGTCGCGGTACAAAGCAGTTCTATCACCACATCCCTGGCGGTTCCGCTGGTTGGCGCGGGATTGATAACCCTGATGCAGATTTTTCCCTATACGCTGGGTTCCAATGTGGGGACAACCATCACGGCTGTTTTGGCGAGCTTTGCCACCGGCAATCTCATCGCTGTCACCGTGGCGTTCACGCATGTTCTTTTTAATGCCGTTGCAATTCTGGTTATCTGGCCAATTCCGGCGCTCCGTAAGCTGCCTTTGAAGATGGCGGAATTCATGGCACGACTGGCAATTAAAAATAAGTTGATTCCCATCGTCTATGTGGTGGCTGTATTTTATCTGGTACCATTGGTGGTCATTCTAATCCTGGGGTAAGCATCATGTTTAAAGAACTCATTAATCTGTTTAGCAAAGACAATCTCATGAAACAGGCCTTTGATGCGTCTGTGGATATGTTGAAAACCGATCGGGAAATGTTCCTGGAAGCGGTACGAACGCTGCGGGAATCCGATACGGCCAATCTGCGGTTTGATTTGTACGAAAAGGACCGACAGATTAATTCCTATGAGCGAGAAGTGCGGCGGAAAGTCATGACCCATCTGGCTATAGCCGGAGCGACCGAGCTGGCCATGGGTATTCGTCTGGTAAGCATCGTGATTGATATTGAGCGGATCGGTGATTATACCAAGAATATTGTGGAGCTGGCCATCAACCACACCCAGCGCTTGCAGTTGGGAGATTTTGAAGTAGATGTGAAACCGGTGGAGGAGCGCCTGAACACCAATTTCAATACACTGATTCAGGCATTTGTAGAGCAGGATTCCAAATTAGCCCGTGAAGTCATGTCCACTCATCAGAAGGAAGTATCATCGGTCTGTGATCGCATCGTAACCGGCCTGGTGCGCGGGGAAGTGCGGGACTTGAATACACAAACCGCTGCCGCGATGGTACTCTATCTACGATTCATTAAACGGATTCATTCCCACTTGAAAAATATCGCTTCCAGTATTGTGAATCCCGTTGACCGAATCGGGTATTCAGAGTAAACCCCAGATCAAATCCCGGTGTTTTTACGGTCGGGAGGCCATCCCGTTTACCGGCGTTTCCAGACGCCCCCAGCCGAGCGAGATTAATAGTCCCCGGTAATCTCTTTTTTGTGCTTGCGGCTGAACACCTTGAACTCGTCGATATTTAAACTGTCATCTTCCTTTAAATCAATTTTCATTAAATGCTGCCATTGCATGGAGCGGATGACATTTTTCCGGCCGGAACGCATAAAGGAGGCCAGCTCCGGATGTACCAGCAGTTCAAGCTTAAACTCACGGGCTTTTGTCCGGTAGCGACGGAACCAGCTTTCAATTTTGGTAACCATGGATGCTTTGGAGGGAATCCGCCCGCTGCCGTGACAAACAGGACACTCTTCCGTGGCGGACAAGAGCAGGTTCAGGCGAATGCGCTGCCGGGTCATTTCCAGCAGCCCGAAATCGGAGATGTAATTTACAGCTACTTTGGCGCGGTCTTTTCGAAGCTCGCGACGAAGCTCGTAGTACACTTTTTTCTTGTTCTCGTCATAGTGCATATCGATGAAATCAATGACGATAAGTCCGCCGATGTCCCGCAAGCGCAATTGCCGGGCAATTTCCCGGGCTGCTTCCAGGTTGATTCTCACCGCATTGGCTTCGTGGTCCTTCCGGCCTACATAACGACCACTGTTCACATCAATGGAAACCAGCGCTTCCGTTTGCTCAATCACAATCGTAGCGCCGCTGCGCAACTGAACCCGGGGTGTCAGTGTCTTTTGAATTTCCTGCTCAACTGAGTATTTCTCAAAAATCGGTGATTTGTCCCGGTGCAATTCCAGCCGATCCACCAACTGCGGTGCTGCACCGCGCAGATAGCCGTGCAACTGGCGATGCATGGCTTTACTGTCCACAATTACATGATCCACATCGGGTGTGAAGAGATCACGAATAAGGCTGGAGACCGTCTCCATATCCTTGTACACCAGGGTCGGTGCCGGCTGCTTCTTAATCGCCGTTTCCATGCGTTTATAGCCGTCCAGCAGGTTGTTCATGTCCCCTTCCAGGACCTCTTCATCCTTGCCCTCTGCTACGGTGCGGATAATGACACCGAAATCCTTGGGCTTGATTTTGTAGGCAATTTTCCGCAAACGTCGGCGCTCATAATTGTTATTTACCTTGCGGGAAATGCCCACATAATTGGCGTTGGGAACCAGGACCATGAAACGGCCGGGAATGGCTACATTGGTAGTAACCCGGGCACCTTTACCCATGTAGGGTTCTTTGATGACCTGCACCAAAATTTCCTGACCTGTTTTCAGGTTCATGGGAGGTTTATTGCTGCGCTGACGGGAGCCGCCGCGCCCACGCTGGGACTGTTGTTTGCGTCCCTTGTCACGGCCCTTGGACTGATCCCGGTTTTTGTCCGACTCATCTTCGTCCTCATCGTCATCATCATCTTCAGTCCCCTGATCTAGGACCAGGGCATTGTCCTCAATTTCCGAGTAGGGCAGAAATGCGTTGGTGTCAAATCCAATGTCCACAAACGCGGCCTGCATGCCGTCCAGGACATTTTCCACCACGCCTTTGTAAATGTTTCCCACAATCCGGGCGTTCTCCGGTTTTTCCACATACAATTCAGCCAGCAGGTCGTTTTCCATGATGGCAATCCGGGTTTCCCGGTGGGTTTGATTAATCAGAATCTCTTTGGTTGTTTTGCTGTCACTCATGATGACATTCCTCTTCTACTTCTAACAGAATCCGCGTGGGCCGAAAAACGCTGGAGATGGCAAATAAAATGATTCTTTGTCAAACCATCTGTGGTCTGCGAATTCATGTTCACTATCACCGGCCATTTTTCAGCCATAGACATTCCTGTTGTTGTGAATCTGCGAGAGTCAGGCGGTGAGTAATTGGGGCGCTGAAATTTTTAGACCTTCCCGTTTGAATGTCACTGCTTTCCGATGCACACGATGTGGTGGAATCCCATCATCGGCGTCATCAAATAGCAGGCTTAAAATTTCATTCATCCGGACACTCATGCCGTTAATAACTCTGGTGGTTATCTCAAGCATTGTCCCGGACAGATTCAGGGAAGTCACGTAGGGCTGTAGATCAATCTCTACCGTTTTCCCTTTGCGTTCTCGCTGAATCAGGTGGGAAGGTTGACTGAAAAAGTCATTCACCTTGTTACTTAATGCTGGAAAGTTGGATAAATCTTCAAATTTTACCTGATGGGTAAGCTGCTCAACCAGATTTGAGATGGCTGGGATGCGACCGGCAAACCATTGGGATTCCCGAAGTTTCAGTCCCCGGGGTAAATGCTCACTCAGTCGCGTCAGAATTTCAGGAACCACCTCATACAGCTGGATATCCAGATACTCTGAATCGGATGAATAGCCTAACGGCAATGCCAGTCCCATGGAAATGCGGGGCTTTTTGTTGAAGCCTTCGCTGAAATAGATCGGCAACCGCGCTTTATGAATGGCCCGTGTCAGGGCTTTCAGAACATCCAGGTGACCCATGAAGCAGGCTTCATCCTGTTTACTGTACCGGATTCTGGCCGTGTAAAGGTCAGCCCCTTCGTTGGCTTCTGAAGCCGGTCGGGTAACAGCGCCGGTGGCGTGTTCCGCATCGCTCAGTGCTTGCCGATAGGTCGGATCATCTGAACCGGTTAATACCGTGGTGCCCTTCACCTCTTCCCGCATGATCAACTCATCAAAATCGCACACACCACAAGCATGGCAGCCGTCGCGGCAGTCGGTAACCGTGGCTTCCCGGTAGGCTTTCTTGCGTTCCCGTAACAGGTATTTCTTCAGCAGCATGGTATCAATGTGATCCCAGGGCAGCACTTCGTCCGTTTCCCGTTCCCGCAGATACCAATCCACCGAAATGCCTGCTTCTTCCACCGCAGTACGCCAAACCGAATAATCCAGATGGTCATCCCAACTGTCAAACTTGGCACCCCGCTTCCAGGCGGCATAGGTCAACCGGGCCAGCTGTCGATCACCCCGGGAGTAGATTCCTTCAAGTTCGGAATAGGCCGGGTTGCGGTAACTGGCTTTAATCTGTTTATGGTGCAGACCACGCATCAGGTAATCTATTTTGGCTTTAATCATGGATTTGTCGTCCTGTAATTCCCATTGAAACGGGGTCTCGGGCTTGGGAATAAAGGTTGACAAGGTCACATGAATTTTCACATGTCCATAGGATTGACTCATCCTGCGTACACTGTGAATCATATCCAAAATGCCATCCAGATCCGCCTCGGTTTCAGTAGGCAGACCCAGCATGAAGTAAAATTTTAAGACTTTCCAGCCTTCTTCCAGTGCGATTCGCACTGACTCTCGCAAATCCTCATCACTAATTAATTTGTTAATGACCCGCCGCATTCGCCACGTCCCCGCTTCCGGAGCGAATGTGAGGCCCGATTTTCGATATTGCCTGGCAATTTTGGCAATATCATTTGTAAAGGTATCCAAGCGCATGGAAGGAAAGGAAACCGAAACATTCCGCTCCCGAAGGAAGTCCTGCATTCCCTCCATGGTTGGCTGTAAACCGGTATAATCCGAGGTGGACAGCGACAAAAGCGCCATCTCTTCATAACCGGTGGCTTCCAGGGTTGCCTTTGCCTGGTTAATCAGGTCTTCAGGTTTACGCTCCCGCACCGGGCGGTAAACCATGCCGGCATGACAAAACCGGCAGCCCTGGGTACACCCACGCATCACCTCCATGGCGAACCGATCCTGCGTGGTTTTAATCAGCGGCATGATCGGCTTGGTGGGGTAATAAGACTGTTTCAAGTATGGGATTTTCAGCGCTTTGATTCGTTCCGGAACACCCGCCCGATTGGGCATTACCGAGAGAATCCGGCCGTCATCCCCATACGTCACATCGTAAAAGCCGGGGATGTAAATACCATCTCCCAGTTGGAGGAGATCGTGGAAAATGCCTTCACGGGGTTTTCCCGCCCTGCGACCCTTTCCAATAACCCGTACCACCTCCGTTACAATTTCTTCCGCATCACCAATCACCACCACATCCAGAAAATCAGCCAAGGGTTCCGGATTATAGGCATTGGTGCCGCCGGCGATGACAAAAGGATGCTGGTCTGTGCGGTCTTTGGACCAAATCGGGACACCCGCCAGATCCAGCATGTTGAGAATGTTTGTGTAGAGTAAATCATAGGGCAGCGTAAAGCCGATGATGTCAAAGTCGGCCAACGCGTGCTTGGTTTCCAGGCTAAACAACGGCACATGATGCTTGCGGAGTTCCGCTTCCATATCCACTTCCGGTGCGTAAACTCTTTCTGCCACCAGATCCGGTTCCCGGTTAATGATGTGGTATAACATCTGGAAACCGTTGTAGGGCATAGCCGTCTCGTACTTGTCCGGAAATGCCAGCGCGATAGAGCCGTTTATCTTATCTGACCACTCTTTTACGATGACATTATATTCATTTCCCAGGTACCGGCCCGGTTTGGATACCGTGGGGAGAATTGTCGTTTCAAGTATTTGAATAATTTGTTCGGGTGCCATGCGTGAATCGGCGTCAGCGTATGTGGATATTTTTTCTTGCCTTTGTCGCTCCTGCATGGTCAGCACACAAATTAGATGAATTCTAATGTGAATGCAATTTTGAAAAAAGAAAATGCGAGAGGATTGGTCTCAATAATTTGTCCATGAGGTTACATTGATTAGACAGACGGGTAACCATTTCGCTTACAAATTGGGGGATTTGCCCTGTGAAGTGTGGTTCCAGAACCAGGAAGGTTATGTTTTGAATGCCCACCCTCTCGGGCTGGCGAGACAGGTGGTTCGTCCATCAATTCCCGGTAGATTTTATCTGTCCCACGGGTCGATTGTGAATTCCTCCATTCTTAGAGAAAAACCCTTATATTTCCACTGGATTCAGCATTTTTTAAAAAAGGGGCGCGTTATGCGACAAAAAATTTCAAAATGGTTTCGTTCGCTGGGCGGTGAATCACAACCGCAGAACTGGGGGATTGCCCTGGGTGGCGGCGCCGCCCGGGGTATTGCTCATACCGGCGTGCTGCAATTTCTGGAAGAAAAACATCTGAAACCGGCTTTTGTGACCGGTACCAGCGCTGGTGCTCTGGTGGGTGCGCTTTATGCTTTCGGGAAATCGCCCAAAGAAATCCTCGATCTGGCGCGCGAGTTGACCTGGATGCAGGTCTCTGGTTTTTCGCTTTCCCGATACGGCATTTTATCCAACGAAGAGTTAGCCGAACTGATTACAGAGCAACTTGGGGAAATAGGTTTTGAAGATGCGCCAATCCCGTTTGCCTGTATTGCCACTGATATCACGACCGGCAAGGGCCTTGTGCTGGACAAAGGTCCGGTAGCCGAAGCGGTGCGTGCCAGCGCCGCGGTACCGGGGATCTATATACCCGTCACCATTAATGAACGCATGCTGGTGGATGGCGGGGTTGTGGAGAATGTCCCAATTTCGCCGTTGAAGTCCATGGGTGCTGAATTCATCCTGGGGGTAGATCTAAACGGAAATGATGGTTATGAGGAGCCCGGGGGCGTCATTGATATTTTGCTGAATGCCTTTGACATTGCCGTCGATACAACCACCCGGATTCAAACCCAGGCTGCCGATGTGTTGATTCGCATGAACCTGGCATCCTACAGCCGGACCGATTCCAGCGCGGCCGAGGAGTTGTTCGAGGCCGGCTATAAAGCAGCACAAGCGCAATGGTCGGAGCTGGAACACTTACAAGCTTGATCGCAGCGTTTGATCTGCCTTTTTCGATGAATCCTCCCGTGACTAAAGGAGCGCCTGTAATGATAAAGAATCCATCAATACCCATTTTGTTATTCTCTGTGATCATGATGATTTCATTCGTCGAAACTTGTACCCGGGACACCAGGATTGTCATAACATCACCGGATGCAAGTGTGACGGTGGAATTTTTCTTGAGTGAAATGGGCGTTCCCAAATATGCCATTAGCTATAACGGTGGTAAATTTATTTTGCCCTCGCGATTGGGTTTTGT
>JAIPJQ010000057.1 GCA_021734065.1 Fidelibacterota bacterium | reverse complement strand
TCAATATAGACGGCGGCGTGTGAGTTGTCAATGGAGTAAGCGTTGTCCATCGTTTTTACTTAAGAATTTCACACAAAATATCAGCCCCTCCGCCGAGTCTGTTGATACTCAATTCATCTACCCGTTTGTAAAGAAAACCTCCCATCATTCGGGAAAGAACGGCGGGAGGTTGATAGCATCCCCAATCATAATTGAACAAAATTACGCTGTGGTGAGTGCCGCCTTAGCATATTCCCATTTCATCCGGGCGATATGGGAAATGGAGATTTCCTTGGGGCAAGCGGCTTCGCACTCACCGTAATTGGAACAATCACCAAAGCCTTCCAAATCCATCTGACCCACCATCTGGATCGCCCGTTCCTTACGCTCCACCTGTCCCTGGGGCAGCAAAGCAAACTGGCTGATTTTGGCGGATGTGAACAGCGTGGCGGAAGCGTTGGGACAAGCCGCCACACAAGCACCACAACCGATACAGGCGGCGGCATCCATTGCCTCATCAGCATTCCGTTTGGGGATGGGAATCGCGTTGGCGTCCTGTGCATTGCCCGTATTCACCGAGATGTACCCGCCAGCCTGGATAATCCGGTCAAAAGCACTGCGATCTACCACCAGGTCTTTGATGACCGGGAACGCCTTGGCGCGCCACGGCTCGATGGTGATGGTATCGCCATCTTTGAATTCCCGCATGTGGAGCTGACAGGTGGTGGTTGCGCGACGGGGTCCGTGAGCCTGGCCATTAATCACCAGCCCGCACATGCCGCAAATACCCTCCCGGCAATCGCTGTCAAATGCCACCGGGTCGTCACCGGCCTTGATCATTCTCTCGTTCAATTCATCCAACATCTCCAGAAAAGACATGTCGGGTGACACATTTTCTTTTTCATAGCTCACAAATTTACCGGGCGAATCGGCATCGAGCTGGCGCCAGATTTTCAGGTGCAGGCGCATATCTGATTTTTCTGCATGATTACTCATTCGGCCAACTCCTCTATTTATAACTGCGCTGTGTGAGCGGTACATGTTCAAAGGTCAGGTGTTCTTTGTGAAGCTCCTGTACCTGGTCCTTACCCTTGTACTCCCAAGCAGCTACGTAGGCATAATCTTCATCATTACGCAGGGCTTCGCCCTCCGGCGTGGTGCTTTCTTCGCGGAAATGGCCGCCACAGGATTCACTGCGATTCAATGCATCCCGGGCCATGAGCTCCGCCAACTCCAGATAATCGGCCAGGCGTCCGGCTTCTTCCAGAGTCTGGTTCAATGTCTCACCGCTTCCGGCGATTTTGATATTCTCCCAGAATTCCTGGCGTAATTTGGGAATTTCCTCCAGTGCCTTCTTTAATCCGGCCTCATTTCGGCCCATACCCACATATTCCCACATGATATGACCCAATTCACGATTGATCTCATGTGGTGTCCGTTTGCCATTTATGGAAAGCAGCTTCTTAACCGATTCGGCAACCATCTGTTCGCTCTCTTTGAAAGCAGAATGGTCGGTGGTCACCGGCTCAAACTTATGGGAACCGATATAATTTCCCACCGTGTAGGGCGCCACATAATACCCATCAGCCAGTCCCTGCATCAGGGCGCTGGCACCCAGGCGATTGGCGCCATGGTCAGAGAAATTGGCTTCACCCAGGACAAATAATCCCGGAATGGTACTCTGGAGATTATAGTCAACCCACAAACCTCCCATGGCATAGTGAATGGCCGGGAAAATCCGCATGGGTACTTCGTAGGGATTTTCATCGGTAATCCGTTCGTACATGTCAAACAGGTTACCATATTTTTCCTCTACCGCTTTGCGTCCAAGCCGCTGGATAGCATCGGCAAAATCCAGATAAACCGCCAGACCGGTTTTCCCGACCCCGCGACCTTCATCGCACACCTGTTTGGCTGCCCGGGAAGCGATATCCCGCGGGACCAGGTTTCCGAATGCCGGATAACGGCGCTCCAGGTAGTAATCCCGTTCTTCCTCAGGAATTTCACTGGGATGACGCTTATCACCTTTGGCTTTGGGAACCCAGACCCGGCCATCATTCCGCAGACTTTCACTCATGAGGGTAAGTTTGGATTGATGATCTCCGGTCACCGGAATGCAGGTGGGATGGATCTGAACAAAACAGGGATTGGCGAAATAGGCACCGCGTTTGTGCGCCCGCCATGCTGCTGTCGCATTGGAATTCACCGCCATGGTGGAGAGGTAATAGACATTGCCATAGCCACCGGTGGCCAGCACCACTGCATCGGCCACGTACGACTCGATTTTACCATTAATGAGATTACGGGTCACAATCCCCCGGGCTTTTCCATCAATCACCACCAGGTCCAGCATTTCATGGCGGGGAAACATCTCCACCTTTTTCGCTTTAATCTGACGGCTTAGTGCGGAGTAGGCACCCAGCAGCAGCTGCTGACCGGTCTGGCCACGGGCATAGAAGGTCCGGCTGACCTGGGCACCACCGAAGGAGCGATTGGCCAACAAACCGCCGTAGTCTCTGGCAAAAGGAATTCCCTGGGCGACGGCTTGGTCAATAATATCATTACTCACCTGCGCCAGACGGTAAACATTGGCCTCACGGGAACGGTAGTCGCCACCTTTCACCGTGTCGTAAAACAGACGCCAGATACTATCACCATCATTGGGATAATTCTTGGCGGCATTGATCCCGCCCTGGGCAGCAATACTATGCGCCCGCCGGGGTGAATCCTGAATGCAGAAGTTTTTTACATTATAACCCAGCTCAGCCAGGGAAGCCGCTGAGGATGCGCCCGCCAGGCCGGTTCCCACTACAATTATCGTATGTTTACGTTTATTGGCCGGGTTCACCAGTTTCATGTGGAAACGATGATTGTCCCATTTTTCCTGAATGGGACCGTCCGGAAGTTTTGCGTCAAGGGTCATATTAAGCACCCCCTATGAAAAAGATGTAGAGTGGAATAACGAGAAATCCAAAACCAACCACCACGGCAATGACAATTCCAAGACCATCAATGAATGGTGACCAACGCGGGTGATTCACACCTAAAGACTGGAACCCACTCCAGAATCCATGACGTAGGTGGGAGAAAACCAGAATCATGATCACTTCGTAGAATAACACATACCAACCATAGCTGAATGAATCATACACCAGCCGGTAAAAATCATGCATCTCCACGCCACCGATAACCGTAGTGTAATCGCCATTGACACCCACCTGGTATTTGAAGTGGGAGATATGCACCACTAAAAAAATGAACAGCAACAATCCGCTGTAAATCATGGTTGTGGCGCTGATGGTTTTGCGGCTGGTACCGCCCAGGTTTTTCTGAACTTTATAACTTTGCGGTCTGGCGCGCAATTTCCCGATGGCCACACTGATACCAGAATAGATGTGCAGCAGGATAAATGCCAGCAGGATGAACTCCAGCACGTACAACAACTCACCCAGACTTAGTAAAAAGTGAGAATATTTGTTGTACGCATCGCTGTGACCGGATAGCAGGACCAGATTGCCGGCCAAGTGAATAATGAGGAACAGCACCCAAAAAAGCCCTGTTAAGGCCATGAGGTACTTCTTCCCCACAGAGGACTTGGCGGCTGTCAGAAATGGCAGCATAACGCGTACTCCGAGTTTGAATTTACTTCCAATTTTATCAATCGTTTATGGTGTATTATCGGGGGCTGGTCAGGAGAAAAATTACGAGGTGCGTTTTCGTGAACAACAGGAGGACCATGCATATGGCAAAAGATGTTATTTCCCATTGTCAAATGCTACCTCTATTTGCTGTTGCGCACGTAAACATATTGCCCCTGTTGCCCCATTACACATGACCCCTCATCCGACAGAACCAGAGATCACTTACCGGGATGAGGAGGTTTGTGTTTTCGTGCGGCAAAAATTCGGCCAATTTCACCTATCCGGCACTTGCCTCTTACACAGCGGATGTGTAAGATTTGCCGATTCTGAGAATGTTGTAAAATTCAAACAAGAGGATGTACTGATGGCGAACAAGACCCAGCAAGGCCATCGTGGTCGTTTAAGACAAAAATTCATGCAATCGGGCATTGGGGCATTCCATGATTATGAAGTGATCGAGATGCTTCTGACCCTGACCACACCTTACAAAGATATGAAAAAACCGGCCAAAGAAGCTATTCGGCGATTTGGTTCTTTGCCGGGTGTTCTGGAAGCACCCATCCAACTGCTTATGGAAATTGACGGTATCGGTGAGACCAATGCCTTCGCACTCAAACTACCCCACGCCGTAGCCAGACGCTATCTCCAGGAGCGCATCGTGGGGGAGGACTATATTCGCTCATCAGCAGGCGTCCATGAGTACCTCACCCACAACCTGCGGGATCGGAACCGGGAAGTTTTCATGGTGCTGTTTCTCAATGGTCAGAATCGGATTCTGAAATTGGAGGAAATGTTTGAAGGAACCCTCACTTCCTCCGCCGTCTATCCCCGGGAGGTGATCAAACGCGCGCTGAATTATGACGCGGCAGCGCTGATTTTGGTGCACAATCATCCTTCGGGGAATACCACCCCCTCCTCCGAAGATCAGGCGGTGACGAAAAAACTGGCCGCCGCGGCCGGCACAATAGATGTGCAGGTGCTGGATCATCTTATCGTGGGTGGAAATGATTATTACTCCTTTGCGGACCATGGCTTGATCTGATAGGTTCCAAAACATCATTCCATGATTCCCCGGCTTTCTTCAGGTGCTGACGCTTACCCGGCTGTTTGGTTCTGTTATCTTCCTATCACTCTGCGACTTACGGCTATTTTACCAACACATTGTGACTATTACGCCCGGGATGACATTCGAAGTTTATTCCCGTTCTCGTGCTCGTTCTCGTGCTCGTACACGATGCCTCTCTCTTGCTCTTTCCTGCCGCGTCGAAGTCCGGAGATCGCTCCGGACGAAGACGGGCTCCTACTCTTGCTCTGTTTCGTCTTTCTTCTTTCTCTAAAAATTCTCCTATCGTACCTTAACCTTCATCAACCAACGCAAAAGAGGCACAGACATGGACAAATTCATGCAGGCGGCAATCGAAGAAGCGCAAAAAGGACTGGCGGAAGGCGGCATTCCCATCGGGTCGGTGTTGGTTCACAATGGCGAGATCATCGGCCGCGGCCATAATCGCCGGGTACAGCAGGGCAGCGTTATTCTGCACGGTGAAATGGACGCCCTTGAAAATGCTGGTCGTCAACCGGCCAGTGTTTATCGGGAATCGGTTTTGTACACCACGCTTTCACCGTGCCCCATGTGCTCCGGTGCGATTTTGCTTTACGGGATCCCCAAGATCGTCATTGGTGAAAACCAAACCTTCATGGGCGATGAGGCGCACCTGAAACAGCACGGCGTCAGACTGGATGTTCGTCAGGACGAAACCTGCATCCATCTTATGACACAGTTTATTGAACAAAACCCGGAATTGTGGAATGAGGATATTGGGGAAGAAGAAGTAGGAAAGTAGAAGAGCATGCCCCGTGAAATGCGTAGTCATGAGCATATTTCACCCGCGTAGGAAAGTAGTCAGTGGGAGGCTTGATTGACCATTAGTGGTTTAGTCAACAGAAAATATCGCTGAAAATTCCAACTTCGTGTTGCTCTGTGCCTGCTCGGCGCCCTCTGTGTGACTGCCTTTCATTCTTTCCTCTTTCGTCTTTCCTCTTAATCTTTCTCTATTCCCCGTTTACCTTTCACCAATGAAAAACTACGCTCTCAATCCTAAGCACGGAGATGGTGACAAATCCCGTCAGCACAAAATCAACTATGTTGAAGCGCTGAATGACCAACAGTGGCAGGCGGTGCAGCAGATTGAAGGTCCCCAATTGGTTATCGCCGGCGCCGGCTCGGGAAAAACCCGCACCCTGGTCTATCGCGTTGCCTATCTGGTGGAGCAGGGCGTGGATCCTGAATCGATTTTACTGCTCACCTTCACCCGGAAAGCTTCCCGGGAAATGCTGCGCCGGGCGGCGTTACTCCTGGATGATCGTTGCCAACGCATCCAGGGTGGCACATTCCACTCTTTCGCCAATACCATTTTGCGCCAATACGCTGCACATCTGGACTACCCCAATAATTTCACCATTATTGATCGCGGAGACGCGGAAGACATTGTCAACATGCTCCGCGCCGAGCTGAATCTGGACAAAAAGCAGCGTCGCTTCCCCAAGAAACGCACCCTGGTGGAAATTCTATCCAAATCCATCAACACCAATCGTCCCGTCATGGAGGTGCTGGCCGATGACTATCCCCATTTTCTGGATGACGAACCCCAGATCATGGAATTAGCCGGCCGCTACCTGCGTTATAAGCAGACCAAAGGTTTGATGGATTACGATGACCTGCTGGTGAATCTGCGCAGGTTGCTCACGGAGCAGGATGGGATCAGACGCAAGCTTTCGCGCCAATTTCGCTACATTCTGGTGGATGAATATCAGGACACGAATCTGCTCCAGGCCATGATCGCTGCATTGCTGGCATCCGAGCACGCCAATCTCATGGTCGTGGGGGACGACTCCCAGAGCATTTATGCATTCCGGGGCGCCCAGTTCAAAAACATCATGGATTTCCCCAAAATTTTCCCCAATACGCGTGTCACCACATTGGAACAGAATTACCGCTCCACCCAGCCGATTCTGGATTTCACCAATGCCATTATCGCCAGCGCGAAGGAGAAATATTCCAAGAATCTGTTCTCGGAAATTTCCGGCGAACAGAAACCGGTTTACCTGCAGGCGTTGAATGAACGGGAGCAATCGCAATTCATCTGTCAGCGGATTCTGGAACTGCGGGAAGAAGGCATTCCCCTGGATGAAATGGCCGTGCTCTTTCGCTCCGGCTGGCATTCCACCGAATTGGAAATCGAACTGAATTCCCGCAACATTCCCTTCGTGAAGTTTGGCGGAATGAAGTTCACCGAAACGGCGCATGTGAAGGATGTGACGGCGCTTCTTCGGATTCTGTACAATCCATTTGATGCCATCGCGTGGTATCGTTCGTTGCTCCTGCTGGACGGTGTCGGTCCGGCTACAGCGCGGGAGGTTATTGATGATGTGGTGGAAGCCCAGAAGGGACCGGAGATTTTAGCGGCACCGGAATGGAGCAAGCGCAAGATCGGCGGTGAACTCACCCGACTACGTCTGTTCATCGCCGAAAGTGTATCCAACAACTTCTCGCCCGCCGAGGAAACCAAACGGGTGCTGGAATATTATCTGCCGATTCTGAAGAAAAATTACGACGATTACCACAAACGTACCCACGACCTGGAAGCTTTGGCGAAAATTGCTGAGCGGTATCAGGATTTGGAGGCATTTTTAACGGATCTCACACTGGAGCCTCCGGAAAATTCCCAGATTGACACGACAGCCACTGACAAAGACGAGGAAAAGCTGATTTTGTCCACCATTCATTCCGCCAAGGGGCTGGAATGGCACAGCATTTTTCTGATTAATCTGGTGGACGGTTTTCTGCCGGCGACGCAATCGTTGCAGCGCGAGGAGGATATTGAGGAGGAGCGCCGGTTGTTTTATGTGGCCACCACCCGGGCGAAACAACAATTGTATTTGCTGACACCGGAATTGGAACGGGGTGGCGGGTTATCCTATTTCGACACACGCACCGTATTCACCTTGCCCTCACGGTTTATTCAGGATATTGAGAAATTCAGCAACCTCACGGAGCAGTGGACGATTACGCTGAAGTCGGAGGAATCCGAAACGACAGAGGAAAAATCGGACGACGGCACCGCGGATGATGGAGCGCCCAATTTTTTGAAAAATATCAACGACTATTTCAACGAGCACCGGAATTGAAATGAAAATTACGAATTCTTGGATTCCCCTCTTGAGAGGGGACTAAGGGGTGTGTTAAATCAAATATTTCAGGATAAGACCCACTCCGGGCTGCGGGCACCCCTCCGGAGGAGGGGACTCTATGAATATTATTTTCATCATTTGAATCAGGGTCTTTTTGATTCCCCTTTTGAGAGGGGATTAAGGGGTGTGTTTCTGGTCGCGAATCACGACTAAATGGTCAGCGAACCCAATGAGTAACAAGCTTGAGGAAAATCATTCCATATCGTTCAGATTTGAAAGAGAAAGCAAAACTGCTCAGGAATAATTCTACTCTACCAGAAGTTTTACTATGGAACCATCTCAAGCAGAAACAGATGTATGGGTATCGTTTTCATCGGCAAAAACCAATATTGGATTATATCGTCGATTTTTATGCTCCCGATTTGATGTTAGTCATCGAAATTGATGGATTTAGTCATAATGATTCGGCAATTCAGGATCATAAAAGACAGAATGAAATCGAGCAATTGGGTATTCATTTTTTAAGATTTCTTGACGGTGATATTAAACATCGAATGGACGATGTTTTAGTTACAATTCAGGAATGGATAGAGGAGCATGGGAAAAGTTAATGGATAATAGAAAATTTTCGAAGAACCCACCCCTGTCCGGCTCGCGCCGGACTGCCCCTCCAGGGAGGGGAATATTTTCACATCTCGATTATTTGGATTAGGAATTCCCCTCTCGAGAGGGGATTAAGGGGTGTGTTAAATCGAATATTTCAGAATAAAACCCAACCCAGCCTGCGGCCCCCCTCCAGAGGAGGGGACTACCTTCCTATTCTGTGCTCTTTGCGGTTAACTGTTTTTAAACCAAAGGTCTCTCAATAAATGCAACGCCGCGAATTTATCAAAAACACCTCCCTGGCGGTGGCCGGAACAGCCCTGGTGCCCCACTTTCTACACGGCCAGATGAATATCCAACGCTACCCGTTGGTCATTTCCGGTGGGAAAGCATTTATTGATGGAAAATGGCAAACACCCTACATCGGCATTACAGCCGACGGACGCCTCAAAGTCAGCGCCACAGAATTACCTGCTGACCAGTATTTTGATGCGGCCGGGCTGATTGTCTCACCGGGATTCATTGACATTCTGGCCGACAATTCCGCCAATCCCAAACGTACTTATCAGACATTCGAGAAATACAAACTCACCGACGGTGTCACCACACCGCTACAGATGCACGGCGGGAGCCACGAGGTTGCGGCATATTACGACTATTTTGAACAGCAACCCCACTGGACCAATTACGGTGTATCCACCAAAGTGATGAGCATTCGCTGGCGCTATAATCAGCTGCCGGAACGCCTGCGGGATGTGGAACGCTGTCTGGATGCCGGCGCGCTGGGTGTTTCCCACAGCATTGAGTATCAGCCGACGCCCTATTCCGAATTGCTGGAATATGCCCGACTGGCCGCGCGGTATGACCGTCCGCTTTTTCTCCACCTGCGTTATTCATCCGAAGAAAAAGAGCTGGACGGTGTGGATGAAGCCATCCGCCTGGCAAAGGATACCGGGGCACGGGTGCATCTTGACCATCTTCATTCCACCGGTGGGACATTTCACATGGCCGCAGCGCTGGAAAAAATCAGGGCTGCCCGGCGTGCCGGACTGGAGATCACCACGGATGTTTATCCCTATTCCTATTGGGCGACCTATCTCCATTCCGAGCGCTTCGCACCGGGCTGGCGGGAGCAGTATGGACTGGACTATGGCGACCTCACGGTGGTGGGAACCGGCGAAAAATTAACCGCTTCGACCTTTCGGCAATATCGAGCCCTGAAGGGTGTTCTGGTGGCTGTCCCGCCGGGGACGACGCCTATGGAAAAAACCGTGGATCTGGCATTGAAAGAGGATTTTTGCATGATCGGATCGGACGGCGGCATTGAGCGGGAGCAACACGCCAACAATCATCCCCGGGGTGCCGGCGCTTTTGCTACTGCCATTCGTCATGGATTGCAGATCGGGATCAAGCTGGAGACGATTCTGGAAAAAATGACCACCCTGCCGCGACAGTTGTTACGCCCCAATCTGGAAAATCGAGGTGTTCTACGGAACGGCGCCATTGCTGATTTGACCATTTTTGACCCGGACACCATTGATGGTGCCGCCACTGTCGCCAATCCCAATCAGTTTTCCAAGGGCATTGAAACCGTCATTCTGAACGGCAAAATCGCCTACACCCAAGGTCATTTAAAAGTACAGAACGGTCAGGCAATCCGGGCGAAAGTGAAATCGTGAGTCCGCTTTTCAAACTTACTGGTAAAACGCAGCATGGGTACACTATCGTCGAGCTCTTTTTGACGGTGTTTCAATTTGTCGCTATGGTGAGCTGGTACCTGATTCTCCGTAACAGGCTTGGATGGGCGTTTATCTGGGAGGCGGTACTCGCCATCGGGCTGGGGTTTTTCACCACCTGGCTGGTGACATTGGGGATGACCCGGGTGAATCCCAGACAATACAATCCAGTAACGAAAACCCCGAACAAACAGGATTAACATCCATATTCACAAGGGAACATTTGCGCATATGGATAAAAACAAAGGTGGTATTGCATGAATATGACAGTCAAATTGGTTTCATTCATTCTGCTGTCACTTGGGACGCTTATCATATTATCCTGCTCAATTGGAAACACCGAGACCCAATCTGGGCACGATTATTTTGTGTTCCTGAATACCAATCCTGAACGCGAACCGTTGGACAGTGCGGCAGTCGCCACCTTACAAGCCGGTCACATTTCAAACATCCAACGGCTGGCGAGTGAGAAAAAGTTGATCGTGGCGGGGCCGTTTTACACGGGCGGTGGTATATTCATTTTTCGGGCACCCAGCATGGATACGCTGAATCAATGGTTGTCGACTGATCCGGCGATCAGTGTCGGTCGGTTTAAGCTGGAGAAGTATCTGTTAATAACCATGGCTGGGCGAATCTGCGAAACCGATACCAATTATACCATGGTTACCTATCAATGCACACGGCTGAAACCGGTTCACATCGGCCAGAATCCACTGGCAGGTTCAACCTACCGCGATTTTCTTAAACAATTAGCCGCCGATAGTGTGTTGATATTCGCGGGTCAATTTGATAATGATTACCACGATGGGATTCTGATTACCAACTTCCCGAATCTGAAATCTGCCAAACAAGAGATTGCCCAATCAACGCTGGTTGTATCAGGCGATCTGACCTGTGAGATGAAAGAACTTTGGATCGCGAAAGAATCGTTTGGTCCGGAGAATTAATCTTAGCCACGGGTGAAGCGGATTGAAAAATGCCACGATGGATACGATAAGGCACAAATTGTAATCATTAAGATTCCCCTCTCGAGAGGGGATTAAGGGGTGTGTAAAATCTTGGAACAACCACCCCCGCCCGGCTAAAGCCGCACCACCCCTCCAGGGAGGGGAGTTGGTATCACCTAAATATTCGAGCTTACCCCACCGCCTTCATGGACAGCCCAATGCGTTTCCGCTCCACATCCACCGACATGACTTTGACCTTCACGATCTGACCCACAGATACAATCTCAGCCGGATCTTTCACGAACCGGTTGGCCAGTTGGGAGATGTGCACCAAACCATCCTGGTGAACACCCACATCCACAAACGCTCCGAACTGAGTCACATTGGTCACCGTCCCCTCCAGAATCATCCCTTCCGTCAAATCTTCAATTGCGTTCACACCTTCCATGAATTGGGGCATGACAAATTCATCCCGCGGATCCAGGCCGGGTTTTTTTAATTCGGCAATGATGTCTTTCAGCGTGGGCAAGCCCACTTCATCGGTAACGAATTCCTGAATCGGTATCGCTTCAATGCGTTGGGTATCACCAACCAATTCCGTAACACCCACCCCCAGTTTTTTTGCCATGGATTCCACCACCGGATAGCGCTCCGGGTGTACTGCCGACCGATCCAGAGGATTTTTTCCGTCGGGAATGCGTAAAAATCCCGCCGCCTGCTCAAATGCCTTGGGTCCCAAAAGTGGGACTTTAAGTAAATCCCGGCGCTGGTGAAACCGACCCGTATTCTCACGGTATTTCACAATATTTTCAGCCAGCGTGGAGCCCAGTCCTGACACATATTTTAATAGCGATTTGCTGGCTGTATTGAGATTGACGCCCACCCGGTTCACGGTGAGCATGACCGTATTGTCCAAGGCATTTTTCAGCTCCTTTTGATTCACATCGTGCTGATACTGTCCCACCCCGATGGATTTGGGATCAATCTTCACCAACTCCGCCAGGGGATCCTGCAACCGCCGCCCGATGCTGATGGCACCCCGTACCGTCAAATCCAGATCGGGAAATTCCTCCCGGGCTTCCTCGCTGGCAGAATAGACCGATGCACCGGCTTCATTCACCATCACCACCGGAGTCTGCATCCCTTCGTCATTCAAAATGCGTTTCACCAGCGCTTCCGTCTCCCGCCCGGCGGTCCCGTTCCCAATGGCAATGATGTCAATCTTATGCTTGCGGAGGAGGGTCGGTATCAATCGAATTGCCGCGGTTTCATTGTGGAGATGGATGATGCCGTAATCGAGGAATTTGCCGGTTTCATCCAGAATAGCCAACTTACAGCCTGTGCGAAAGCCTGGATCAATGCCCATGACCCGCCGTTGTCCGGCCGGCGGTGCCAGCAGGAGATTCCGGGCATTGGACGCGAAAACTTCGATGGCGGATAAATCAGCAGCCGTTATATACTCGGACCAAACTGCATTGGAAATGCTGGGAAATAACAATCTTGTATAGCCATCCTCAATCGCGGCAATCAATGCATCATGAAAAATGAAGCCGGGATTTCGAACAAATTGTCTTACCAGGTATTGCAGCGGCCGCTGGTCATCCAGCTCAATCAGTGTGGAGAGCACGCCCTCCTTTTCGCCGCGTCGCACCGCCAGCAGCCGGTGATGGGGAATGGTGTTCAGCGCTTCCTGATAGTCGTAATAATCCTGAAACTTGGAGGGCTTGTCTTTCCAGTCCTTCCGCACCGAAACCGTCAACACCCCATTCCGGAAAGCGTACTTTCTCAGCCAATCCCGTACGGCAGCCTCTTCAGCAATCCGTTCGGCAATAATATCCTGCGCGCCAGCCCGCGCATCATCTTCAGTGGCCACATTTTTCTCGACATTGACAAAGGGTGTTAAAATGTCACTGCGTGTGCGACCGTCATTCTGCTGCTGCCAGATAAAATCCGCCAGTGGCTCCAGCCCTTTTTCCCTGGCGATTATAGCGCGGGTACGGCGCTTGGGTTTGTAGGGCAGATACAGGTCTTCCAAATGCTGCTTGTCTGTGCAGGCTTCAATTTCTGTCTGTAATTCCGGCGTGAGTTTTCCCTGACTTGCGATGGTTTTCAGGATGGTGGTTTTCCGGT